>NHLE01000021.1 GCA_002169365.1 Pelagibacteraceae bacterium TMED259 | reverse complement strand
ACGCAGCCGAACAGTTTGGTTGTTCATGTGATCAACACTAACTTCGATGATGCCCGTCAATTGGTGACACAAAATGGCCTGATTCTCAACCTAAAAAATCCAGTCTATTCCAAAGCTACTTTCTACCAAGCAGGGGAATCGCCCATTCAATTGACTATTACAGCAACCGGCAATCATCTCGAAGTGTCTGGGATCGACAGCCTAGATTCATGGGGTGTCGTGCTTCTAAAAAATGTCTTTGAATCAAATCCATGATGACAACGCTGCTCAATACGCTTCTAAAAGTGCACAGCAAGGTCTGTAAAACGGTTAAAGCCCGCATATTCACCCGCGTTGTTCCCTCACAAAGAGAATTGAGACAACAAAAGATTGCAGCCGTCTTATTTAGAAGTCATGCTTAAATCGGGTAGCTGTTGGTGGGTGGTTAAAAACTTTTTTGGAATTTTTTGATGAATCTATTTTCTTCTATATTCCGTTCTGTGCACAAGCGTACAAAGTATCCCCGTCCATCACGCAGACAAAGCCGGCCTGAGTTTGTGTTGTCGTCAGAACGACTTGAACCACGACACTACCTGTCAGCCAACGGCCTTGAGCAGGCGGAAGGTGAAAGCTGGCATGTTACGTACGATACCTTGAAAAATGCGTATCAACAACAAGGACGTGCTGCTCCTCATGTCATTGGGAGCGGCTATTCGAGTAGTAACCTGAATCAGGCTGACGTCGCCATGCTCGCTGATGTTGTGAGAGCGCGTTATGGGGTAACTGGAAAAGGCATGAAGATTGGAGTTATCTCCACCAGCTTTAATGCGTTAGGTGGCATGGATGAGGACATTGCGCTCGGTGTACTTCCTGACATGAAGGGGACGGATAGCAGAGGCTATTCATATATTTGTAACGACGTAGATTATAAAGATGACGAGGGACGCGGGATGGCACAGTTGGTCCATGCGATTGCCCCCGATGCAGAGATCTACTTTGCCACTCCTAATCCTGTAACAGATTTTGGTGATCCGACAAGTCCAAGTATGGCGATAGATCATGCAAACGAGTGGGCAGAAAGATACGTCAGCGTAATCAAGAAATTGGTCGACGATATCAAAGTAAATATCATCGTCGACGACTTATACGACCCCATTGTGCCATGGTTCCAGGACGGTATTATCGCTCAGGCTGTTGACTGGGCTGTTGAAGGAAAAGACGGAAACAAAGCGGTAGCGTATTTCAGCGCCGCTGGAAATGATACTAATACAAGTTACCAATCGACTTTTCGTGGCACACCCTACCCGGAAATCAGCTCTCAACTTCCATCATCAGTTCCAGGTAATACAGAGCAGTATCTTTATCATGACTTTGATCCTGATGCAGAAAACATTGATATTATGCAGGAGGTGTATTTTCCAGGCGCATTTAATAAAAACAACTTTTTTGTGCAGTGGGATCAACCTTGGAAACACAACAACAGTGCAAAACACAACAACAGTGCAAATGAGGTTTGGTTCTTTACTGAAGAAAATGGAGAACGAGTGTACTTCGGGAAAGCTATCGGCGATCCCGACTATCCAATGTCTCTCTATCCTCTAAGTGGAATGCAGCAAGGCGGAACGCAAGTCTTAGAAGCACTTCCAAATACTTTTTATGTAGCGTTTGTTCATAACACTCATGGCTATGATGGTGGTGGGGGTCAAGAATTGCCCACATTTTTTAAGTGGATTACGGTATTTGACGGCAGCCAGCCTCCAGTTGGAGAAGATTTTCCTCAAACCAGTTTCATTGAATATGCAGAGCATGGGTCCAGCACAGTATGGGGACATAATAATTCGAAACTTGCTGCAAACGTTGGGGCAGCACAATACTGGAGTACCCCTGCGTATCAGGCGAATTCTTCGGATTGGGAATCTGTGCTGTCTGACTTCAGTTCCTTTGGTGGGACACCAATTTTTTTCGATTCCGATGGCCAAAGGCAGGAACCTGAATATCGGCCACAACCACGGTTCATCGCACCCCAGAACGGCGACACAAGTTTTTTTGGGTCTGGTGACCCAGATAAGGATACATTAAAAAACTTCTCGGGTACGTCTGCTGCGACACCCAATGTTGGAGCTGTTGCTGCACTACTGCTTGAGCTCAATGAGAAACTGACTCCTGCAGAAATCTACGAGCACCTTGCCGCCTCTGCATTGCCACTGCCGATTGATAGAGATGATCAGCCAACAATAGATCCGCCAACGCTTCCGCCAGTTGGTGACCCTGAACATTTCAACTATCCGACTGGTGTAGGGCTCATTCGGGCCAAGGAGGCAGCTGCCCGTATTGCAGACATTTCCATACAAGGGAAGGTCTTTGAAGACTTTGGCAGGAATGGAATCCAAGACCAGGGTGACCGACCTCTTGAGGGCATGCCTGTCTTTCTTGATAGTAACGGCAACGGCATTCGTGAATCCGAGCAAACTTTGACAGAACCAAATGTTCAGCCACTCACCATTCATTCGGCTGCTCGGTACTTTACTCCCGAAAACATAACGTATGAAAACGAGCTGATTTGGCCAGCAAAGGCTGGGTCCGTCATTACATTTGCGAACATGGCTGGCACAATTACAGATTTGGAACTGAGCTACACCATACATGCACCCCAAGGCGGCGATCCGTCAGGACAAGACCGAGTCTTTCTGACACTCATAAGCCCGCTTGGCATCCGGGTGCCGATCACTGGTACAAAGCTCGTAGGACAAGCATTTAATAGTCCGGGCAACTTTTCCCATCAAGATTCAACAACCGTGTTTGGAAGTAGTCAAACCATCTTGATGGAAACCTCTTCAGCTGACCATATGTCATTGGCAAACCTTGCGGCGTTTAAGCACACCCCGGCCAATGGATCCTGGTCTCTCGAGGTCATGAATGCTGATCCAAACCATAGTTATATGCTCGACAACTGGTCCTTAACACTCACAACAGAAGAGCCTCAGGTTGTGACTGATGCTCAAGGAACATATGAATTTCCTGGTTCACATCTTTCATTTTCATCAGCCGTCGGTGCATATACCCCAATGGTTGAACTACCTGATAACCAATTCATAACAACCAATAATAAAACTGCAATCGGAAGAAGAAATCTCAAACCAACTGTCAACATTGGAATTTCTCTACCTCGTGTTGAACGACCAGAACTGCTTCCCTCGACAAAAATCATTGTTGATAACAGCGTTCCGGGGCCAAACCCATTTGTATTTTCATGGAATAATCTTGCTACGTCACTGCTTCCATCAGTATCTGGCATTCGATTCGTCGTCGATTCTGTACGTGGAACCGTTGAAAAGAAGTCTGGAGATACATGGGTTGATGTCTCTACGCCTCCAACAACCAGTAATCCACGTGAATTACTTCGATTACTTTCATTAAGAGTAGTTAAGCCAGATGATGAACTGCGGTGGATACCGCCAGCCGAATCACCACAAGCAGAAGAAGCATTCTCACTCGTTGGATGGAATGGCAAATTAGTATCCGAATCAAAAAGCTCTATTCGCTTTGAGATGCAGTAAACACCGGTTTGAAATCAATTTGTTAGTAGATCGATTGAATTCCTCTTTCATCGAAATAACACAAAAACTTCACATACATAGTTCTGATCTTTCAGGTCTTCACGATGGCAACTCCGTTTTCTTTATCTTCCCTTTTGATCTGTTTGGCAGTGTTATTTTTGCAGGCACGGGAACTCATCTCAGCCTCTGCTGATAATGAATCCATTACTCTTCCTGTTCGTATTCATCGCTTTCGCACTGCAACCGAACCCCGACTCAACTGTTCGATGAGTGATGACGACATACGAGAGCAAATGAAAGCAGTAAATGAAACATGGAAACAGGCTTCAATCATCTGGGACATTGAATCGATCCAGAACATGACACCACAGGTGCCCGAAGCGTTTGCTCTCGCTCTTTCCCAGCATCGTGAAAAGATAGCACCCGCTCTGATTGCCAACACCAAGCGCGAGAATCTACTTGCCAACGGGTTTAATGTTGTACTCGCGGAGGACTTTGAAAAAACAATTGGTGGGGTTTTTATCCCAAAGCCTGATGGCGTTGTCTATTTTGCAACGCGGGGTCCTAAAGGACTGCAGACACCTGCTGTGCTTGCACACGAGTTAGGCCACGCTCTTGGTTTACCACACACTATTTTTGAAAAAAATAATAATTTGATGATGGGTGCTGGACCTGGCCGAATACCGACTCGCATCAAACCTATAACCGATTCACAAGCCACGATTGCTCGCACATATGCTGCGCAAGGCAGGCCATTTCAGCCACAAAGAATACGAGGACCTCAAGGAAGTCCAACTGATGTATTTCAGATTCTTGATTCAACTGGAAGTGGGATCCTTCGCATTGAAGATTCTGCTCCTGAATTTCGTGAGTTTACTCGTGAGTTTTTTCGCAAGGCTTCTCGATCGTCAAATGACACCATAACGCAAGATGAATACAAAATTATCTCAGAACACCAACGAATCAATATAAAACGAAATACATTGGGGCCAGAAATTGTCCCACAGATATTATTACGATTTGATTTAAATCGTGATGGAACTCTCACACGAGAAGAAGTAAATAATCCACGTTCCCTTGTGTTTCGACAATTCAACCAATGGGACAAGAATGGTGATCAAAAGCTCACCCGGAACGAAATGAAAGAAGCGCTTAGCGAAAAAGGCGGGTAAAGCTTGTTAGAAATCAATTGATAACGTTATTCAAATTTGTGCGGGACATGTGTGGAAGAATGCCTCAACTGGCACCCTGGTAGGCAAACTTCATGTGAACTAACGCACATTTCCTACGCTCAATAATTTCTGGCGTCCCCTGAAAAACAAAGGTATCTTTAAAGGTAACTCTTTGGGAACTCAGGCGGGGCACTCATGCGATTTCTTAACACTCTTTTCAACCGTTCTACCAACACCAACGATCGTAGTGTGAACAAGCGTTCAAAGACACTCTCACTAGAGCATTTGGAACAACGTATCGCCCTAGATGCATCTGGTATCAGGCCACAGCTCGAACCAGTCTGTGAAGTCTACATTGATAAATCCCTTGTTGGTGTTGACCCGGTGGTGTTCGGCAAGTCAGAACTTGTCGGACAAGACACCAAGAGTTTTGTCATTACTGGCGTTGTTGCCGGCTCAACTGTTGAGAAATGGGACGCAGCAGCCGATCAATGGCATGATGTATCTACGCCGCCAACTACCAGTAACCCAAGACAACTCCTGCAACTGTTGCAAAATCGCATCATCCAAAAAGATGACCAGATTCGTTGGCTACCAAAGTCCACAGATGGAGTGACGCAAAAAGCATTTGAAATTGTTGGCTGGGATGACGGGAGTCCGAGCGTAGCGCCAGATCCAGCTTTGTTACCGGGTGCCGTAGAGAACCTCAAGGCATACTCCGATGCAGATGGTGAACTTACCGTCTCTTGGTCTCAGACCGCTTCTGCTGCCCCAACCGCTCATTACATCGTATCAACAGATAATGGCATTTCTCAAGAAATCACCGTAACCGACAGCACGACTATCGAGCTTGCAGATCTGCAGTCAGGTGATTACACACTGACCGTTTCAGCGTCAAACACGCACGGAGAAGGCGACTCTTCAACCGCATCACAATCATTACTCACATTCTCAGATCTAGTACAAGATTTCCAAGACTCCTCTCTTGAAACCGGAAATCCTGACTTCATTCGTTATGGTGCGCATACGCCAGAGGGTGCAAACGCTATTGATCTCTACCGAATAGCCGTTGATGTCATGAAAGGCCTCCCTTCCGATAACCCATATAGCTGGGATGTCCAAGCTGGCATCCATGGAACCTTTTGGACAACCCTCAGCAGCCTGAAGCAAGGGATGATTGACGAAGGATTCATGACTACCGCAGAAGCTGATGAAGCCTTCAGCGACTGGAAAGTTGTTCTCAACAACTGCAATCACTGGGTCAAGTTGTGGGCTCAAGCCCAAGGTGTCGATCCTACTATTCCCACGCAGAATTTTAGTGTTGTTTTTATTGCTTGGCATCGACTGTATATCGCCGCTTTTGAAAAAGTTATTCGGCAAGTACTCATCAATGAAAAAACAGATAATAATTCTCCGTTCGCTGCAGAGCTTAGTGACGCAGATGTCGAAACATGGGCGCTTCCCTATTGGGATTACCGTACACCTGAGAACAGTGCTCTCCCGCAAGGTTTCCGTGAACCCATGCATAATGGTCGCCCAAACTCGCTCTACGAAAAAATTCGCGGAGCCGATATAAACGCGGGGCTACCTCTGAGTGAAACACACATGCCTGAAGGCGACCTTGGCATTGTTCCTGTACCCGGCAATGCACAAACAGGAGTCAGTGTCTCTCAATACTTCAATCAGAGTGTCGCTCTTCAACAAGCCCAGACATTATTCACTCAATTCAACTCACTAGCTGAACTCTCGCCTCACGCAGTTGCTCATGATGTCATCGGTGGAATGTCTGACACGGCTTTACCAAGAATCTCAAACTGGATTGACATGGTGGACATCGCACGTCTTGAAAACGTCCCTACGCTCTGGGAAAGTAACACCATTCCATCTGATGCCGGAGAAACTCTGAGAAATGCAATCGAACAGGGTAATTATGGAAACGTCTACAACTTCATTAGTGACAAGTATTCTACAGACCCAAGTGCCATCACGAGCATCATAGATGACTCCAACTACCTAACAACATTTTTTGGTGAATCCTCAAATATCGCACCATCTCTCATTGGTTGGGTACCGACTGCTGGTCGTGATTCCATATTTTATCTGCATCATGGGTACGTTGATAAGTTATGGACTGAATACAACACACTTCCGACATCTGCATATTTGCAAGAAAGTGTCCTCGATATTGCTGGATGGAACTTCACCTTCTGGGAGCCTGATGCAAATGGCGACCCAATCCTGCAAACATATTCAACCTGGAACAATGCAAATTATCTCGGATCCGGCGTGGAAACGATCACATCGAACAAGGTTCTTCAGGCAGTGTATTACCCGAACTACACCTATGACTCCGTCGAACCACTCAATAGCAAGTACCTGCCGCTTCCAAAGACATCAAACAGTGCGCTTGCCTTGTTCGAAAATCCAATTTTCTCACCATCCCTGAACACAATCCAGCCAGATGCAGACAGTTCTATCCCCGGTGAGCAAAACACAATTCATGATCTCGCGTTCCATGCCGTGAATCTTGAACTACCACTCACTGCAGGCCTTATAAACGAATTGACAAGTACCGAGACTGACCAAGAAGACATTCGTGTAGCGATTGAGATGGTTCTTGAGGCGCCAATGAAGTCTTCAGAGAATATTGGTGTTGCCATCGGATCCAAACATTTTCTTGAAACCAATGCTGACAAAATTCAAGAGTACTGGAACAGCTGGGATGTCACGGCTGGAACGGGAAATCGAGACGGCAATTTTAGACCTAATGAAACGTTCCGGTTAATGAATCTCGACAACTCCCTGCTGAGTCATAATGATTCTGTAAATGCGATGCGGAATCTTCAGCTGGCGCGTTTCAATCCGCTTGCCATGTCAAGTACATCAATGCCGATGACGACACACTACTCAGCTGATGTTTCATTCCCGACGAGCCAGCAGTTTTCTTTTCAACATGACATTATCCGAGAAGATTCACAGCTTGCCATTATGATTCTTTCTGCGACACCCGATAGTGACGCCAGTCAGCAAACAACTCTTTCAGAAATATCTTCCTCGCTACACCAGAACATCACTGTGGGAACTATCGGGGGTGATGTCGATGCTCTGACCTACCTCCAAACCAATCCAGCGGTAATAGGGAATCCTGCGGCACTTGCCAACATACAAGTATGGGCAGAAACTCACTCTCCCGATGCATCCACGTACTACGATCGTGCAATTGATCTTGCATGCGTCTATATGGCAACAAATCCGGACCTTATCCCCATATATCGTGATAATCCACTTGCAGCAATCAAGCAGTATTTAGATGAGGGTCTCTTCCATGGCCGATCGCTTGATGGGTGGCTGCGAACATCAACCATTGCAGCCGCGAGGAGTCTTGTCTTTGCAGAAATTTGATTCGAATCAAATTTGATCGAGACGGAGCTAAAAGCTGCAAAAAAGTCGGCTGGAATTGCTGAATCTATACGATTATTTGAATTCACTTACGCCGTCCTTCTGTAGATTCTTTGTTGAGATTTTGCCAAATGGCGTAACAGAATGTGTAACACAGTTACAGATCGCACATTCAATCACTTTGTTTCACCCCTCACGTTTTTC
>NHLE01000020.1 GCA_002169365.1 Pelagibacteraceae bacterium TMED259 | reverse complement strand
AATAAAGATATCCCAGAAGCAGACTTTGAAAAAGAAATGGGTGTAGAGGCAGGATTTTGTTATCACTGTCACACAGGTAGATGTCCTGTTGGTGTTGCTACTCAAGACCCAGTTTTAAGAAGTCGCTTAGACCCAACAGAGGCAGCTGAAAGAGTATATAATATGCTTAATACTATGACTCTAGAAGCTCAGTTGATGGCAAGAGCATGTGGAAAAACTAATATTCATTCTTTAGAGCCAGAAGATTTAGCGGCTTTAACAATGGAAGCATCTGCAATGGCAAAAGTTCCTTTAGCAGGAACTGATATGACCGTTGGTGTTAAAAATTACCATTCTATATAAGGGGAAATAAATATGGCAAAAGCAAAAAAAACTACCAAAGCTAAAAAGACCACGAAAACAAAAAAGGTAAGTAAGTCATTTTCTCTTGGAGTCAAAGGCGGCGGATATAAAACAGTTGGTGGAGCAAAACTTAAGGATAAAGATATTAAATCCGAAAGAGAAAAGTCTATTGGCCAACATATCGGTTATCGTTATGACGTTAATTTAATACCTGATTATAAAAAGTTAACCCCATTTTTAAAAACCTACATAGAGACTATGGGATGGGATGACTTGAATTGGCTCGAGGATGTTCATATGGGATATGAAGGTGATAAGCCGGCTGTTTTTGACAGAAATGCTAATGGTTGGATTACTGTCCCATCAAAAATGAAGTTGCCAAATGGACAACAAGAAAGAGACATGTTGGCGAGAGAGCTTTTGATAAAGTTTCAAATGTCTTCTAACCACCCACTTGTAGCTTTGAAAAAGACTTATGTTAAAGGTGATAACTTCAAGTTAAACGAATAATTTACTTATTAGCTTAAAAAAATCTTAAAAGCGGCTTTTTCTAGCCGCTTTTTTTTATTCAGAAATCCGTATTAATTTAGATTTTTTCCAATTAGGAATGAATTTAATCACATCAATGTCTTTATTCAGTCCAGGATTGAAATTTAGATTGTGCCAAAAAACATTCTCCCAGGCATTTTCATCTTCATCTAATTTAAAGGGAGTACACTCAAGCCTATAGTTTGTAGAGAGATGAATAAAATCTAAAAGACACTTTCCTTTTTTTAGAATGTCTTTAATGAATTTATTTTTTTTAGGAAAGGTAGCAAATAAGGCATCGCTGAATTTATGTTTGTCTAAAAAAAACTCAGAAGATAAAAATTTATTTATTTTCTCATAGCGCTCTGCTGGATCATGGGTTTTTTTAAAGTTATATTCAAACATCCTTGTCGTTTCTTCACAATCATTCTCAACGAGAATTACTATTATTTGAGAGTACTCATTTCCTTTAATGTCTAGGAGATGAGGAGTCATGGATGTATTTGGCCTACCGCCTTGAGTTCTAAAAGCATTTAACCTAGACTGGCATTGCCAATCTAAAAATTTTTCTTGCAATACCTCAGGTGATAATTCTACTAACAATCTAGTGTTGTCTCTCTTTCCCATTGAGAGAGGTTTCTTGAATAGGAATCCCACTCTTTGTTTTTTAGTTTTACATAGCTATCTACAAATTGATCTCCAAAGCCTTGTCTTATAACTTTAGATGTTTCAAAAGCTCTAATTGAGTCTAATAAATTAAGAGGTAATTTTTTAACTTTTCCTGCTTTGTGACCTTCGGTGTACATGTTTATATCAAGCCTTTTTCCAGGATCTCTTTTATTCATAACTCCATCTAATCCTAACATCAAACTACCAGCCTGAAGTAAATAAGGATTTGATGCACCATCCATTAATCTCAATTCAAATCTACCTGGACCAGGAACTCTAACCATATGAGTTCTATTGTTACCAGCCCACGTAATTGAACTNGGNGACCAAGTNGCTCCAGAGAGTGTGACNGATCCATTAATTCTTTTATAGCTATTTACTGTTGGATTAAATATAGCTGCCATTTTATCAGCACTGTTTACTATTCCTCCTAAGAAGTGATAGCCTGTTTTTGATAGCCCTAACTCATCTTTTTTATCTAAAAATAAATTCTTTTTACCTGTNTTATCCCAAACAGAGATATGACTNTGACANCCATTNCCTGTTAAATTAGTAAATGGTTTTGGCATAAAAGTAGCTCTCAGCCCATGCTTTTCTGCAATTGTCTTTGTCATGAATTTAAAAAAAGCATGTCTATCTGCTGTTTGCAAACAATCAGAGAAATCCCAATTCATTTCAAATTGACCATTAGCGTCCTCATGATCATTTTGGTAGGGCTTCCATCCTAATGTAATCATTGAGTCACATATTTCTGTGATGACATCGTACCTTCTCATTAGAGCAGAAGAGTCATAACAAGGTTTTTCTTGAGTGTCTTTNGGNTCTGATAGGGAAGTTCCATCNGAATTNACTAAAAAATATTCACATTCAACGCCAGATTTCATATACATNCCTAGCTTGTTTGCTTTTTCTATTTGAGTTTTAAGCGCAACTCTAGGCGATGCCTCTACGGGCTTGCCATCCATATACAAGTCAGAGGCCACCCAGGCAATTTCTTTATTCCAAGGGAGTTGAATAACACTGTCTCCATCCGGAATACCAAACATATCTGAATCGGCGGGCGACATATCAAGCCATGTTGCAAAACCAGCAAAACCNGCACCCTCAGATTGAATTTCGTCGATAGCTGTTGCTGGAACTAGCTTNGATCTTAGTACTCCAAATAAGTCTACAAAACTTACAAAAAAATATTTAACACCATTTTTTTTAGCAAATTGGTGAAGATTTGTTACCATTATATAAACTCCTCTAAAATTTATCTTGGGGTAGAATATGACAAAAAAACACTGTAAATCAATGGTTTTCTATCAAATTTTTGTTTTTTTAAACTTAAATTTAGTCAATTAAAGAGTAATATTAGCCCAAGGATAGGAAAGGCGATTCTAATGTCTTGTGTACATAAGACATTCGTTCTTTCCATATTATTTTATAAAATAAGGAGGTCATTTATGACTTTAGAAGAATTAACGTCCGCACTTGTTGCCCAGACATATGTTGCTGCCGAAGGGTGGTACTATTTAATGACTGGACTAATGGTTGCAATTCACGTTGGTTTTTTAATGTATGAGGTTGGAGCTTCACGTATGAAAAATGCTGTTTCCTCAGGTGTTAAGAANTTACTCGCTTTNGCGTTTATGATACCNACGTTTTGGCTATTTGGNTGGTATATCTANCTTGCATTTCCTCATGGNNTAGTNCCTATGGATATGGAAGGNTATGGAGTGCCNTGGAATGTATCAATGGGNCCTATGCTTTCAGATCAATTAACTGGTGTATTCTGGGCGGCTTTCACATTNTTTGCTTGTACAACAGCATCTGTTTTTTCAGGGGCAGTTATTGAAAGAATAAGAATAAGTTCTTTCGTATTTCTAGCAGTACTCTTAGGTTCAGTTTGTTGGAACCTTGGTGCTTCTTGGGGTTGGCATTTTGATGGATGGCTTGTAACTCAATTTGGTTATCATGACGTGGCAGCAGCTGGTGTTGTGCACATGATTGCTGGTTGGTTTGCTTTTGGTGTTATTTTAAACTTAGGACCAAGAGTTGGAAGATACAATGCAGATGGCACAATGAATGAATTAGAAGGTCATGACTTACGTTTCTCATTTGTTGGACTTCTTATGATAATCGTAGGTTTCTTTGGTTTCCTAGGTGCTTGTCTGATTTGGCCTGGCATTGCCGGATATGAAGGTGTCTACACTTGGACTACTATTTATTTTGTTCCTGCAACCATGTCTTCTTTCGCTTACAATACCCTCATGGGTCTTGGCGGTGGAATGATTGGTGCTTTCTGGATAAGTAAAGGTAATCCTTTCTGGATGATGTCTGGTGGACTTGCGGGTATATTCTCCTGTGCAGCCGGTCTAGACGTTTGGTACCCAGGTCTCGCTTTTGTTCTAGGTTTTGTAGGTGGCTGTATTATCATTCCTGCAAATGACTGGTTACACAGAGTCTTTAAGATAGACGATCCTGTTGGAGCTGTAGCGGTTCACGGTGTCGCCGGTATATGGGGTGTTTTAGCGTGTGGTTTATTTGCTGCAGGTTACCCAGGTATGGACGAAACCATTCCTCAAGTATCATTTATGGGTCAAGCTGTAGGTGCTATNGTCATGTTCTTAGTTGGATTTGTTCCTGGATACGGTATCTCGTTTGTCATGAAAATGATGGATTGGCTTAGAGTTCCAGATCACGTTCAAGAAGCGGGTATTGATAAAGCAGAACTCGGCTTAAAGGCAACTAACTATTAACCTTATTTTGAAAGGATAAAAATATGAGCATTTTTAACTCATGGCCTGGTGATAAGGCAGCTACAAGCTACGGTGACATAGACGCTTATTTCACCTCAGCAGATAGCGAGGGTACTTTAATTTTTTGGACTCTTGTTGGTGTAGCCATACTCATCTTTACAACCTGGTCAGCTGCAAGGCACGAGTCCGAAACAGCTAAGAATACCAAGAAGTAATCAATTATCTTATTAAGGAGCGGTTTTATAATCGCTCCTTATCTATTAAAAGAAATANATGGAATATACTGGCGCAAATCTATTCGTTCAAAATATAGTNGAAGTAGTTAAAGAACATAAGTTATTAGCNTCTATTGTTTGGATAATAATAATGGGAATTATTTTGAGAAGATTAGCNAAAAAAGATAATGANTATTATCTCAAAGAAAGCTTTTTTAAAAAATCAAAAAAATAATTGATTAAGATATTAGTAGTCAATGGCTGGACAAAAGACGGTGANAACCAGCATGAAAAAGCAAACTGCATTCTCCAAAAAAATTTATTTAAAGATTTAATAAAGGATACACTACCTAATTCTAATGTGGATCTTTGTGATACCTATGAAGAGGGTCCATCTATTAACTTAAATTCATACGATGCTTTTATGTGGACTGGCGGCGGGGGAAATATTTATGAGAATAATAATCATAATAATTTTCAATTAGATTTATGTAAAAAGATTATAGAGAGGAAAAAACCAATATGGGGAAGTTGTTGGGGCATGCAAGTTATTGTAACTGCCCTAGGAGGAAAAGTTATAAAAAGTGAGAAACCAGAATTTGGTTACTCAAAAAATATTGAAATTATAAATCCGGTTTTAAATAAATCTATTTATAAAAATAAACTTAAAATCTTTGATGCACCTGCTCATCATTTTGACATAGTTGAAAGTATCCCAATTGATTTTGAAATAATTTCTAAAAATGATTTTTGTATTCAGTCTATTTATTCAAGATCAAACAATATTTTTTGTACACAATACCATTCTGAACTTCCATATGACTATATATCGAATTTAATGATTTTTTGGAGACAACAGTATCAACAATTTTTTTCAAACTTAGAGTTCAATAACCTTATTGAAACCCTGAATAACAAGGAAAATAAAGACTTTGGCCAAAGATTAATTGAGATTAATAATTGGCTGAAATTGTTAAGTTAATTTTCTTTAGTCGCTATAGTCATTATAGCTAACGCAATAATTGCAATAAGACCTGAACCTACAGAAAAATAAAATATATTTAATAGAGCAAAAACAAAAGTACTGACATCTATGATCTTGCGAGCAAATAGTGCATTTGAAAGACCCTGATCTACTATAGTTATAAATGAAAGAATAACAAAAGCAGTAATAAATGCTCTCTTATAAAACATCCTCCATTTTCTTTTAAACAAACTTATGTTCATAAAAAAAATCTATCATAATTAAATATTTATTCTTAATGAAAAATAATTTTTTATTATTATACTGTTCAAATTAAAAGAGGAGCTATTATGGGTGAATATATTGAAAATTTTGTTGATGCACTACCTGACCCAAAAAGGGTTAAGGAAATTAAAAAAGATTTAGAGTCTAAGGGTGTTAANTACATNTACTCNCACTGGATTGATTTTTTAGGTAGTCCTAAAACTAAACCAATGCCTATAAGTGACTTCGAAGATTTATGTGCTGGAAAAGGCCCTCAATTTGCCGTTCATTCAGTCTCTTTTGTTCCTGAATTAGGTCCAGCTGATAACGACCAAATTCCTGTTCCTGATCTTGACTCGTTATTAATTTGTCCTTGGGACAAAACTTGTGCTTGGGTGTTCTCTGATCTTTGGTGGAACGGTAAGCCATATGATGTTTGTCCAAGACAAACATTAAAAAAGCAAATTAAAAAGAATGCTGAAGCAGATTTAAAATTTTATGTTGGCATGGAGCCAGAATTTTTTGTAATGAAATGGGAAGACGGTAAACCTGTAAANGCTATTGATAGAGATCCCATCCCATTAAGAAGGCAAGCTTTTGGTTATGATTCTGAATACTCAATTGAAGGTATGGATTTTTTAAAAGAGATCATTGATATTTTAAATGAAGACCTTAAATGGGATCTTCACGATGTCGTTGCAGAGGGAGCATACGGGCAATATGAATTGGATTTTGGTTATACTGATATGTTAGGTATGGCTGATAGATTTATTTTCCTAAGAGTTCTTTTAAAAGAAATAGCAAAGAAACATGGATATTTNATATCTTTTATGCCTAAAACCCAGATAAGTGACTGGAGATCAGGTGCTCATATTAACCATAGTGTGGAGTGTATTAGCGAAAAAAATAAGAATATATACAAAGATGGAGACAAGTTTTCAGCAAGGGCTATGAATGCTGTAGCTGGAATGTTAGAGCATGGTGCAGCTATCACAGCTTTAGCTTGTCCCACAGTTAATTCCTATAACGGTTTTGTTCCTTCTGTTGAAGGTCTTGATGGCGGAATGCATACTTGGGCCCCTACGCACATGACCTATGGAAGCAATAATAGGTCTGCAATGATCAGGTTACCACAAAATAGATTTTGTATAGAAGATAGAGCATCTGATCTTACTCAAAATCCCTANTTAACTTTTACGCTANTNTCAGCGGCTGTAACCAAAGGTATCACCNAAAATATGCAACCACCTGCAGCCACTAATAAGAGTCTCTATGATATTACTGAAGAAGAGGGTAAGAAAATAAAAACTCTTCCAAGGAATCTATTAGAAGCAATTGATGCATTTAAGGCAGATCCATTAACAAAAGAAGTATTTAGTGAATCAATGTTAAATAATTTTATCGGTTATAAATATGATGAGTGGAGCAGGTATCACACCACAACTACTGATTGGGAAATAAAAGAATATCTAAAGTTATTTTAATTGATCAGTAGTCAAAATCTTAAAATCCATAAAGTTGAGAATTTTACTCTTAAGTCTGGCATAAATTTATCTCTTGAGCTTTCTTATTTAACACTAGGGGAGCTCAATGAAAATAAAGACAATGTAATTGTTTACCCCACTAGATACGCTGGTACTCATTTAGAGCAAGGTTATTTAATAGGAGAACAACTAGCTCTCAATCCTAAAGAGTATTTTATCATTATTCCTAATATGTTTTGCAATGGAGTGTCATCATCTCCTAGTAATGCCCCATCACCTTTAAATGGACCTGATTTTCCCTTAATTACTATTCAAGATAATGTTTCTTTTCAATATCAATTATTAAAGGAAGTGTTTCATATAGAAAAAATAAAATTAATAGTAGGTTGGTCTATGGGAGGGCAACAAGCTTATCAGTGGGCCACGCAGTATCCAAAAATGGTTGAAAATATTGTAGCGATGTGTGCACACGCCCAAACCAGCGGTCACACACATGTATTTTTGGAAGGAATGTATGCTGCATTAACCTCAGACCTTAATTGGAATAATGGAAAATATGAAGATCAACCAAATGCAGGAAAGACAACAATGGCCATGACTTGGGCCGGTTGGGCTTTAGGTCAAAATTGGTTTAGGGAGAAATTATATTTAAAAGATGGATATAAAACACCTCAGGAGGTACTAGATAAACTTTGGAGAACTATTTACTATAAGAGAGATGCAAACGATCTACTTGCAATGATTAGAACATGGCAGCATCACGATATAAGTGACAATGATGTATTTAAAGGAAACTTGGAAGAGGCTCTATCTTCTATTGAAGCCAATGTCGTCTTAATGCCTGGTATTAATGACTTATATTTTCCGCCTGAAGAAAATCTTCAAGAGGTTAAATATTTAAAAAAAGGTAGTGTAGAGATTATCCCATCAAATT
>NHLE01000019.1 GCA_002169365.1 Pelagibacteraceae bacterium TMED259 | reverse complement strand
CTTTTAGAAATAGCATTTATTCTGGATATTAATTCATCAAACGAAAAGGGTTTTGCTAAATAATCATCTGCCCCTGCCTCAAAGCCCTCTAATCTATTTTCTATTTCATTTAAGGCTGTTAAAAAAATTACTGGTATGTTGTTACCCTCACTTCTAATTTTTTTAACTAAAGAGAGCCCATCAATTCCAGGAGTCATTCGGTCAATAATTAATATTTCATAGTTTATTTTTTTGATAGCCAGTTCTGCTCTTATGCCGTCTGAGAAAAGATCAGTAATATTTCCATCATCAGTTAAATTTTTCTTCAACCATGGCCCTAACCGAGCATCATCCTCTAGTAAAAGTATTCTCATCTAATATAAGAAGGATATTATTAGTTCCTTATATATAAAGACTTTTCTACCTTAGTTTTCAAAATAACTGATAATCTTACAAAATTGTAAAGATAGGCTTGTGTCATCCAACCAGATAATAATTTACTCTTATCATTCAAAAGTAATTAGGAGGAAATATGATTAAATTAATTAAGACTATTTTCGTAACAGTGTTCCTATTTTCCACTGTTATGGTCTCATCTTCTTATGCTAAGTCCATAAGAATAGCTTTAGCTGAACCCCCATCAGATGAACTAGCGGCATTCTTTTTGGCGTTGGATAGAGCAAAAGTAAACGGCTTAGATTATGAGTGGACAGCTTTTTCTGATGAAGAGCTAGCAATTCAGTCAGTGCTTAGTGGTCAGATGGATATTGGCTTTGGTACTCCCTATTCTGCTATGCAAAAATCTAAAGCACCAATCAGAATTATTTATCAATTATCAAAGTTAAAGTTCTTCCCAGTAACTACAAAAGACTACAACGAACTCGAAGATCTTAATGGAGAACCAATTCTACTTCACTCTCGTGGTGGTGGAACAGACTCAATAGCTAATGTTATTGAAGAAAGATTGGGCATCAAGTTTGGAGAGAGATCTTATATTTCAGGATCAGCTAACAGAGTTGCTGCTTTATTAGCTAACCAAGCGCAAGCAACAATTATCGACCTATCAAATAAAAATAAAATTATGGCATCTCATGGTGATAAATTTAATACTTTACCAATGTTTAATGTCGATGCTAGTGATGAAGCATTATTTGCTAATGTTGATTGGATTAAGGCTAATGAAGAGTCAGTAAATATTTTTGTGAGTGCTCTTTTAAGTGTCTATCGTGATATGGCTAATGACCCTACAATCATTAGAAGAGAAACAAATCCCGATGGTCCAATTGGTGAACTTCCAGATGAAGTGCTAGCTGAGCTGGATGGTTTTTATACTGATGCTGTTGCAGGTGGATTATATGATGTCAACGGTGGTGGCGCAAAGGCTGCTATGGCTGATATGGAATGGTACTCTAAAGCAGGTCAACTTGAAGGTGATATGTCATCTTTAAAAATTGAGGACTTTTGGTATTTAAAACCATTAGACAGTAATTAAGATATAATTTTATTACTGGGGTGTTTGCTCACCCCAGTAAAATAAATTTCAAAATGATCTCAAGACCTTTAACACTCAAACTTCTCTCAGCTTTCGTTATATTTGGGGCCTGGGAAATTTCCGCGAGAGCAGGAATAAACTATGCATTTCCAACATTTTTTGAGTCTATGATAGCTTTAGGCCAGTTAACCATTAGTGGTCAAATTTTTGTAGCCTATGCTGAAACTCTAAAGCCGTTGGTGGTTGGAGTTTTAATATCAACGTTTATTGGTGTGGGGATTGGAGTTTGGGTTGGGTTGAGTGAAAAATTTGATTGGCTGGTATCTCCAATTTTTATCATTATGCAATCAGCTCCTTTAGCAGCATTAATTCCACTTGTAATTATGGCCTATGGAATAGGTATAGCATCAAAAACCTTTGTTGTTTGTATTATGGCAATGCCAGTGATTGTTCTTAATACTAGTGGAGCAGTTAAAAACACTCCAACTTCTATGATTGAAATGGCCAGATCTTTTTTAAGTACAGAAAGAGAAGTGATTTTTAAAATTATTATACCTTCTGCTTCACCTGTTATTTTTGCAGGACTACGATTAGGTGTATCAGCGGGTTTTATCGGAGCAATCTTAGCTGAGTTAAAAATTACACCCACAGGGGTAGGAGATATTATTTCTTATAGTCGAATGACTGCTGACTATCCAAGTATGTACGCAGCTATCTTTTCAATAATAGTATTAGCTGTTTTATTTTTAAATGTTTTAGAGCGAATAGAAAAATATTTATTTGCAGGGAATGATCAAGGTTATGTATCATAAATTTAGAGGAGTTAATTCATGAGTGAAGCAGTAAACGCAGTCAGCGTTAAAGGAATATATAAAAATTATGGAGACGTGGAGGCATTAAGAGATATGTCTTTAGACTTTCCGAAAGGTCAATTAACATCTCTTCTTGGACCTTCTGGATGTGGAAAGACTACCTTGCTGAAAATAATTGCTGGCTTATTAAGCCCTAATCAAGGAGAAGTTTATGTCAACGATCAAATAGTAACCGAGCCGGGGCCAGATAGAGCATTTGTATTTCAAGATTTTGCTTTAATGCCATGGGCATCTGTTATTAGAAATGTTGCTTTTGGTTTAGAACTCAGAAAAGTTGCTAAATCAGAAAGAGAAGACATTGCTAGAAAGTACATTAAGCAAGTAGGTTTAGATGGCTTTGAAAATAGCTTTCCTCATGAGCTTTCTGGAGGAATGCGCCAAAGGGTTGGTTTAGCCAGGGCACTTTCTGTTGACTCTCCAGTTTTATTAATGGACGAACCCTTTTCTGCAGTAGATGAGCAAACACGAAGAAAATTTCAAGAAGAACTTCTACAATTAGTTAAAAATGAAAATAAAACTTTTATATTTGTTACTCACTCTATCGAAGAGGCTGTTTACGTATCAGATCAAGTAGCTATTTTATTGCCAAGACCTAGCCGAGTCTCTGAAATAATTAAGCCGTCAGGTTTTAAAAATAAGGACGTCGATAGCATCAGAAAAGATAGTGAATATTTAGACACTGTTGAAAAAATTTGGAAGTCCCTCAGGTCTTACGTAGAGTAACATGAGAATTTTTGGCTTTAAACTACCTAATATGACATCACTTATCCTTTGGGGATTATTATGGGAAGTTTTAGGTAGATTAGAGGTTTCATTTTTTCTACCACCTCTATCATCTATTTTTACTACCTTACTTGATATTTATGACTCAAAAGCATTTATCAGAGCTTTAAATGAAACTGCCATAGCTTTTTTTGGTGGTCTCTTTTATGCATTAGTTATTGGCATTCCTCTTGGAATCTTTATGGGAAAAAATAGATTTATTGATGAATTGTTTCTTCCTTGGGTTAACATGTTTATGAGCGCCCCCCTAACAGCTTTAGTTCCAGTTTTAATGGTCTTGTTTGGATTTGGATTAAAGTCAATTATTATTGTCACAACCCTTTTTGCAATTTGGATTATTATTTTAAATACTAGAGCGGGGGTAAAACAAATAAATCGATCATTGGTAGATATGGCTAATTCATTTGGTGCCAGTCCTATAGATGCATTTGTTAAAATTTATTTTTGGGCAGCCTTGCCAGAAATTATAGGTGGAATCAGAATAGGTTTCATTAGAGCTGTAAAAGGTGTCATCATTGGCCAACTTCTAATTTCCATAGTTGGGTTTGGATCTCTATTTGAATTATATTCATCGAGATTTTTGATGTCACACTTTTGGGCTATTATAATTGTTTTGTTTGCATTAGCTTTTACAATTTCTGAGTTATTAGCAATGTTAGCAAAACGTTTTGATTACTACGCCTCCAAAAGAGGTTAATTTAAGGAGAATAAAGTAAAATGACTAACTTAGTAATTCCAGAACCACAAAAAACACTCATACCTGTAAAAGGGAGTGATAAACATTTTCCTGTAAGAAGAGTGTACTGTATTGGAAGAAATTATGCTGCCCATACTATTGAAATGGGATTTGACCCTGATAAAGAGCCACCGTTCTTTTTTCAAAAAAATACTGATAATATTGATATTTCAGGTCAGTTTCCTTATCCCCCAGAGTCCAGCGACGTTCACTATGAACTTGAATTAGTAGTTGCTCTAAACAAAGGGGGTTCAAATATCAAAGAAGAGGACGCTTACGATCACATCTATGGATTTGGTATTGGTCTGGATATGACCCGTAGAGACCTACAAGGTGTTTGTAAAAAAATGGGCAGACCTTGGGAAATAGGAAAAGCTTTCGAACGATCAGCCCCTATGGGAAGTCTGACGCCGATGAGTGAAGTAGGAAAGATGGAAAGTGGCAATATTAAACTTCATGTTAATGATGAAGTTCGCCAAGACGGTGACTTAGATATGATGATTTGGAAAATTCCAGAACAAATTGCCATTCTTTCAAAGTTTTATGATATTAGCGCAGGTGATTTAATTATGACTGGCACCCCTGCAGGTGTAGGGCCTATTGTTAAAGGTGATAAGCTAGTTGGTGACATTGACGGACTAGAGACACTTAGCGTGGAAGTAATTTAACTATTAAAGTTTATGGGGAATAACCTCCTTTATAACAATTTTATAAAACCCCATATTAATAATAAAGATCCATTCCTAATTTACAGGGATGGATCTTCTACCTCTTATCAAGAGTTTATCTCTTTATCAAAAAAAATCTCACAATATTTAGTTAGTAGTCAAGTAGCTAAAGGAGATAGAATTTTATTTCAATTAGAAAAAAGTATTTACGGACTTGCNGTATATGNNGCCTGTATTATGACAGGGGCAATNTATGTACCATTGAATGATCAATATACGTTAGAAGAAACAAAATATTTNATCAANGACTCAAAACCAAAATTTGTTTTTTGTAGTTCGGGCCGTAAAAATGAAATTGAAAAATTAAATATTGTTAGTCAAGACTCTTTGGTTGAAATCGATCCTAAAATTGGTTTTTTAAAATTTAACATTGAAGAATATGAAGAATTAACATTTATCCAGGCAGTAGATATAAACGATATTATTGCTTTTTTATATACCTCTGGAACAACTGGAAAATCAAAGGCTGTTGCTCTTTCACAAGGCAATTTATATTCAAACGCTTCTGCACTTAAAGTATATTGGGATATTCAAAAAAATGATCGACTTATTCATATGCTACCAATTTTTCATACGCATGGCCTATTTGTTGCCATAAATACAACTTTGCTTAGTGGTTTGTCTGTATACTTTTTTGACAAGTTTAGCCTTACAGACTTAATTACGGTTCTACCTAAAGCAACATTGCTTATGGGCGTTCCAACTTATTACAAAAGAATGAATGGCTCATCCTTGG
The DNA here is from genome assembly GCA_002169365.1 of Pelagibacteraceae bacterium TMED259. The sequence continues at coordinate 5,511 of NHLE01000019.1, read as the reverse complement.
TTACTAAAAACCTTACCAACAATATGAGATTATTTATATCTGGNAGCGCTCCTCTTTCATCAATCGACCATCAAATGTTTTATCAAAAAACAGGACACACTATTCTTGAGAGATATGGTATGACCGAAACTAATATGAATACATCAAACCCTTATCTTGGTAAAAGAAAACCAGGAAGTGTCGGTTTGCCCTTACCCCAAGTGCACATTCGAATAATTGATGATAACTCAAAAAAACAAATGGGCATTAATGAAATTGGAATGATTCAAATAAAAGGTCCAAATGTATTTAATAGTTATTGGAATAATGATCAAGCTAACCAAGAAGCATTTTCTGATGATGGTTTTTTTATTACTGGTGATTTAGGTTATATTGACGAAGATGGATACATTACTATTTCTGGTAGAGAAAAAGATTTAATAATTTCAGGAGGATTTAATATTTATCCAAAAGAAATTGAAGATTTGATAAATGACTATGAAGAAGTCATAGAGTCTGCTGTAATTGGAAAAAATGATACTGATCTTGGAGAGGTCCCAGTAGCTATTATTGTAATAGGAAGTAAGCTTAGAGAAAAAATTATCACTGAGTTAAATAAAAGATTTATAAAAAATTTAGCAAAATATAAAATCCCAAAAGAAATCAAAATAATTAATGAACTTCCAAGGAACGCAATGGGAAAAATTCAAAAGAATAAAATTTTTGATCTCATATCATAAAATTAACCATTTAATTCTAAATTAAATCAATAAAATCAACAATTTTAAACAATTTTGAGATTGACAGTAGTTTGAGTTTTGTTTAAATCCGAATTATAGATAGAAAAAATATAGTTTGAAAAATTTAGATATATCTCGAACATCACTGCAAAGTGTGTTCACTCATCATCGCCAACAGTTAGAGCATTGCATCAAACCTATTAATGAGGCCAGAGGTATTCCAAACGATTATTATATAAAACAAGAGTCTTTTGAATTGGAGGGTGAACACCTATTTAATAAGGGATGGTTTGCTGTTGGTTTTGTCAAAGACCTTACTCAGGCAGGCTCTGTTAAACCAGTAAACTATTTCAAAAATCCTTTTTTATTAATTCGGAGTTCCCAGGATCAAAAAATTCGTGTTTTTCAAAACGTGTGTAGGCACCGCGGTATGGTTCTTATTGAAGAGCCAACTATTTTGAAGGGAGCAATACGATGTCCTTACCATTCTTGGTGTTATAAACAAACTGGTGAAGTAGTTGCGACCCCTCATATTGGTGGGCCAGGATATAATTATCATTCAGGAATTGATAAAAATGAACTTTCTTTGATTGAAGTTAGATCCCATATTTGGAGAGATGTAATTTTTGTCAACCCTGATGGAATGGCACCACCATTCGAAGAAGTTCACAAACCTCTTTTAGATCGTTGGGCTGTTTTTGATCAACCAATGTACTCCGATATGAGCGATTCATCTTTTCATCTTGATGTTAACACTAATTGGAAATTAGCAGTAGAGAATTACCTAGAGTCTTATCACTTACCTTGGATCCACCCGGGTCTTAATAGTTATTCTAAACTAGAGGATCATGAAAATATTGTAGAGTATGGACACTATGCAGGTCAGATCAGCAATAAGTATGTTCCTCGTTACTCTACAGGAAAAAATTTTAATGAATTTCAAAATCTAGGCTCTGAGTGGAATTCAAAAGGAGAATACATTGTATTATTCCCTAATCTTATATTAGGCGTTCAAAAAGACCATGTTTTCAACCTTATTATTGAACCGTTGGGTCCCAATCAAATAAAAGAACACATAGAAATTTACTATTCTGATCCCTCGATGCTATCAGATGAATATCAACAAACTCGTCAAGAAAATGCAAAATTGTGGAAGACTGTATTTGAAGAGGACATTTTTGTTGTCGAGGGAATGCAAAAAGGGCGATATGCGAAAGGTTTTGATGGCGGTCGATTTTCACCCGTCATGGATGAACCCACCCATGTATTTCATGACTGGTATGCTCGACAAATTTTAAACACGCTTTAATTAGAATTTTCTCAAAAATACTATTTAATTAAATAGATGAATAAGATACCTCAATTTATGAGCGGTGTTTATTTAACCGGACATGGTGGTCTTGATAAACTTGTCTTTAAAGAAGATATCCCAGTTCCTATTCCAAAATCTGGGGAGGTCCTTATTCAAGTAAAAGGAGCAGGTATTAATAATACAGATATCAATACACGACTTGGTTGGTANTCCAAAAAAATTACNNNTGAAACAAATACTNTTGANATAGAAAGTGANAACGGTTCTTGGAATGGTATTCCTATNAGCTTTCCTAGAATTCAAGGAGGAGATNTTTGTGGAAATATTATTCAAGTCGGTGAGGGAGTTGACTCTANTCGTGTAGGAGAGAGAATTTTAGTGAGATCGATGCAAAACTCACCTGCATCTAAAAATTCCTGGGCAATGCAAACTATTGGTTCCGAGTTTGATGGAGGGTTTGCTCAATTTTGTGTTGCTAAATCCAATGAGTCATTTCCCGTTAACTGTGATTGGTCAGATATAGAGCTTGCCTCTATTCCTATTTCTTATTCCACTGCTGAGGGAATGCTATGTCGAGCGGACATTCAAAAAGAAAAAATTCTTATTACCGGTGCCTCAGGAGGTGTGGGGTCAGCTGCTATTCAACTAGCAAAACTGCGAGGGGCAACAATCATTGCACAGTGTTCTCCTGATAAAGCATCTGCCCTCAAAGAGCTGGGTGCTGAACATACAGTAAACAGGCATGATGATTTGATACAGGTTTTAGGCATGAACTCAGTTGATGCTGTGGTTGATTTGGTGGGTGGTAAATCTTGGCCCCATTTGTTGGAACTCTTAAAACCAGGAGGTAGATATGTAGTATCTGGAGCGATAGCAGGACCGATTGTGGACCTTGACTTGAGAAATCTTTATCTAAAAGATCTCACGCTTTATGGCTCTACTGTTAATGATCCTTATGTCTTCGAGAACGTTATTCGCTACATAGAAGAGGGACAAATTAAACCGCTAGTTTCGCAGTCTTTTCCTTTACAAGATATCAAGAAAGCGCAAAATGTGTTTATGGAGAAGAAATTCATAGGGAAATTGGTCCTAGTTCCATAATTGGAATTAATACCTATATAATAAGACATGAGTAATATTGTAAATCCTGGCTCTCATCATGAAACAGATGTTGTTATAATTGGAGCAGGTCCATGTGGCCTCTTTCAAGTCTTTGAATTAGGTCTGCTTGATATGAAGACCCACCTTATTGATAATCTCGATAAAATTGGTGGTCAGTGTGCAGAACTTTACCCTGATAAAAATCTCTATGATATTCCTTCACGCCCAGCCATNACAGGGCAAGAGTTAACAGACGATTTGATTACTCAAGCAGAACCATTTAGCCCAACATATCATTTAAATCAATTAACCTCTAAAATTGATGTTCAAGAAAATCATATAGAGATAACAACCAATTTAGATACTGTCATTAAATGCAAGTCTTTAGTTATTGCTGCAGGTTCAGGATGTTTTGTTCCTAGAAAAATACCAACACCCGGCCTAGAAGAATTTGAAAATAAAAATATTTTTTATTCTGTGAAAAAAAGGTCTGACTTTGAAGGTAAGAAGATTTTAATNGCTGGTGGTGGTGACTCTGCCTTAGACTATGTCATGGGCTTTCACCAAATCGCATCTGATATTACTTTGATACATCGACGAAAAGAATTTAAAGCNGTTCAAGACTCGGTAAATAAAGTTATGGATTTAGTCGATAAAAAAGAAATTAAATTTAACATGGGTACAATTAAAAANATGACTGATAATGGAAAAGGTCAAGNTGATATTACATTAGATGATGAGACGGTCATTAATAACGTAGATGCTATTTTCCCTTTTTTTGGTTTAAAGATAGAATTAGGTCCAATTGCTGAATGGGGATTGAATTTAGAAAATAATTTAATCGCTGTGAATACAGAAAATTTTGAAACATCAGTGCCTCGAATATTTGCAGTTGGAGATATTTGTACTTATCCAGGAAAGCTAAAACTGATTTTAAGTGGTTTCCATGAGGCGGCTTTAGCAGCAAAAAAAATGTTTGAATATTGTCACGATGATAAGAAATATGTATTTCGCTACACTACTTCATCGAAAGATATTCAAGAAAAATTAGGCGTTAAGTAACTTAATCTTCTAATTTATTGTGAGTTCCGTCACAAAGTGGTTTATTTGAACTCTGCTTACACCCACAAAAATAAACCTTGCCTGTTTTAGTTGCAGTATAAGGCAGTGTTGAAAAACCAGTTGTTTTGTGTGAACCATCACAAAATGGTTGTTTTTTACTGAGCCCACAGGCACACCAAAAGTATTTTTTCCCCTCTTGAACCTCTACAACATAAGGTCCTTTTTGTGCAATATTTGGATTAGACATGAATTTATTTACTAATTAAGTATTCGGATCTAATTCAAATTAGATCAAACTATTTTTTTACAATATGTTTATAAACAGTAGTTCGAGAAATATTNAGTGTTTTAGAAACAGCAGTAACTTTTCCATTTACCTGATCAAAAGTTTTTTGAATTAACAAACATTTTTGCTCTTTTAATGTAGAGCCATGACACTCACAACAGGGTTTATAGGAAATATTTTTTGTGGGNNTTTTAATTTTTGTAGGACCTTTTGTAATCTGTTTTTGAAAGAGTTTTATAAAGACAGTGGAGCCTAACCAGTCTCTGACCTGTACAACTTTTTCAGCATTCATTTCATGAGCAATATTTTCAAAAGGTGTACTAAAAATATTATAAAAATCTTTTGTATCNTTATTATAAAGNCCGCTCAGCATAATTCTTGTNTTAGAATTAACTCCNTCAATTTGCCCAGCCTCATTAACGGCTATCAGCCCAATACTATTTGTGTGTAANTATTCACTTCGTGGATGAAAAGAATAAATATTAGTATGTTTAAAAGTATCTAGGAAAATTTTTTGCTCAACTGATTTTGCAGATAGCTTGACTAATGCAAGCGTATGGTCTTGTCGGTTTGCTGTGTCAGTGGATGCATCAACGACTCCTACAATATTTTGTTCGTGATCAAAAATAGGACTTGCAAAACATGAAAGCCCCCCATGACTTGTAAAAAAATGCTCACCACCAGCGACTATGGTTGGATTTTTTGTTTGAAGGCTTAGGCCCAGTCCATTAGTGCCTCTATATTTTTCTAGCCAAACCGATCCTGGAATTACAACCTTACTTGCTCTGCTATTAAGAAACTCATTGTCATATATTGTATCAAGGACCACACCTTCGTTATTTGCAAAGGCTACCATGAATTTAGAACCTGCAATTTGAGAGTAGAGCAGCTCAAGCTCAGGTGTTATAAACTGTCTGATATCTTGGTATTTCTCATGAATTTGAGAAAGTTCCTTTTGATTCAGAACACTGTCTAAGGGTTCAGCATTTGGTCTTAAACCTTGTTCAAAACATCGAACCCAGCTATCAGCT
>NHLE01000018.1 GCA_002169365.1 Pelagibacteraceae bacterium TMED259 | reverse complement strand
AAAATGTCGATGGAGCTCATGTAATATTTATTCTACCCAAGATCATGCCGCTGCAGCAATTGCTCAAAGTGGAACACCTGTTTTCGCTTGGAAGGGGATGAGTGAAGAGGAGTTTTGGTGGTGTATTGATCAAACTATNGAAGCNGANGGNTGGNAGCCNAATATGATTTTAGATGATGGNGGAGATTTNACTNTNCGTATGCATGAAAAATANCCNGANCTATTAAAAAATGTAAAAGGNNTATCTGANGANACAACNACAGGTGTTCTTCGTNTAGAGCAGATGGTTGAAAAAGGNACNNTACAAGTTCCNGCAATNAACGTGAATGACTCTGTTACTAAAAGTAAATTTGACAATTTATATGGNTGTAAAGAAAGTTTAGTGGACGGTATTCGTCGAGGTACAGATGTAATGATGGCTGGTAAAGTTGCTGTTGTTGCTGGTTTCGGTGATGTCGGTAAAGGAAGTGCTGCTAGTTTACGTGGAGCAGGTGCAAGAGTTCAAGTCACTGAGGTTGATCCTATTTGCGCTCTGCAAGCGGCTATGGAAGGTTATGAAGTAGTGACCATGGATGATGCCTGTAAGTATGCTGATATTTTTGTAACCGCCACAGGCAATAAAGACATCATTAATCAGGATCACATGAGAGAGATGAAAGATAGAGCCATTGTTTGTAATATAGGACACTTTGATAATGAGATTCAAATTGAGTCTTTACAAAATTATAAGTGGGAAGAGATTAAGCCTCAAGTTGATCAAGTGACTTTTCCAGATGGAAAAAAACTTATTATTCTATCGAAGGGTCGACTAGTAAACTTAGGTAATGCAACAGGCCATCCAAGTTTTGTGATGAGCGCATCCTTTTCCAATCAAGTCTTAGCCCAGATTGAACTTTGGGAAAATTATCAAAANTATGAAAATAAAGTTTACGTTTTACCGAAGAAACTTGATGAAATGGTTGCAATGTTTCATTTAAAGAAAGTAGGCGCAAAGCTTACTGAAATGTCCAAAGATCAAAGCGATTATATCGGTGTTGAGCAACAAGGACCTTTTAAGAAAGAAACTTATAGGTACTAACGATGAGAAAAGATTTCATCTTTACCTCTGAGTCAGTCTCTGAAGGCCACCCAGATAAGGTCTCAGATCGCATCTCTGATATGGTGGTTGATCACTTTATCGCCAAGGACCCCTTTGCACGCGTTGCTTGTGAGACTTTAACGACTACTAATAAGGTTGTGCTAGCAGGTGAAGTTCGAGGACCAGTTGAAGAAGATAAAGATGAAATAGTTTCAAAAGTACGAGAATGTATCAAAGATATTGGATACGAACAGGAGGGCTTTCACTGGCAAAACGCGGATGTACAGTACTTGCTTCATGGCCAGTCAGCTGATATTGCCATGGGTGTTGACTCAGCAAACGATAAAGATGAAGGGGCAGGAGATCAAGGTATTATGTTTGGGTATGCGTGTACCGAAACACCAGAGTTGATGCCCGCACCAATTTATTATTCTCATAAAATTTTAGAACTGATGGCAAAAGGAAGAAAAGATGGAAGTTTACAAGGTTTAGAACCTGACTCTAAAAGTCAAGTGACCTTGCAATATGTAGATGGCAAACCCCATGCTGTCACTTCTGTTGTAATTTCTACTCAGCATACTGAAGGCTTATCTCCAGCAGATGTAAAAAAAATTGTAACCCCAGTTTTACATGCATCGATCCCTGCTAACCTTTTAAACAATTTAGATGATCAAGAGTATTACGTGAATCCAACAGGAAACTTTGTGATCGGAGGCCCTGATGGTGACACTGGTCTTACAGGAAGAAAAATTATTGTTGATACCTATGGTGGTGCAGCCCCTCATGGTGGCGGTGCTTTTTCAGGTAAAGATCCAACTAAAGTTGATCGCTCAGCTGCATATGCATCACGTTATCTAGCTAAAAATATTGTTGCGGCTGGCCTTAGTACACAGTGCACTATTCAACTATCGTATGCTATTGGCGTAGCGAAGCCTCTATCCATTTATGTTAATACGCAAGGCACTAACACAATTGATGAAGCTAAAATTGAAGCCGCTATCCCCGAGATCATGAACCTTTCTCCTAAAGGGATAAGAGAAAAACTCCAATTAAATAAACCTATTTATGAGCAAACTGCAGCGTACGGCCATTTTGGACGAACACATAATAGTGCTAGTGGAGCTTTTTCATGGGAGGCATTAGATTTAGTCTCTGACTTTAAATCATTGGCATAAGTGAGCCTTTCTTTTAGCGTTACAAACGAAGAACAGCTTTTTGAAATTACCAATCAACTAGCCCCTACATTAAAGAACCAACAAGTCATTTTTATTGAAGGGGATGTTGGAGCTGGAAAGACTACTTTCATTCGCTACTTATTGGAGACATTAGCAAAAAACAATCAATCAAAATTCTTTTTTCAAGGCAGCCCTACTTATCAACGAGAAAATCAATATTACTTTAATGAGTTAAATTGTGTCCACTTTGATTTCTATCAAGTAGAAGATCATCCTAATATTGACTTAGAAGACTATATTGTTGATCACTGTCTTTTGATTGAATGGCCNTTAAACATTTTAAGAAAAAAATACCAACAAGAAGCTTTGTTTATTAAAATTATACCTGATAGTAAACACCGGACTATTGAAATACACTCTGAGAACACACAATGGCTTTATCAAATTCAGTAAATCTCTCTAAAATTAAAAAACAANTTTCNCANAAGAATATNAANTTNGGNGGTAANTTAAATTTTCANANTGATGCNTCAAATAAANTTTTTCAATTATGTAAAACAGCTAATAAAACTTTTTTATTATTATCTTTTCAAAATTGTCCTAGAGATTTTCAGAAATACTTAAGGGCAGATCAAGTCTTAGAAATGCTTGATGTCCCCACACCTAAAATACTAGAACAACATAAGTCACAAAAATATTTTTTAATGAATTATTACCCAACAAATAACTCATCTCAATATTATCTAAAAAAAGAAATTAAAGATGTTCTCTCAGCATCCGTTAATAAAATTATCAATATACAAAAAAAAAGAAAAAGATTTGCAGGTATTCCTATTAAATCAAAACTCAATTTAATGAAAAATGCCTCTCAAGGAATCGAGACATATATTGAATATTATGATGATAAAATCCAAATAGGTTTTTATTTAAATAAGCTCATTCAGCAATCAATTAAAAAAAACCTTGATAAACTTACAAAATACACGCCAACCCTAGCTCATGGTGATTTTTTTTTAGATAATTTGATCTATTTCAAAAAAGAACTCTACGTCATTGATCATCAAGATCTTCACTATAACCATCCCTGTTTGGATATTGCCTCACTAATTTTTGATGCAAGAAGGTCGTATTCACCTAAATTAGAAGAAAAAGCAATTAAAGATTTTGCTAGAAAATCAGGTCAATTACTAGGCCCATTGAGAGATGACATACATAGGGTTAGCCTAGCACGAAATCTCAGAATTCTTGGAAATTGGGTAAACTTATATCAAGCTGGAAAAACGCAATATCTTAAAAAATTTAGAAAGTATACGTGGCTTCAAATATTTAAACACGTAGAGCATTTAAGATTATGGGACTTAAGAGAGCTATTTGAGGAAATTTATAAAAAGACAAAATAAATGGATGCTTTAATACTTGCTGCAGGTCTAGGATCTCGAATGGAGGATCTAACAAAAGATACTCCTAAACCCCTATTAACAATTAACAATAAAGCGCTGATTTCCTATGCCTTAGATATTGTCATCAAACTTCCATTCGATAATATTTATGTCAACACTCATTATCAATCAGAACAGTTAACTCAATATTTAAAAGATCAATATCCTCAAATTTTGACATCTTATGAAAATACTATTTTAGGAACAGGTGGAGGGATAAAAAATATTCAAAAACAAGACTTGTTTGTAATGAATACTGACAACCTTTGGCAAGCATCGTTTATAGGTGAAATTAAAAACGCCATGCAGCATTTCATAATACATGAAGAAATTGCAAATTTATTGTTAGTTAATTCACATTCCTCGAATAATGATTTAGAGCTTCATGACAATAAAATCATTTTTCCCAGTCAGCAGAAAAATACAAAATTCCAAGGTTGCCATTTTCTACGTCATAACAGTCTTGATGGTTACCCTGAAATTTTTGACATACCTCTGTATTGGAAAGACTGCTCTATTAAGCAACAACTCTATGGCTTTGAGACAACAACAAACAATCCTCATATCGGAACTAAAGATTTATATTTGCAATATTAAAACTTCATCCCATATATAAAATATGGCTATAGAACAAATTAAAGATGCTGATTTTCAGCAAAGTGTAATTGATGGATCAAATAATCAGCCAGTTTTAGTTGATTTTTGGGCGGAATGGTGCGGACCTTGTAAGGCATTAGGACCAATTTTAGAAAACATTGCTGCAGAATTTGAGGGGAAGGTATCTATTAAAAAAATAAACATTGATGAAAATCCATCAGCGCCAGCCAATTTTGGAGTTCGAAGTATACCTACCATGATGATTTTCAAAGATGGAGCAGTGGCTGATACAAAAATTGGACTTAGCTCTGAGGCAGATTTGAAAAACTGGGTTAACAACCAGCTTTAAAAATTATTTCTCAAATTATAAATCGAACTAGTTGAACTAACTGAGGTGAAAGTTACTCAGTTGCATTAACTTAAATATATTTTATTTAAATTTAATTCCCATAATGAGGCCTGTTGAATTATTTTTAATAATCAAATCAGCTTTATGAATTTCACATATTGCCTTGACCATAGCTAGTCCTAAACCTAGACCGTCTTCTTTCATTTTATTTATTTGGTATAAAGGTTTGATAACTTTATTTTTTTGGTTATTTGGAATTCCTGGACCTTGATCTTTAATCAAAATCTTATCAGGTCCAAAATCAAAGGCTATCTTTGTTCCCTTCTTAGAAAACTTTAATGCATTTTGTATTAAGTTAGTTATCAGAATAAAGATTAAATTTTTATCCATTTTTATCTTATTACCACTTATACTATTTATAGAAGTTTTAAATCCTTTGTCCTCTATGACAGGCCCATAAGTTTCAAATATTTCTTTCCCAAATTCTTTAAGATTTACTTTAGAAAATTTTTTTCTTTCTGAGCCACTTTGAATTTTAGCTATTTTGATAATAGTATCAAAAATATTAATGATCTCATCTATTTGATGAATAGAGTCACGTATTTGTTTTTGATTTATTTTTTTTGTATTTATTTTTTTTTCTAAGCTGAGTCTTAAATTCGTGAGAGGAGTTTTTAAATCATGCGCAATATTGGCTGATTGGTTTTTAAACTGCCCCATTAGATTTTCCAATTGTTGAGTAGTTTGATTTATGGAATTTGAAACTTTGACTAAATCATCATCTCCATCTAATTTAATTCTAGTTTTTAATCTTCCTGATTTTATAAAATTTAATGATGTTTCAATTTTCGATATTCGTATTTGTGTATTTCGGGCGACTACTATAATTACTAAAGAGATTAAAATAAGAGAAAAAATAGCGGAAAAGAAGAATATTTCATTAATGGTTTTTCTTATTTGGATTTGGGTCTCTAAAGATTTTGCAGCAATATAAATGTTATCATCCCTATTTCTGATCAAAGTTCTCGCCCTAAATGATGTTCCATTTTCTGCTATTAAACTAGTTGAGTGATAGCCCTCAGGAAAAAAAATTATATTTCCAGGAAAGATTGCACCTTCCGCTATTCTACCTTGATAGCCTTGAGAATTAGGAATGATCATATAATAACTATCCTGTGATGGCCTAAGTGCTAATGTTTTTTGAGATTGCCATAAAAGACTAATTCCTTCTAAATCATAAGATAAATCTCTATCAATGTTTTCGATAATCTTTTTTTCAATAAAAAAATTAGAGATAACCCAACAGAAAATAAAAACAACTGAATAAATAGAAATAAGTATAAATGCCTGTCTGATTGCAGACATGCTCCAATATTTTCTAAATATTTTTTTTAGGTGTATAAACATAGCCCGATCCTCTGACTGTTTTTATTAGACGATCTTGAAAAGGTTTTTCAATTTTTGATCTCAGTCTGCTGATATGAGTTTCAATTATGCTTGTTGTTGGATCAAAATTAATATTCCATACGAGCTCCAGTAACATTGCTTTCGTAACTTTTTTTCCTTCAAATCGAATAAAATATTCCATTAATGTTAGCTCTTTATTGTTAAGCTCAATCTTTTTTCTCTGTCTAAAGCAAATTCTTTTTATTAAATCTAATTCAATGTCACCTGATTTTATTGTTTCAATATTTAATTCTTTTTTATTTATACTTCTTTTAGAAATGGCATTTATTCTGGATACTAATTCATCAAACGAAAAGGGTTTTGCTAAATAATCATCTGCCCCTGCTTCAAAGCCCTCTAATCTATTTTCTATTTCATTTAAGGCTGTTAAAAAAATTACTGGTATGTTGTTACCCTCACTTCTAATTTTTTTAACTAAAGAGAGCCCATCAATTCCAGGAGTCATTCGGTCAATAATTAATATTTCATAGTTTATTTTTTTGATAGCCAGTTCTGCTCTTATGCCGTCTGAGAAAAGATCAGTAATATTTCCACCATCAGTTAAATTTTTCTTCAACCATGGCCCTAACCGAGCATCATCCTCTAGTAAAAGTATTCTCATCTAATATAAGAAGGATATTATTAGTTCCTTATATATAAAGACTTTTCTACCTTAGTTTTCAAAATAACTGATAATCTTACAAAATTGTAAAGATAGGCTTGTGTCATCCAACCAGATAATAATTTACTCTTATCATTCAAAAGTAATTAGGAGGAAATATGATTAAATTAATTAAGACTATTTTCGTAACAGTGTTCCTATTTTCCACTGTTATGGTCTCATCTTCTTATGCTAAGTCCATAAGAATAGCTTTAGCTGAACCCCCATCAGATGAACTAGCGGCATTCTTTTTGGCGTTGGATAGAGCAAAAGTAAACGGCTTAGATTATGAGTGGACAGCTTTTTCTGATGAAGAGCTAGCAATTCAGTCAGTGCTTAGTGGTCAGATGGATATTGGCTTTGGTACTCCCTATTCTGCTATGCAAAAATCTAAAGCACCAATCAGAATTATTTATCAATTATCAAAGTTAAAGTTCTTCCCAGTAACTACAAAAGACTACAACGAACTCGAAGATCTTAATGGAGAACCAATTCTACTTCACTCTCGTGGTGGTGGAACAGACTCAATAGCTAATGTTATTGAAGAAAGATTGGGCATCAAGTTTGGAGAGAGATCTTATATTTCAGGATCAGCTAACAGAGTTGCTGCTTTATTAGCTAACCAAGCGCAAGCAACAATTATCGACCTATCAAATAAAAATAAAATTATGGCATCTCATGGTGATAAATTTAATACTTTACCAATGTTTAATGTCGATGCTAGTGATGAAGCATTATTTGCTAATGTTGATTGGATTAAGGCTAATGAAGAGTCAGTAAATATTTTTGTGAGTGCTCTTTTAAGTGTCTATCGTGATATGGCTAATGACCCTACAATCATTAGAAGAGAAACAAATCCCGATGGTCCAATTGGTGAACTTCCAGATGAAGTGCTAGCTGAGCTGGATGGTTTTTATACTGATGCTGTTGCAGGTGGATTATATGATGTCAACGGTGGTGGCGCAAAGGCTGCTATGGCTGATATGGAATGGTACTCTAAAGCAGGTCAACTTGAAGGTGATATGTCATCTTTAAAAATTGAGGACTTTTGGTATTTAAAACCATTAGACAGTAATTAAGATATAATTTTATTACTGGGGTGTTTGCTCACCCCAGTAAAATAAATTTCAAAATGATCTCAAGACCTTTAACACTCAAACTTCTCTCAGCTTTCGTTATATTTGGGGCCTGGGAAATTTCCGCGAGAGCAGGAATAAACTATGCATTTCCAACATTTTTTGAGTCTATGATAGCTTTAGGCCAGTTAACCATTAGTGGTCAAATTTTTGTAGCCTATGCTGAAACTCTAAAGCCGTTGGTGGTTGGAGTTTTAATATCAACGTTTATTGGTGTGGGGATTGGAGTTTGGGTTGGGTTGAGTGAAAAATTTGATTGGCTGGTATCTCCAATTTTTATCATTATGCAATCAGCTCCTTTAGCAGCATTAATTCCACTTGTAATTATGGCCTATGGAATAGGTATAGCATCAAAAACCTTTGTTGTTTGTATTATGGCAATGCCAGTGATTGTTCTTAATACTAGTGGAGCAGTTAAAAACACTCCAACTTCTATGATTGAAATGGCCAGATCTTTTTTAAGTACAGAAAGAGAAGTGATTTTTAAAATTATTATACCTTCTGCTTCACCTGTTATTTTTGCAGGACTACGATTAGGTGTATCAGCGGGTTTTATCGGAGCAATCTTAGCTGAGTTAAAAATTACACCCACAGGGGTAGGAGATATTATTTCTTATAGTCGAATGACTGCTGACTATCCAAGTATGTATGCAGCTATCTTTTCAATAATAGTATTAGCTGTTTTATTTTTAAATGTTTTAGAGCGAATAGAAAAATATTTATTTGCAGGGAATGATCAAGGTTATGTATCATAAATTTAGAGGAGTTAATTCATGAGTGAAGCAGTAAACGCAGTCAGCGTTAAAGGAATATATAAAAATTATGGAGACGTGGAGGCATTAAGAGATATGTCTTTAGATTTTCCGAAAGGTCAATTAACATCTCTTCTTGGACCTTCTGGATGTGGAAAGACTACCTTGCTGAAAATAATTGCTGGCTTATTAAGCCCTAATCAAGGAGAAGTTTATGTCAACGATCAAATAGTAACCGAGCCGGGGCCTGATAGAGCATTTGTATTTCAAGATTTTGCTTTAATGCCATGGGCATCTGTTATTAGAAATGTTGCTTTTGGTTTAGAGCTCAGAAAAGTTGCTAAATCAGAAAGAGAAGACATTGCTAGAAAGTACATTAAGCAAGTAGGTTTAGATGGCTTTGAAAATAGCTTTCCTCATGAACTTTCTGGAGGAATGCGCCAAAGAGTTGGTTTGGCCAGGGCACTTTCTGTTGACTCTCCAGTTTTATTAATGGACGAACCCTTTTCTGCAGTAGATGAGCAAACACGAAGAAAATTTCAAGAAGAACTTCTACAATTAGTTAAAAATGAAAATAAAACTTTTATATTTGTTACTCACTCTATCGAAGAGGCTGTTTATGTATCAGATCAAGTAGCTATTTTATTACCAAGACCTAGTCGAGTCTCTGAAATAATTAAGCCGTCAGGTTTTAAAAATAAGGACGTCGATAGCATCAGAAAAGATAGTGAATATTTAGACACTGTTGAAAAAATTTGGAAGTCCCTCAGGTCTTACGTAGAGTAATATGAGAATTTTTGGCTTTAAACTTCCTAATATGACATCACTCATTCTTTGGGGATTATTATGGGAAGTTTTAGGTAGGTTAGAGGTTTCGTTTTTTCTACCACCTCTATCATCTATCTTTACTACCTTACTTGATATCTATGACTCAAAAGCATTCATCAGAGCTTTAAATGAAACTGCTATAGCTTTTTTTGGCGGTCTTTTTTATGCACTAGTTATTGGCATTCCTCTTGGAATCTTTATGGGAAAAAATAGATTTATTGACGAATTATTTCTTCCTTGGGTTAACATGTTTATGAGCGCCCCCCTAACAGCTTTAGTTCCAGTTTTAATGGTCTTGTTTGGGTTTGGATTAAAGTCAATTATTATTGTCACAACCCTTTTTGCAATTTGGATTATTATTTTAAATACTAGAGCGGGGGTAAAACAAATAAATCGATCATTGGTAGATATGGCTAATTCATTTGGTGCCAGTCCTATAGATGCATTTGTTAAAATTTATTTTTGGGCAGCCTTGCCAGAAATTATAGGTGGAATCAGAATTGGTTTCATTAGAGCTGTAAAAGGTGTCATCATTGGCCAACTTCTAATTTCCATAGTTGGGTTTGGATCTCTATTTGAATTATATTCATCGAGATTTTTGATGTCACACTTTTGGGCTATTATAATTGTTTTGTTTGCATTAGCTTTTACAATTTCTGAGTTATTAGCAATGTTAGCAAAACGTTTTGATTACTACGCCTCCAAAAGAGGTTAATTTAAGGAGAATAAAGTAAAATGACTAACTTAGTAATTCCAGAACCACAAAAAACACTCATACCTGTAAAAGGGAGTGATAAACATTTTCCTGTAAGAAGAGTGTACTGTATTGGAAGAAATTATGCTGCCCATACT
>NHLE01000050.1 GCA_002169365.1 Pelagibacteraceae bacterium TMED259 | reverse complement strand
GACCGTCAGTATGAAGTTCAGGCTGAGGTGGTAGCCCGGCCAGATCAAGCATAGTGGGATAAAAATCAGTGCTGACGATGGGAGTGTTACAAACGACACCCTGACCCTTGCCCGGAGCCCGAATAATAGTAGCCTCTCGAATACCGCCTTCATAAAGCCAGCCTTTTCCTGAGCGAAGCGGTAAATTACAGCCGGGACCAACGGCCCCCTTGGCCTTCTTTTTGCTACTTGCGGGACGGGTGCAAAGCCCGCCATTATCCGAGAAAAAGATTATTACGGTGTTGTCGCTGAGTTGCCATTTAGCGAGCTTGGCCAAAATCCTGCCAACACTATCATCAACGGCAGCGACCATTGAGGCAAGCTCTGCATTGTCCTGTCGTCCCCGGGATCGAGCGTTCCGTTCTTCGATGATGGGGGTTTCACCTTTGAGGCTTTTGAGTTTCTCTTTGTATTCAGCAACCCGCTTCTTGTAGGGCTGAATAGGTGTGTGCACGTTATAGTAGGAGAGGTAGGCGAAGAACGGCTCATCCTGCGTTCTCTGTGAATCGATAAACGAAATAGTCTCTTCGGTGAGTCGTTCGGTGAGATATTCACCATCGTGCTTGGCTACCAATTTTGGGTTTTTCCAAGGGGCATAGTAGCCTCCCGGAGGGCTGCCACGGGCATGGCCACCAATGTTGATATTGAATCCTTGGTCCTCTGGGAAATGCCCGGCTTCTCCAAGGTGCCATTTTCCAGCGAAGTAGGTTTGGTAGCCCGCATCTCGTAGGGTCTCAGCGATGGTAACCTCGCTGAGGGCCAGGTTGTCGCGATCTTCAACCTTTTTAAATTTCCCCGTGTTCGATAGGCCGGGAATATAATCTGTGATATTGACTCGCACAGGATGTCGGCCAGTCAGGATACTGGCGCGGGTTGGTGAGCAGATTGATGCCGCTGCGTAGCCATTGGTAAACCGGGTGCCACTTGTAGCCAGTGAGTCAATATGTGGGGTCTGGTAAAAAGTTGATCCATTGTAGCCGACATCTGCCCAACCAAGGTCATCGACAAGGAAGAAGAGGAAGTTCGGTCGATCATCACCTCTGGCAGTAGCAGCTGCAAAAAAGATAAATGTAAAAACATAAGCTAATTTGATCGAATAATTTGTTCTGTGAAATAACATGCCAATCACTTAGGTTGATGTTCAAGTGCCTTTGGCAACTTTCTCTTGGCTGGTGCTTACAGATTACACAATAATCCATTCCAAGAAACCGAAGTCTGTGTGTCTCATGGATGTACTTAACTTTGACTAGTTGGAGTACAAGTTTCAGTCATGAATTGATTCCACCCACTTATAGTCTCGCAAAATACCCACAACTTTTTGCACGAGGATAGGGTAGGCAAAGCTACCTTTCTCGGTTGTTGCTATCATCGGAAAGTTTTTGGCCGTTGACGATCGAACTGAACCAGCCAAATACCGCTAGGACGGATACCCCATAGGCCATCGCGATCAGCGCGACACCAATATCATAGGGCTTGGGGGTTGAGAGTGAGACGCGGAGTAAGACGGTAGAGATGACGAATCCGGCATTCCGGAAGACATACTCGTACCGATCGTAGTAGGCGAGCGAGACGATCAGAATGAATACATCAGTGAAAATCATGAATTCAAAAAAAAGTGGGAAAAAAAACAGGTCAACATTTTCTGGAATTTGTGTCAGTCCCAGGAGGGACACAGGCAATACACGGAGCCAGACTGCAAGGTTGAGTAGGGCTAGGCCGGAGAGCACGACCAGCAATAAAACGGCAACAGCCTTTTTCAGTTCGATGAAACCGACTAGGTCTCTTTGAATCGCCACCTTTGGAATAGTTCTGCGCAGCAATGTGAAGATGGTCACGAGGACAAACATCAGCACGGCACCACCCATGTCCGTTAGCACGGCTTTCACCGCCTCAGTCTCTGTCAGCCAATGCTCAAAACTTTCGAAGCTGCCGATATCTTTGAAGACGCGGCGGACGACGATCAGTGAGACGATTTGGTACTGCTTCGCGACTTCTCCGGTGTGAGAGTCTGCGAGGGCAAATACCAGCAGTATTACTTCGTAAAAGAGGATAATACTAAACGGTGTATAAACCGCATGGAGAAGGCTACGATCCAGTCCTTCGAAAATGGTCTGTGGAAACTCGGGCAGCATGTTGACTACTGCCACAAGTAGCAGGTGGCCAAGAAATCCTGCTGCTGCCAGGCTGACTACGCAGGTGTCGAGCAAATCTCGTTTGGCTGATTCATGAAGACAGTCAAAAAATGCTGCTAACCGACGGCGTGCTGCAGTGATCATTATAAACCTTGGATCGCTTGTGCTCGCGGAAAGGTTCTTAAGTCAAGGCAAGGGAAAGAAACCAGCCAATTAAAAAAACAATTTAGCGATTGTATTCATTACTTGTCTTTATCGAGATTTACCAACTCATCTTGAAGCATTTCAAGCTTTCCTAAAAGGAACGTCTTCATTCCACTTTTTCCCGCTACTCTATTCTTATTATGTTTCTTCTCATCAACTTGTAACCAAAGTGTTTTATCTAGTGCTTCAAGATCCTTTTCAACTTCTTTCATTAATGCCATTAAGTCCTGGCGAGTTTTTTTGTTTACTGATTCAAACATGTCGTGGGACTTCACGCAATTTTTATGAGGATATTTCCAAGGTATGAAGAAATTGAAAAAAGAAGATCATTCAGTAAAAGTAAAAACCTCTGTAGGAATCCAGCCAAGGTGTTTCCATTGGTTGTCATTTTTGTTAACCGTGGTCATCTTTAGCCATCGCGATTCTATCAATTGTCGATTGCAGGGATCCCTGAATGCAAATAATTGGCGAATCTAGAGAATCATGATTCTTTAAGGATGCTTCTTGTCTGTATCGTTTAAGCGTGTCTTGCAACGAACCATGGATCACAACAATACGATTCTCTGGGTATTCACTATTTTGCATCTTTTATTTCTCTGATCTTCTTTACAGTTTCTTTGGAATGAAACTCGTGTCTGCTTCATAAGAAAGTATTTCGCTTAAGCATTACTGATCTTTCGCCCAACATGTTTAACTAAAAGTTTTTGTTTTCGATGTCTTGATTGAACTCATTGCGAGTATGTTTAAACCTCATTTAGCACTAACCGTTTTTGACGACAAAAGATAACCAAGAGTGGCCTAAAGACTGGAAATCCAGCTATTTTGTGAACTCTCTGCAGCAGTGCAAATGATTCTGTTGGCTCGAAAAACGTGAGGGGTGAAACAAAGTGATTGAATGTGCGATCTGTANCTGTGTTACACATTCTGTTACGNCATTTGGCAAAATCTCAACAAAGAATCTGTGAATACAGCTCATTGTTTTCAGTAGAGTTAGAGAAGAGAATGGGTGNNTATNCNCCTTNTAAANGNCATTAAAAAATGAGATTTCANTATCTCTTTTATTGCNGTAAAAATATAGGANATCCTGATGAGCGTTCTCTGGTTCACTTGATTCAGCTCGGTNTCGAAGTAGTGATGCCTCGCAGTCNATGTGTTCTGTAGTACNAGGNTTCGAATGTTTTCAGGGAGATGCGATGACAAAAGATACCAGTCAAGTTTCTAGCAGTGCGTTAAGAAATGAATAAGACACCAGCTACTAAGGGCAGTTTGAAAACGCGAGATTCTATGCGCTGGTGGATCAAGTTGTTTCTACAACCTTTGCTTCTGTTGATATTTTTGGTGGCGACTTTTTTCGTGCTAGGATTCCTTCAGCAGATGGGACTTCTGACAGATGCGAATGCTCCTTTGGTGGGTGATTTGGACAACAAAACTGAAGATAGCACGAGCTATATCTGTCCAATGATGTGTACCCCTCCGAGTTTAAAGCCCGGTCGGTGTCCCGTTTGCGCAATGGAGTTGGTTGCCGCGGCTTCTGGAAATAATCAAGCTGATGGCCGTTCAATTGTGATTGATTCTGTAGCGCGGCGAGTTGCAGGCATAGAAACAGTAACCGTAGAAAAGATTATGGCTCATCATGCCATAGAGAGTATTGGTGAGCTCGAATATGATCAGGGTGGACGAAAAACACTGGCAGCCTATGTAGATGGTCGTATCGAACAGCTTTATGCAGATTATACCGGGGTGAAAGTCTCAGAAAAAGATACGTTGGCTGTTCTGTATTCACCCAAACTGTACTCCGCTCAGGTTGAACTTCTCCTTGCGATTCGAGCGCGAGAAAACAGTCAAGGTGGAACACTCGCCCGTGTTGCAGAGATAAATGAAAATCTCCAACGCAGTGTGAGGCAGCGTCTCATTGAGCTTGGTATGACCAAAAATCAGATTGATGCTGTAGAGCAAACTGGTCGTGCCGATAGTCGTCTTCCTTTGCTTGCGCCAACCAATGGAACTGTAGTTAAAAAAGCTGTGGTTGAAGGCCAGTACGTATCTGAAGGCGACACGATTTATGAGTTGGCAGATCTATCAAACGTATGGCTCATGCTTCAACTTTTTCCAGAAGACGCAGCTTTGGTTCGGTACGGCGTGAAGGTGCGAACAGAGTTGCAGTCGCTCCCGGGCCAATATTTTGACGGAAGAGTCGCATTCATAGATCCACTTGTTGATCCTCGGACACGAACAGTCGGCGTGCGAGTAGTAATACCAAATCCGGATGGAATACTGCGTATTGGAGATTATGCGACAGCAACAATTGAAGTGCCGCTAGGCAGCGCTGATGCAATGTATGACCCCGAGCTTGTTGGTCAATGGATAAGCCCGCGGCATCCACATATCATGTCCGATGGACCGGGAAACTGTTCCATATGTGCGATGCCGCTCGTCCCAGCAACCACCTTCGGGTTTACTGATGACCCTTCTTTAAAAAAAGGTGTACTAGTCGTTCCCAGAGATGCGGTCTTGAGTGCCGGGAATAAGAGTGTTGTCTACGTTGAAAGTGAACCTGGGCATTTTGAAATTCGAAATGTTGTGCTTGGCCCGGTTGTTGAAGATGGCATCGTCATTGCCGATGGGCTACAAGCCGGTGAAGAAGTTGCTCGGAAAGGCAACTTCTTAATCGACTCACAAATGCAGTTGGTTGGCAATCCATCACTTATTGATCCAACAATTGCAACAAGTGTTACAGATGTTTCCAGAACAACGGTCAAGCCAATCGATTTAGGTGACCTACCACCAATTGGCCCAATGTCTGTGCCGCCGTCGGATGGTTCGGCTCCTGACAACTCGGGTTCTCCCACCCAGACCATGAGGCTAGCGGAGCCATCATTTTCATCAGGTGAAGAGAACGGACCAAGTATTCCTCCTGTGGGTGAGATGAAATTAGCAGACCCGCCAGCGATGTCAGTTCCCGGAGTTGCACCATGATCGTGCGAATTCTTGATTTCTGCCTCCGCGAGCGACTTGTTGTTCTCTTGGCAGCCGCAGCCTTAGCCGCCTATGGCTGGTATGCCACGAAGACAGTGCCACTCGATGCTATTCCGGACATTGGCGAAAACCAAGTAATTGTTCTGAGTGAATGGCCAGGGCAATCACCAAAAGATATAGAGGATCAAATAACGTATCCATTATCTGTTGCGTTGCAGGCTGTGCCGGGAGCAAAAAGCGTGCGGGGCAAAAGCATGTTCGGCTTTAGCTTTGTGCAGGTAACATTTGCAGATGAAATCGATTTTTACTGGGCTCGTTCACGTGTTGCTGAGCAACTCACGACAGTATCCGGAACTCTTCCGGATGGAGTGGTGCCTCAATTAGCTCCTGATGCGACTGCGCTTGGACAGATTTATTTTTATGTACTTGACCCACCAGACGGTACAGATCTCGCCGAGTTACGCTCACGGCAGGACTTTTTTATTCGTTACGCGTTAGAGTCGGTAGATGGTGTCGCTGAGGTTGCTTCTATTGGCGGCTACATACAGCAATACCAGGTTGACGTTGATCCTGACCGGCTTCGCTTCCAGTCAATACCCTTGTCGGATGTTGTTGCTGCCGTACGTGCTGGAAACATTGATGTAGGTGCAAAAACAGTTGAACAAGGTGGGCTTGAATTCCTCGTTCGTGGACGCGGTTTTATTGGCTCAGGAAAAACAAAAGCTCAAACAATTGAACAGATTGAGCAAACAGTTATTTCGACACGCGATGGGATACCAGTGCGGTTAAAAGACATCGCCCGCGTTCAGCTTGGCCCTGCATTTCGTCGGGGTGCGCTTGATCACAACGGTGCTGAGGCAGTTGGTGGTGTTGTGATCATGCGATACAAAGCCAACCCTCGTGAGGTAATCAAAAGGGTTGAAGAAAAAATTGCATCACTTGAACCGGAACTAGATGGCATTCGTATCGTCGGCGTTTATGATCGCAGAGAACTGATCGATGAAACTGTTCATACGCTTACGGAAGCACTCAGCCAGGAGACAGTGATAACAATTGTTGTCGTTGCCCTTTTCCTTCTTCACATTCAAGCAAGCCTACTCATAGCGGTCACACTGCCGCTTGCAATATTGATGGCATTTGCAGCGATGAAAATATTCGGTGTCGATGCAAATATCATGTCTTTGGCTGGAATTGCGATTGCCATTGGCACAATGGTCGATATGGCAATTATTGTACTTGAGAACATTTATGAGCATTTGGCAGATTGGGAGAAGCAGCCTCAGCAGAAAACAGATCGTACAAGCAGAAAGGATCGTCTGGCTGTCATTCAGTCAGCAGCACGTGAAGTAGTCCCAGCAGTAATGACAGCTGTCACCACAACAGTTGTAAGTTTTCTTCCAGTTTTCTTTCTCACAGGTCGTGATGCCAAGCTTTTCACACCACTGGCATGGACGAAAACGTTTGCTCTTCTTGCCAGCCTGATAGTCGCTGTGACTCTTGTGCCAGTTCTGGCCCAAATCTTTTTACGTTCGCGTCATCCATCTGCAATTCGTAGTCTGCTGACAGCGATTGGGATGGGAGTGTTCATGGCGTTCTTAGGCGGTGTTGTCTGGGGTGATCAGCTTGCCTCACTCTCGGGTCTATCGGATGTGTTGATAATCACGGGTCTCGCCGTCCTTGGTAGTGTGATCGGATGGTGGTTTAGTCGTGAACAGCTCTCACCCATGGAATCAAACCCAGCCAGCCGTTTTGTGCGATGGGTTTATGGTGGACGGCTATGGATAGCCCTTCATCACAAGGTTGTAATGCTTGTTTTCCCCTTACTCCTCTTCTTTTTCGGCCTGAGTGCTTGGATCGGTATGCCAACGCTCCTTATGCCTCTTGAACGACTTGCTCAATTTTGTGGTGCAGAGCTCAATGACGTCCCAGGATATGTTTCAGCAAAACACACTTTCACAGGTCTTCCGAGTGATGACTGGATAGCACTTGATGAAGGAAGCTGGTTTTACATGCCCAGCCTCTACCCAGCGGCGAGTTTCACACAAGCTATGGAGGTGCTTCAGACGCAGGATGCATTGATTCGAGAGATTCCTGAGGTTGCGGATGTTCTTGGGAAAATTGGTCGTATTGATTCAGCATTGGATCCCGCACCAGCTGCGATGATCGAAACCTACATCATGCTCAGGGCAAAAGATTTATGGCGCCCCGGAGTCACAGCAAGAGATATCTGGGATGAGATCAATGCTGTAGCAACTCTTCCAGGTGTGACCCCGGCTTCTCCACTTCAACCAATTGAAGGCCGAGTTGTGATGCTGCAGTCAGGTATTAAAGCGTCAATGGCTGTCAGAATTTATGGTGATTCGTTGGAGGGTCTTGGCAAAGCGTCACTTGCAGTTGCGGAGCAGTTAAAAGCAAATCCGTTAGTTGATGCCAGAACAGTAAACCCTGACATTGTACTGGGTAAGCCATATCAAGAGTTTGACGTGGATCGAGAGACAGCCGCACGCTATGGCATGACAACACAAATGGTGAATGAAGTCATTGCTGCAGGATTAGGGGGTGTTGATGCAACCGTAACCGTTGAAGGAAGGGAGAGATATCCAATTCAAGTTCGGTTTTCACGAGAACGTCGAGAACAGCTTGAAGACCTTCCAAAACTTCCTGTAGTAACACCCTCTGGAGATGTCGTTCCCTTAGGACGACTTGCTCGAAGCACAACAACATGGGGTCCAGGTGCAATTAATAGTGAAGATTCACGGTTGGTTGCACATGTCATGTTTACTCCTGCAGGTAGTGGTGCAATTGAGACAGTGAACGGTGTCATGGCCGGACTTCGTCAATCACGTAATGATGGAAGCCTTGTTTTTCCAGATGGCAACTATGAAATGGAGCCCGTTGGATCATTTCAGAATCAGATTGAAGCGAACAAGCGATTAATGTGGATTCTTCCAACGGTGTTTCTCATTAATCTCTTTTTGCATTATCTTCACTTTAGAAATCTTGCGATCTCACTTGTTGTATTTTCCGGTATTCCAATTGCATGTGCTGGTGGCATGCTTGCAATCGCATGCAATGGAATTGAATTAAATACTGCAGTGTGGGTTGGTTTTATTGCCTTAGCAGGCCTTGCTGCTGACGATGGCATTGTTATGGCAAGCTTTATTCACAAGCGGACAGAACACTGTCGGTTTGAAAATGTGGAACACATTCGTCAAGTAGTCTACGAAGCTGGTCTGAAAAGAATTCGACCCTGTGTCATGACTACCTTGACAACTCTTGTAGCCCTTTTGCCTGTGCTTTTATCAGCAGGCAGAGGTAGTGACGTAGCACGT
The DNA here is from genome assembly GCA_002169365.1 of Pelagibacteraceae bacterium TMED259. The sequence continues at coordinate 675 of NHLE01000050.1, read as the reverse complement.
GCAATGGCATGGCCCGTTTTTGGTGGAATGCTTGTTGAGCCATTTACCACGTTTGTGGTTCCAACAATTTATTGTGCCTACCTCGAATTTCGCTTTCAAGCAGGGCTGTCTGCAGTGTAAAATGGGGCGTTTAGTGAAGAATGAAAGTCTTAATAGCCCTTGAGACAGTTCAAAGCGTGTCCTAATTTCTAGACCGTTCTTAGGAGGTTTTATTATGGTCGTTTCTCTCAACAGATTTTTTGTCTTCAGCGTATTTCTAGGTCTTGTCTCAGTTGTACAAGCTAATGAAGCTGGTCCAGCTCAAGAGCAGTTGCACATGAAGGTTCAACGAATCTGTCCAGTATCAGGTTTGGAGCTTGGTGCGCATGGTCCTCCGGTAAAAGTAGTTGTCGGTGAACATCAACAGGAAGTCTATCTGTGCTGTAAAGCATGTATGGAAAGGCAAATTGATCCAGCTCACTGGGCAACAATTCACCAGAATATCGCAACAGCCCAGCGAATTTGTCCTGTCATGAAACATCCTTTACCAGAAAAAGCATCGTGGCAAATTATTAAGGGTCGTGTTGTTTTCGTCTGCTGCCCTCCGTGCTTAGAAAAGATAGCAAAGAATCCTGACAGTCACCTCAAACAGATCGATGACCTTTACTCAGAATCGCTTGTAGCAGCAGCAGGATC
>NHLE01000017.1 GCA_002169365.1 Pelagibacteraceae bacterium TMED259 | reverse complement strand
GTACTGGAAAGGTCGCAACGCCAGAACAGGCGCAGGAAGTTCACGCTCTGATCCGTAAGCAGCTGGCAGAACATACTGATGAAGCGACTGCCAATCAGGTGGTAATCCAGTACGGTGGCAGTGTAAAACCCGATAACGCCGGAATTCTGTCTGCACAGCCCGATATCGACGGGGCACTGGTCGGAGGGGCGAGCCTCAAAGCTGAGGACTTTCTGGCAATTGCCGAACAATTTGCTCACGCCAGCTAATTCGTGTCATCGGGATAGCCCAGAATGGCTGCCCACGATACATTGTCGGATAGTTTCTGCCCTTTGGCCGCTTGACTGTTTTGGAGAATTCATTCGCAATGCTCATGTTCGTTCGCTTCTTTCTTGGATTCATGCTCGTTGCCACGTCAGTGTTTCTCATTCTGCTGGTGCTCATCCAGCGCGGACGTGGGGGTGGACTTGCCGGTGCACTCGGCGGTATGGGTGGCCAAAGTGCATTCGGTACCAAAGCTGGTGACTTGTTCACAAAGATCACGATTGGCGTCGCTACATTCTGGATTCTGCTCTGCATTCTCTCCATTAACGTACTGGGGACGCAGCAGTCACTCTTCAGTACAAACCTAGGAGCAGCGGCACCGGAATCAATGGAGGGTCTCGGAACAACTGAAGCGATGCCAGCGGAGATAGCTCCGGACCCTGCCAATGATCCCTCGGAGACTCCTGGTGATACCGGCGAATCGGAACCAGGCACAACGACTGAAGAAAAAAGTTCTTCTGGCTCACCAGAACCCACAAACGATTCACCAACTAACGCTTCGCCTGAACCGGCTTCGGCGGCTGAGAAGTCGGCTGAGTAAACCTGGAGGACTACCATGGCCCGCAGCATGACCGGATGCGGCGAAGGGTTTGCCGATAACCAGGGCGTCGCCTGCAGGGTTGAGATTCGCAGTGTCAATCACCGCCATCTCAAATGTAGCATCCGCACGCGTGAGGGTTTTCATCTTCTAGAGCCACGGCTTGAAGGACTGATCCGCGAACGCATCAAGCGAGGGAGTCTTCAAATAACCCTCGAAGTGAGTGGGTCGGCTGTTCCGACGGGTCGTCGGCTTGACCAAGATCAACTCGGCGCGTATCTCGATGACTGGGAGTCGTTCTGTGATCAACGCGGCATCACAACACCTCCAACGATCGATCCGCTTCTGGGTCTCCCGGGGGTCTTGCTTGATGCACCACCGGATGCATCAGCCGTTGAAGCAACATGGCCAGTTGTTGCCGCTGCAACGTCAGCAGCAGTAAGTCAACTCGATACCATGCGACAGTCCGAAGGGGCGGCCCTGGTTACTGATCTCGAACAGGCCTGTGTTTCAATCGGAGATCTGGTGCAGCAGATCCGTAAACGTGTGCCAGAAGTTGTTGCTGAACACCGACAACGACTTCTTGACCGTGTTGCAAAAGTTCTGGAAACACACCAGACTCGTCTGGACGACAACGACGTGATCCGCGAGGTTGCCCTCATTGCCGATCGATCTGACATTTCAGAAGAGTTGGTGCGGCTAGAAAGCCATGTTGAGCAATTCCGAAGTCTCCTCCATGACACCGCGCCTGGCCGCAGTCTTGACTTTCTGGCTCAGGAACTTGGCCGTGAGGCCAACACCATCGGGTCAAAATCTGTTGATGTTGCCATCGCCCATGCAGTCGTTGATTTGAAGTCGCAGGTCGAAAGAATCCGCGAACAAGCCGCCAACATCGAGTAGCCTCGCCCAAGAAATACCCGCATTGCCGAGGGGCCACTTTCCAAGGCTACTCGTAGTGGGGTAAAACATGACGATGAGTCAAACTGAAGGTCAACTCGTCGTTCTCTCTGGCCCTTCCGGCGTCGGGAAGTCTACGCTTCTCCGCCGACTCCTTACTGACTTCTCGGAACTCATTCCAAGCATTTCTGCGACTACACGGCCGCCGCGTACTGGAGAAAAACCAGGCGTCGACTACCATTTCTTGTCGCCAGAAGAGTTTGAGACCGCTCAAAAAGCAGCCCGATTTATTGAGTGCTGCCAGGTATATGGCCGCGAATATTGGTACGGGACGCTGGAAGATGAGGTCACACCTCGCCTTACCCATGGGAAATGGGTTATTCTTGAAATTGACGTCGAGGGTACCCTTTCTATCTTAGAACGGTATCCTCAAGCGGTAACAATATTCGTTGAGCCCTCGGACCCAGCACATCTTGAAGAACGCCTTCGAGGCCGTGGGACTGAAACCCCGGAGGCAATCAAACGGAGATTAGAAGTTGCTCACCGTGAACTTCGTCAGTCTGGGCATTACCGACACCGGGTCGTTAATGATTCAGTGGAAGAAGCCCTTGCGAACATAAAAACGATCCTCACAGCTGCTGGTTTCTCAAACGACTCAACAGAAACAGCTTCCGCCCAATAACCCAAACCCTTTTAGTCAGCCTCACAGAAAGCAATCTCGACATGATCGACGACCTCCGTGAAGAAGAAATCGTGAACAAAGTTGGTGGACGCTTCAAGCTGTCAACACTCATCCAGAAACGTCTTGTTGCACTCAACGCTGGGGGCCGCCCGCTTGTCGACATTGATAGCAACGACAAGATGCAGATTGTTATCGAGGAAATCAAACAGGATAAGATTTTCCTCGATACATCAATGAATCTCAGGATTACTGGCGAGTCGCCGGAAGCAGGAGCACCAATCGACTTCGACGCCAGTTTCTGATTTGTGTTTTTGCCGTTGATGCATCTGCTAGGTACCCTCTGAAGCACCAGTTCTTCTGATCGCTTCTCTTGTTGATGGAATATGTTGTGTCGAATCCACTTGCAGACCGGGAAATAGTCATTGCCGTCGGCGGTGGCATCGCGGCGTACAAAGTTGCGGCAATGACAAGCGGACTCGTCCAGCGTTCTGCGAATATTTCGGTTGTCATGACACGAAATTCGCGGAAATTTATCGGTGAGGCAACGTTTGCTGCACTTACCGGACGACCCGTTGCTTCACGCAGCTTTGATCCAGGAAATTTTCCCTTAGGTGCACATATTGAATTGGCAGAACGTGCTGAGTTGATTGTCGTAGCGCCGGCTACAGCGGACATCCTGGCAAAGGCGGCAACTGGTCTCGCCGATGACCTCCTCTCAACACTTCTTCTCTGTGCCAGGTGCCCCATACTCATGGCTCCCGCCATGAATGCAGCCATGTGGGAGAAAGCAGCGGTCCAGCGGAACATCTCTCAACTGACAGAAGATGGCGTCGGCTTTATTCAGCCAACATCAGGCTGGCTCTCGTGTCGCCAAACTGGCACCGGTCGCATGGCAGAACCCGAAACGATAACAGCTGCCATCGAGACTGCCTTTGGCACTTCGTAACAGGCTCACGTTACAACAAACAAATGGCTCACATACTCATTACCGCTGGCCCCACTCGCGCGTACATCGATGACGTCCGTTTCCTGACGAATGCCTCGAGCGGCCGCATGGCTGCTGCTCTCGCGACAGCTGCCATTGCAAAGGGACATACCGTGAGCATCGTAAGCGGGCCAGTGAGTGTGCGGTACCCAACGGAAGCCCGAGTCACCTCAGTTGTTACAACCGGCGATATGTTGAAGAAGTCGCTCACTCTCCTACCTCGCGTCGATGGTGTGATCGCCACAGCGGCACCCTGCGACTTTGAACCGAAACAGCGTGAAAAAGGGAAGCTCCCAAGGCAGCGTGGCCTTGTGCTTGACCTCAAGCCAACCCGTGACATCATCGCAACACTGGCCAGGCAGGCCAGACCGTCGCAATGGATGGTTGCTTTCGCGCTTGAGCCAGATGGCGACCCGGCCAGGGCCCTGAAGAAAATAACTGCAAAAAAATGTGACCTCATTGTGTTAAATGATCTGACGGCACTAGACACCACAACAACTGCCGTCACAGTCTATGACCATGCCCACCAACGAGTCGGACAGCAGGCAGGCACAAAAACAGCTGTCGCTCGCTGGCTGCTTAAACTGATTGGAGCACACTCGGGCAAAGGCGAATTAAGCAGTTAACCGACTCCGTCTGAGTTCCTCTGCTATGCTATTTGTGAGTTGCCACAGGCCACTTTGTTCTTCCTCACCACTGTCCCCCATTCTGCAGCACTGACGTGATTAAAGTTGCTATCCTCGGCGCCACAGGATATACGGCGCTTGAATCGATAAAATATCTCCTCCGGCATCCCGACGTCGAAATCGTCGCGGTAACAAGCCGGCAGAAGGGGAATACCCCTGTCTCGAGCGTGCACCCGAGTCTGGTCGGACGGCTTGAACTGCCCCTTGAAGACCTGAAGCCCGCAGAGATAGCACAGCGGGCGGATGTTGTTTTCTGCTGCCTGCCACATTGTGCAAGTGCGTCAGTTGTTCCAACACTCCTCGACGCGGGAGCCAAAGTTATCGACCTCAGTGCAGACTATCGACTGGACGACGCTCCAACGTACCAGGAGTGGTACGGCCAACCCCACGTCGACAGCGATCGTCTTGGCAGAACTGTCTATGGACTTCCTGAGTTGTTCCGAAAGCAGATTGCCGACTCCGTTCTCGTCGCCAACCCAGGCTGTTACGCCACGGCAGCCATCATCCCTCTTGCTCCTCTGATCAAGGCCGGCCTCATTGAAACCAGCGACATCATCATCGATGCCAAAAGTGGTGTGAGTGGAGCAGGTCGTAACCCGAAACTCATGGCTCATTTTCCTGAGTGCAATGAGAGTCTTTCGCCATATAACGTTGGCCGCCATCGACATACACCGGAGATTGAACAGATTATTGCCCGGCATGCAACAACGCAGCCAGAAGTTATTTTCACTCCGCAACTTGCCCCTATGGATCGTGGGATTCTTGCTACAATCTACGCAAAGCCCGTGTCTGGTGTCACAGAGAAACATATTGACGATGTGTGGCAGCAAGCCTACGGAGCAGAACATTTTGTGCGGCTTGTTGACCATCTGCCCGGTACAAAAGACACCGTTGACACAAACTTCTGCGACCTGACGGCTCGGCTAGTGCGAGGTCGATTTATTCTCATTTCCTGTCTCGACAACCTTGTCAAAGGTGCTGCCGGCGCAGCCGTACAAAACCTGAACTGCATGCATGCCCTGCCAGAAACAACAGGCCTGCTCTAACCCCCTTACCCTTTATTTGCAAACTGCCGATGGCTCCTGCTGAAACACCATTCCGCGGCCCAGTTCCCCCGCTCCCCAAAGGCTTTCAGGTTTCTGGGTTACATGCCGGACTGAAACGGAATCCGACCCGAGAAGATATTTCCCTCATTGTCTCTGACCGACCAGCAACTGCAGCTGGGGTCTACACTCAGAATCTTGTTTTCGCCGCGCCCGTGGCTTTTGATCGCGATCGCACTCCTGGCACCGGATTCCGTGGTGTGGTAGTCAACTCTGGGAATGCAAACGCCTGCACGGGCACACAAGGCGAATCTGATGCAGCCGCCATGGCAACCCTGACTGCCGAGGCGATTGGTAGTCTCCAGAGCAGTGTCCTGGTGCTATCGACAGGCATTATCGGTGAATTTCTTCCGATGGAGACCATCGAAGCAGGCATCCGCACTGCAGCCAACCAATTGGCCGCAGATGAGGACAGTGTCATGCGTGCAGCGCGGGGATTCATGACAACAGATACCCGTCCAAAACTTGCGGGGGAAGCATTCGGCAAGACCCCGTCGGGTGACAAGTATCGAATGCTTGGTATTGGCAAAGGCGCTGCCATGATTGGACCAAAACTCGCGACCATGCTCGGTCTCATTGTCACTGACGCTGCGATTACTCCTGAGGATGCACAACGTCTCCTCTTTCAAGCAACAGATGTTTCTTTCAACTGCGTGAGCGTTGATGGTCACATGAGCACGAACGATACTGTCCTGCTCCTTGCCAACGGTGCCGCCGGAGAGGAACCTCTCACAGGGAAAAATCTCGAGGCATTGGAAACTGCCTTGATGAACACGTGTGATAATCTCACCCGTNAGATCGCTGATGATGGAGAAGGCGCGACACACGTCATCTGCATTGAGATAACTGGTGCCGAATGCCGGGAGGATGCCCGCCAGGTTGCTCGGGCAATAGCCGATAGCCCACTGGTAAAAACAGCAGTTGCCGGCGCAGACCCGAATTGGGGCCGAATTGTATCTGCTGCTGGATACGCAGGCGTTTCGTTTGATCCTGGGCGGCTTACCCTGCGGGTCAACGGTTTCGAACTCTTCAAAAATGCCTCACCAGTGGGTTTTGACGCCGAAAAAGTATCAAAATCAATCCGTGAGAACCGAGAAACGCAGATTGATATCAATTTAGGTGAAGGGCCCGGCACAATCCGCTTTTACACCAGTGATCTGACGGCAGAATATGTCCGGCTCAATGCCGACTATCACACGTAGCGAAAGACTCCCCCTTCCCTAGCCGCCCTAGGGTGTATATTTTGCTTATTCAGCAAGGCTGCTTTCAGAGGCCTTGAGACGCTTCCTTTTTTCGTCGGGACTTTGTCAATGTTGCAACTCAACGACCAACACCCAGCTGTCCACTCCATTTGGGTAACCAAAAGTCGAGTGATTCCTACATTTCCATCGTTCTCAACAGAATTCGCTGACCNGCTGATTGGGGATTTTCGGCTCATTCAAGTCACGAATANTGAAGAATCGACCGATGAAGACNTCGACGTCGGTGATGACAACGATCTGGAGAGTGACGACCCACTTGCCGATGAAGATTCTAACTTCGATGATTTCGATGACGAATTTGATGATGACTTTCAGGAGGAAGAAAGCGATCCTGATTGGGAGCATCCNGATGACCTTCGNCCGGAGGCACCTCCACCGAGCAAGTCNCCAGGTGGCAAAAAGTAACAAGGCGGCCGTNNCCTTCGGAGTCAGCCATGANCAACNCAAANGCCCCTCANCACGAGAANNCNTCTCTCAGCGGNTATCCGTGGTTTGGTGTNTTGTCACANCTTGANTTTGACATTGAATTTTTTGAGCAGCTTTTTGCCCGTGATNGGACATCGACGGAAGTTGTNCCGAGTGCTNGCTGANTTAGTNGCNAAAAAAGGTCTNCTCGATAGAGCAGTAGAACTTGACCGTCATTTAGTCAGCCTTCTGCCAGAAGACGCACTGGCTCGTTATAATCTGGGCTGTTCACTTGCCCGGGCGGGTTGTTCAAAGGAAGCGATTAGCGCGCTCTCCCAGGCAATTCTCCTTGGGTATGATGACCTTCATCACCTCGAGGCTGATCCAGACCTCGACTCACTGAGGAATCATCCTGACTTTCAGAATCTTCTCGACGAAGACTGACCGCATGGTCAGGTGGAAGCCAGCAGTGTTCCCGATTCACAAACGAGCAGAGGGTAGCCGCGAATGCTAGAGCAGTACGATCAAATTACAGCAGCATGTGAAGCCATTCAGAAGCGGTGGCCTCATCAACCAAAAGTAGGGATCATCCTTGGAAGCGGTCTCGGAAACGCCACACAAGGTGTCACTGACCGTGTCGAAATTCCATATGAGGAG
>NHLE01000016.1 GCA_002169365.1 Pelagibacteraceae bacterium TMED259 | reverse complement strand
CTTGATTCAGAAGATGTAGGAGCCATTCCATTATCTGCGGCTTCTATAGCTTTTAGTGTTTTATAGTCTGGCTCTAAGTTAATAGAGAGATACTGTAACCCACTCTTAGATGTGTTTACATATGCACTAGCCCTTACAGTAACAGCGCCTTCTGGATGGTAGTCAGATCTTTCTGGGGTTGCCTTTTGTAGGTACTCCACCATCTTGATAATTTCCATAAGTGTAATATTCGAATATTAAATAATGAGGCAGTAATTCATGATGATATCAATTTGATTGGCATTAATGATAATTTAACGATTGAACAAAAAAAAAATATTTACATTAATTTGTTAAGTGACAATAAATTTAATCTTCTTGCTGTTCATCAGCCATCATTATGGAAATTAGTTAAAAATAATGTTGATTTGATGCTTTCCGGTCATACTCATAATGGCCAAATATTTCCTTTTAATTTACTCGTAAAACTACAATTTCCTCAGATATATGGTCTTTATAAAGAGAATAATAATAAACTTTATGTCAGCTCTGGTGTTTCTACATGGGGTCCAAAAATTCGCATCGGATCACAAAATGAATTAGTGCACATTAATTTAATTAAAAAATAAAATTCCTTATTGGATAAAGATTTGGTTGATGTATGGTTCATTGATGAAAATTTTAATTATGCTTTTTTTTCTATCTCTACCTTTACATGCTGATAATCATATACTTGTTCAAGAAAACTTTGATGCTTGGCAATTTGCTTGCATTGAAGAGCAATCTCAAAAAGTTTGTGATCTCAGAGAGGTGGTATTTGACCCTAATACAAAAGAAGCAGTAAGTTACCTATCGCTGACTATGGGGGCAGACTCAATAACCCAAATGCAAATCGCATTTCCTCATGCGGTTAATTTGAAAAGCCCTGTACAATTACAAATTGATGATAAAGAGCCTTTAAATTTAAACTATGCATTTTGTAATCAAAGTGCTTGTTTCGTAGCAGAAATTATTGCAGAAAACTTTATCAATTTATTTAAATCGGGAAATCAACTTAGTGTAAAAATATTATTATTAGATGGCAGAGAAGCAACTATTGCCTTTTCTTTATCTGGATTTACAGCAGGTTATGATCGATTGTTTAAAGAAGTCGTTAGTTAACTTTTATCAGGAATATTTAATTTATCTTTAATTAAAACTAAGCAAATTAACGATGGTATAACCATCACTGCTGTGATTATAAAAAATAATCCCCAATTGCCACCAAGACCATCAACCATTGCTCCAGAGGAGGATGCTAGTAATGTTCGTCCTGCAGTACCAACTGAAGCTAATAAGGCATATTGTGTTGCCGTGAAACTTCTATCTACCATTAAAGAAATAAAAGCAACAAAAGCCACTGTTGCAAATGCAGCTGCAAGATCATCAAGTATGACTGCTAAGGCGAATAGGCCTTTCGAAGGGCCTGCCCAAGCCAAAACAGAAAAAAGAATGTTTGTAACGGCCATTGCTATTCCAGCTATTATTAAAGTTTTTACAATCCCTGAACGCATTGCAATTGCCCCACCAATAAGTGTAAAAAAAATTGTAGTAACCCACCCAAGGGCTTTAGAGAAAATAGCAATATCGCCTTTAGAAAAACCAATTTCTTTGTAAAAAACCAAGCTCATTCGACCTAAAAAAGCCTCTCCTATTTTAAATAAGAAAACAAAAGCTAAAATCGATATTCCAATTTTAACTCCATTATTTTTAAAAAAACTGCTTAGGGGATTTGCGACAACATTATTTAAATAAAAGAATGATTGGGAAACAATACTATTTTCCCCATACTTCTTTGTATAAAAAGAAAAAACGTAGAAGGAGAAAGCAATTACAAGAAAGGTATAACCCCCATTGGTAAACCATGTCTTATCAAAAAATTGACCAACCAAAATACACAAAGCACCAACAGCTGCAAAAAGATAACTAGCATTAATTAAACTACCTACATTGCTTGATGATTTATCTAGAGTTGCCATATTTTGAAATCTTTCTTTATTTGACTCAGGAATAAAGCTTAATCCAATGTTACTTAAAACAATTATTGCCATCAAAAAAATAAAAGTTATCTGCCAATAATTTTCTACTCCAGATATTTCTAATCTCTCTGCTATTTCTAAACAAATAAAACCACCCAGCTTAAACCCTGTCCACCATCCTACCACAGCCATCGCCGCTCCGGCAGCCATACTGGATGTCTCTTCTTTATTGATTTGCTCAATTCTCAGAGCGTCAATAGTAATATCTTGGGTTGCAGAGGATATGGCTATGGCAAGTCCAATTCCAATAACAAGCGCTAAGTTTTGGGTAGGTTCAAGAGTGCTCCATAAAATTAAACTTATGAGAATTATTGTCTGCATAAAAATTATAATTGATTTTCTATGACCAATTTTATTAGTTAAAAAAGGAAGTTTGAGTCTGTCTATGATTGGTGCCCATAAAAAATTAATAGCATAAACACCAAAGATTAGTCCCGCCCATCCTATTGTGCTCCGACTTAAGCCCTCTTCTTTTAACCATAAAGAAAGAGCGCTTCCAATTAATACCCATGGAAATCCGCTGATAATACCAAGTAACAAGATACGAAACATCCTTCGGTCATAATAGGCACCAAATAAAGTTTTTAATTTATTAGAATCTAAGGATACAGAACTCATCTTTTAGGAATGTTAATGAAAAAAAAATTAAATTAAATGATTAATCTGAGAGGCTACTGAGCCATTTAATCAAATCAGCACGATCTTGGTCTTTTTTAAGACCATTAAAGTTCATTTTTGTACCGGGGACATACTTTTTTGGTTTTAAAAGGAATTTATTTAATTCCTCTACACTCCAATCACCACCAAAATTAGCTAATGCGCCAGAATATGCAAACCCCTCAGAAGAAGCTTTGGTTCGATTGACAATCCCCCACATTGCTGGCCCAACTTTATTTTCACCACCTTTATTAAATGTGTGACAGGAGGCACATTTTTTGAAAAGTTTCTCACCTTTGGCCATATCAGCGGATGCTAACATTGGAGTGATTTCTGGAAGAACTTCAAATATATCAACCTCTTCTGCTTGAACATTAGAAGATCCATCTTCGGGTATTTCAATTTTGTAAGCTAGTTCTTCAGGGAAATCAGGATGAACGGCCATATCAGCAATTTTAGAAAATGCTGCAGCTAAAAGAAGAGCAAGTATAATTGCACCTAGAATTTTATTAGTTTCCATATTAAAAAGAGAAGTCTATGTTTAAAAATATAGCACTTAAAACGGATTTTTGTCGCATTCATGAATGATACTATTGTTTTAATACCGGTTCGATTACAAGCAACGCGATTCCCTAATAAGCCATTCGCTAAAATTGGAGATCTCCCAATGTTGCATTATGTCTATAATGCTGCTTTTAAATCGAACTTTGATGTCTTTCTTGCAATTTGTGATGAGGAGATCAGGGATTATTGTCAAAATCATCAACTTCCTTTTGTTATGACGGACCCAAATCACCCTTCAGGAAGCGATAGAATAGGAGAGGCCTTATCTAAAATAGAAGAACATACTCACTATGATTTTATTATTAATGTTCAAGGTGATATGCCTTTTATTAATCAAAATTATATTCAGTCTTTAAGGTCCAACTTAGAAAGTTTCAAAATGACAACCCTTGCATGTCCTTTTATTAATAGCCAAGAGGCAAAAACACCCTCAAAGGTAAAAGTAGAGATTGATGATATCCAAAATATAGCTATTGATTTTTCAAGACAAATCAGTGATGAAAAAAATCTCAACACTACTATATTTCATCATATAGGTGTTTACGGTTATCAAAAAAAATTCTTAAAAAGGTATATTTCTCTCCCCCAGACCCAAAGAGAATTAAATGAAAAACTAGAACAACTTCGTGTATTAGATTTAGAAAAAATTCATATTACATGTATAAAAAATGAAATATTGGGAGTTGATACCAAAGAAGATTTAGATAGAGTTAATCAGATAATTCAAGAATATGAGTAAAATTTCTTTTCAAGGCGTTGAGGGCGCATACAGTAATTTAGCTGTACAAGAATTTTTTCCAAACGCAGAGCCTATGCCGTGCAAGACATTTGAAATTGCAATCCAAGAAGCTGAGTCTGGCAATGCCGATTATGCTATGATACCTATCGAAAATTCAGCTGCCGGAAGAGTTGCAGACATTCATCGTCTTCTTCCTAAATCTCAACTACATATAAATTATGAACATTTTCAAAAAGTTGACCACAAATTATTAATTCATCCAAATGCTCAACTAGATAATGTTAAAAAAGTAATAAGTCATGAACAAGCTCTAGCTCAATGTAGTGAAAAAATACAAAAATTAGATTTTGATATTCTTATTGGTGCAGATACTGCTGGTTCAGCTAAAATGATTTCTGAAAATAATATCTTAGATACCGCTGCTATTGCATCTAGCTTGGCGGCAAATATATATGGTCTTAAGACTGTTGATGAGAGCTTTGCTAATTCTAAAAATAATATTACGCGATTTTATGTTATGTCTAAAAATGAAAATCAAAAATATAATCCTCAAAAACAGTATATTTCCTCTTTTTTATTTGCCGTTAATAATACTCCTGGCTCGTTATTTAAAGTTATGGGAGGATTCGCAACAAATAATGTAAATATGATTAAACTTGAAAGCTACAATTATGGAGCAGACTTTGTAATTACAGAGTTTTATTGTGAGATAGAAGGTCATCCAGATCAAGATAATACGAAATTTGCATTAGATGACATGTATCATTATTGCTCAAAGGTTAAGAAACTTGGTGTTTTTGAAAAATCAATTTATAGATCGAGACAATGACTTCATATTTTGCCTCATAACTGTTATAAAGTAATCCGAGAATTACATGGGCAGCTTTTGATGCTAATCCGGTCAGGTTCGAAAGAAAGCAGCCGTAACATGAAATGCTGGGTCGTGTAATTCTCCTTAAATAGAATGAAACATCAATCAAANATTCTTGCNTTAAANTACCGACCTAGNGATTTTAGNGATCTTATNGGNCAAGAGTATTTAGTTGANACTATTCAAAAGTCTATTGANCTCAATAAGATTCCCAATGCTTANATTTTNACAGGNATCAGAGGAGTTGGCAAAACCACNACTGCTAGAATTGTTGCTAAAATGCTTAATTGTACANNTTTTGATGACTCTAATAGGCCNGATTTACAAAAATGTGATCAGGCGNTAGCTATTTCAGAGGATCGTCATCCTGATGTAATCGAAATTGATGCTGCATCAAACACAAGTGTTGAGAACGCAAGAGAAATTATAGAAAATGTAAAATACAATCCTGTATTAGGAAAATATAAANTTTATATAATTGACGAAGTTCATATGCTTTCTAAAAGTGCATTTAATGCCCTATTAAAAACACTNGAAGAACCCCCTCCTCATTCAAAGTTCATTTTTGCTACAACAGAAATTTCAAAAGTTCCCATTACTATTTTATCAAGATGTCAGCGATTTGATTTAAGAAGAATTGAAAAAAAAGTACTTTCTAATTTTTTAGAAAAAATTGCACTCAAAGAGGATATNTCATTAGAAAAAGAAGCTTTAAATTTAATTATTAAGGCTAGTGATGGATCCGTTAGAGACTCTCTGAGTATTCTAGATCAAGCAAATATCTTTAAATCAGGTAAAGAAATAAAATCAGCTGAAATTATTAATATGTTGGGTTTTGCTAAANTAGGTGACTTGTACAATCTATCAAAAAATATTTTAGAGAATAATTTAAGTGACTTAATGAANATGTTAAATGACATGTATCAACGTGGTTCTGAGACATCTAAAATAATTGAAGACTTGATGAGNATCATCAATTGGTCNTGTAAGGTTAAAATTAATCAAAATTTATTGAAAGATGAATTTTTAACTGAAGAAGATAAACAATTTGCAAATTTGATTTTACAATTTGATCATGGAAAATTAAATATNTTTTGGCAAAGTCTAATGAAGGGCTATGATGAAATAAAAATCTCACCACATCCTCATTCAACACTNGAGATGATATTGTTGCGGTGTGCGTTCTTAATTAATGATCAAAATTCGGCNGGTCCTGAAGAAAAAAAAAAGTCTGAAATAAGCCCTCATCAACCAATCCCATCTCCTAATTTAGATCAAGCAGTACAAAATAAAGTAGAAGATAAAATCCAAATCTCTCTAGGAGAAAAAATTTCCCTACACCAAAAATTTTTTCAATTCTATGGAAAAAACTTCTCACCGCTAATGGCAGGAATTATTATTGAAAATTGTGAAATTGTAAAATTCTCAGAGAGGGATAAAAAATTATTAATTCATGTTCTCAAAGAAGACTTCTCCGGAAGTGAAGAGCTAAAAACTAATTTAAAGAATGATTTCAAAGTTGATATTGTAGTTAAAAAGAAAATTGATAATTTAGACTCAATTAAAAAACTTTATAAAAAAGAACTTATAGATTTAGAAATGCAAACGGATGATTTTAAGAAAGTACTTGCTAAATTTCCTAATGCTAAGATTATAGATATTGAAGAAGTAGAAAGAGGTGATGAAAATGATGGGTAATATGGGCGGAATGATGAAAAAAGTCCAAGAAATGCAAGCAAAAATGCAAGAAATGCAGCAAGAGTTAGCAAATAAAACGATTGAAGCAGAATCTGGAGGTGGAATGGTGAAAGTTGTTATGAATGGCAAACAAATAGTACAATCCATTGATATTGACCCTTCTTTACTTTCTGCTGATGAAAAAGAAGTCTTAGAAGATCTCATGAAAGCAGCTTTAAATCAGGCTAAAGAAAAAGTTGAGGAAATGTCTGCAGAGGAGATGAAAAAAATAACTGGAGGTCTCCCTTTACCTCCGGGTATGAAAATGCCATTTTAATTTGTCACAAGACGAACTTCAAAAATTTATCAGTTTAATTTCAAGACTGCCAAGTATTGGACAGAGGTCCGCTCAAAGAATAGCATTATATCTTTTAAAAAATAAACAAGAGTTAATGTTACCTCTTGCAGAAAGTATAAATGAAACTGCCCATGTAGTAAAAAAATGTCAAAATTGTGGTATATTAG
This sequence comes from Pelagibacteraceae bacterium TMED259, assembly GCA_002169365.1. The sequence goes on along the minus strand of NHLE01000016.1, from coordinate 9,210 downwards.
ATACTATCAGCCCTTGTAAAATTTGTTCTTCCGATACAAGATCACAAACAACAATATGTATTGTTGAAGATATGGCCGATGTTTGGGCTTTTGAGCGGTCTGGCTATCATAAAGGCCTTTATCATGTGATAGGCGGCTTACTATCTGCATCAAAAAATTTTACAGAACAAGACTTAAAATTAAACCATCTTAAACAAAGAATTGAAAAAAATAATATACAAGAAATTATTCTTGCGCTCAGTGCTACAATAGAGGGTCAGACAACAGCACTTGTTATTAAAGACTCCTTAGATGAATTAAAAATTAAAGTTACACAACTTGCTTATGGCGTACCAGTTGGTAGTGAGATACATTATCTTGATGACAATACACTCGGAGCAGCGCTAGAGTCACGAAAAGATTTAGGATAGTTGATTTATAATACTCTTATCAAATGATACTGATTTTTTAGATTTTAAATCAACGTTTAAATTAGATATATGATAATCAGCTATTTCAAAACCAGCATCATTATTCATTGTTAAATTTACTATCAATTTTTTCCCTTTGCATTCAATCGACTTTAAATTGATAGTAAAAGACTGACCTAATTTAATTTCTTTTTTATAATTTATTTCACACTTTATAACAAAAACACCCTTTTGATATTTTAATGCATATTCGTAGCCTAAATTAACAGCCTCCAATAAATAATCTGAGCTTTCTTCAAAACATTGGACATAATAAGCCATATTCATATGGTCATTATAATCAATCCATTCTTCTATTACTTCTCCATGAGCAATAGCCAGAGGTGAAGTAAGTTCACCATCAATTTTTAATAAATTTTCTAAATTATTAAATATCTTTACTTTTTTNTTGCCCATATTGAAAAAATTTGNCCTATATTACTTGTAATGTTGAAATTAGTCTATGCCCCTGATCCTATTTTNAAAAAAGAATGCTTGCCTGTTCCCCAAGTTGACGATCACCACCGAGATTTAATTTCACAGATGTATGATGTGATGTATAAGGCTAATGGTGTGGGATTAGCTGCTCCTCAGGTAGGAATAGACATGCGTATTTTTATATTAGACTCAGGAGCAAGAGAGGAGGAAAAAAAACCTCTAACAATGATTAATCCGGTNTTAGTTTCTCTTGATGAAGAGACGACTNCTTATGAAGAGGGTTGCTTATCTTTTCCAGAGCATTTTGCAGAAATTGACCGGCCAGATAAATTAACCGTTGAATACCTTGATGAAAAAAATAAAAAAAAAGTTTTATCAACTGATGGCTTCACATCAAGAATTATTCAACATGAACTCGATCATCTTAATGGTATCCTTTTTGTAGACCATCTNAGTCGACTTAAAAGAGATGTTATTATTCGCAAAATGAAAAAATTTAAAAAAGATCAAAGCTCTATATAGATGCCTCAAAAACAAAGATTAGTTTTTTTTGGGTCACCAGAATTTGCCCTCGCTCCTCTTAAAACTTTATATTTAGGGGGATATGAAATAGTTGGTGTTTATTCTCAAGAACCAAAAAAAAAATCTCGAGGAATGAAAGAAGTTCAAACCCCAGTTCATCGTTGGGCAGAAAGCCAGTTACTTCCTGTTTTTACTCCAGCTAAACTAAATGAGAATTCCCTAAAAGAATTTAAACTTTTAAAGCCTGATATTGCTATTTTATTTGCATATGGAAAATTAATTCCATCAAGCTGGTTAAACGTCCCACTATTTGGTTTTGTCAATATCCATGCTTCTTTGCTACCTCGTTGGAGAGGGGCTGCCCCCGTTCAACGAGCTATTGAAAATAATGATAAAACAACAGGTATTACAATCATGAAAATGAATGACTCACTTGATGAAGGACCAATTATTTCTTCACAAGAGGTTACTATTAATTCTGAAACCACCGGTAAGTCTTTAATTGAAAAAATGAGTCAGGATTCGTGCTCATTGCTTTATAATACTCTCAAGGAATATTTATCTGGAAAGGCTAATTTAACTGATCAAGACCATTCCAAAAGCACTTATGCCGCAAAGATAAAAAAATCCGAAAACCAAATTAATTGGTCTCTTACCAATATAGAATTAGAATTAAAAATAAGAGCCTTTTACCCTTATCCTGCAATGTGGTTTTCTCATAAAGGTGTAAGATACAAAGTCTTAAAAGTAAAGTTATCTAAAGTCGATGGCCCTCCAGGATTAATAGTAGGCACCCCTCTNACAATAGCTTGTCAAAAAGGCAGCATAGAAATATTAGAAATTCAACAGGAAGGAAAAAAATCTATGTCAATAGATCAATTTAAATTAGGAAATCATGATTTCNTGCAAGGCTCAAAATTAATTAATGAATAATATTAAATTGACAATTGAATACATAGGTACTCCTTACTCTGGTTGGCAGTATCAAACTGAAGAAAAAACAATACAAGGCGAAATAGAAAAAGCGCTTTTCAAGTTTTCAGGAGAACAAATAACCATTCAAGGTGCTGGAAGGACCGATGCAGGAGTTCATGCCTTAGGTCAGTGTGCAAATTTTCACTTAAAAAAATATTTCTCAGAATACCAAATACTTAATGGATTAAATTTTCACTTAGGGAATGAAAAAATTAAAATTACTCAAGTCGAAAAGGTAGACGATACTTTTAATGCAAGGTTTACTGCCAAAACTAAAACTTATTTATATCAGGTCTTTAATTCCTTATCGCCNTCAGTNTTAGAGGGTGAATTCAGCATTCATATTAAACAAAAACTCAATATTTCAGCAATGCAAACAGCAATAAGTCTCTTTACGGGCAATCATGACTTTAGTGCTTTTAGATCCAGTGGATGTCAGGCAAAAACACCCATTAAATCAATAAAAGANGCAAATATAGANGTCAGAGAAAATAAATTAATTTTTGTTTTTAAAGCACAGTCTTTTCTGTACCAACAAATTAGAATTATGGTNGGCACATTGCTTGAAATTGGACAAAATAATAAAAAGCCGGATTGGATTGAAGAGTTATTTTTATCAAAAAATCGATCTTTAGCGGGCCCTACTATGCCTTCGAAAGGTTTAATTTTAAAAGGAATTCAATATTGAACATACTTATTTATACCCAATGTTTTGCTCCCAAAGTAGGGGGAATAGAGTCTGTGATGACGAATATTGCCCAACAAGCATATTTAAAAGGCCATAAGGTAGAGGTATTAGCAGATGGATCAAGACACAGTAGCTCTCTGTATGATCGAGAACAACAATTTNATATTAAGCGATTTGATCAATTAAAATTTTTTAGAAAAAAAATAAAATCTAATTATTGTCACTCAATTTTAAATGAAAAAAAATATGACTTAATTTATTTTGATAGCTGGAAGTCTTTAGAGCACATCGATAAAAATATCAAAAGTAAGAAAATATGCCTTGTTCATGGAAATGAAATATTAAATTTAAAAAAAAAAGATAGAATTAAAAAATCTTTATCTAAGGCTAATAAAATTATTTTCAACTCTGCTTTTACACAAAAATTATTTTTAAAAAATCATAAAGGTTTTTTAAAAAAAAAATTATCAATTATTTATCCAGCTTTTATTAATGATATAAAAGACAACAATAATAAAAAAAAATATGATTTATGTACTGTAGCACGCCTTGAATATCGAAAAGGACATCATTTAATTTTAGAGGCCTTACATAAAATTAAATCTCATTATAATATGAATTTGAAATATGCTATTTTAGGTAGTGGACCAGAGTTATCTAGATTAAAAGATCTGGCTATGAAATATAATTTAATTAATCAAGTTGATTTTCTTGAGAGCTTATCATCTGCCAATGATGTTTATAACTTCAGTAAAATTCATGTTATGCCAACTATTACAACTTTTGACAGTATAGAAGGATTTGGTATTTCAAATATTGAAGCTGCTGCAAAAGGTCTACCATGTATTGTTAGCAATAGTGGAGGAACTCCAGAATCTATTCAAGATAATGGATTTATAATTTCCGAAAATAATGTTGAAGATTTAATAGATGCAATTCTAAAAACCCTGAAAAATTTACCAAAATTATCCAAAAAAAGCTTAAAATTTGCAAAAAAGTTCCAAGATGGTTCAAAAATTAAAGAATACTTAAATTGTATTTAAAACAGACTCGAAACTAGTTTTCTCAAGTTTTCCAGGTTCATCAAATATAAGTTTTGAGATCATAAGATTGTTTACTAAAAGCACTGACCTAATAAGACGATTGCCCATAAAACTTTTATCATGATTTCTAATTAATTGCGTTTTTTGTAGGAACTCAAAATTACCATCTGAAAGAAAAGTTATTTTTGAAGATCCTAGACTTATTCTCCATTGATCAAGAACAAAGGGATCATTATTAGTTATACAGCAGATTTGATCTATTTTTTTCTCATTTATTAGTTGATCACTACCTTTAATATAGGGAGGGAGGTGTTGGTTATGACATGTTGATGTGAAAGCACCTGGCACACATATTATTAATATTTTTTTTTGCTTAAACTTTTCATGTAAGCTAAAATTTTGTATTCCATCATCAGCTATTGATCTCAAAGTGAGGTTTGGAAGACAGTCCCCCTCTTTCAATNATNNAAAAANATTTTCTAANGTTTTANNATATATNTTTTCAGTNGTNTTNAGATCATCNANNGAAACACATTCATTAACTTTATGAAGTGTTTTATTTATTGTACCAAATTCAAAGACAGGACAGATCCGCTGCATAAATCGCGCATCCGATGTTCCTCCTCCAGTATCCTGTTTTGCCTCTAATCCAGTAACATCTTTAATTGCATTTATGCAATCAACAGTAAAAGGATTATTAAAGGCTTGAAAGGGAAGACCGCGAAAAGTTAATTTTAAATTATAGGTACAATTATTTTCATTACATATCCTTGATAGATGTTCATCAAAATAATTTTTAATTTTTTCTTTGTCCCAATTATCATTAAATCGCATATCAGCAACTGTAATAATTTTTTCAGGTATAACATTCTTGGCTTTGTTATTAAGATTAATTTGAGTAAATTGCAAAGAAGAAGGCTCNAAATATTCTGCCCCTTNATCTAAGATTTGATCATCAAAAAAAGATATNATCTTAGACATGCAGTGAACTGGGTTTTGAGCTAGTTGAGGATAGGCGGCATGTCCTTGCTTTCCAATAATTTCTATCTGAATATCAACAGCACCCTTACGACCAACTTTAATTTGATCTCCAATAACTTTTTCTGATGATGACTCAGTAGCAATAGAACCATCAATACGAATNTTATTTTCNTGAAGCCAATTTACTACCTTATCAACACCATTTATGGAGTCTGCTTCTTCATCACCAGTAATAATAAAGCTAATAGTGCCATTAAANTCAGGGTTATCTTTGATAAATTTAAATACACTAACCATACTCGCTGCCGTACAGCCTTTCATATCTTCAGACCCTCTGCCATAAAGATAACCATCTTTAATAGTTGGCTCAAAAGGGTGAGTGTCCCAGTCATCTATGTTACCTGGNGGCACCACATCGACATGACATAAAAAATTAAAGTGTTTAGCATTAGTATTTGGAGACCCAAACGTCGCCATTAAATTAATCACTTCATAACTTCCATCACCGTCAAAATTAAGTTGTTTGGTTGTAAAGCCCTGTTCTTTAAAAATNTTAATTAAAAAGTCAAAAATATCTTGCTTAGCAGGAGTTACAGACTCATAAGAAATTAGTTTTTTAGAAAGCTCTATCGTGTCTAACATTTAGTCTCTAAGAAGTTCGTTAACAGAGGTTTTAGACCTTGTTTTTTCATCAACNGTTTTCACTATAACAGCACAATATAAAGAAGCCTCTCCTTTGGAACTAGGCATACTTCCTGGAACTACTACTGAATAAGCAGGTACCTTGCCCATATGAACCTCACCTGTGTCTCGGTCATAAATTTTAGTAGAAGCACCTATAAATACTCCCATTGATAAAACAGATCCTTCACCAATNATTACACCTTCGGCCACTTCNGAACGAGCACCAATAAAGCAGTTATCCTCTATTATTACTGGGTTAGCTTGGAGAGGTTCTAACACTCCACCAATTCCAGCACCCCCTGAAATATGACAATTTTTTCCAACTTGTGCGCAAGAGCCAACTGTAGCCCAAGTATCAACCATGGTTCCTTCATCTACATAGGCTCCAAGATTTACAAAACATGGCATTAAAACAGCGCTTTTGGCTATATAGGCTGATCTTCTTACAACACAATTCGGCACCGCTCTAAAACCAGCGGCTTGAAAGTNTGTTGCTTCCCAATTCTGAAATTTTGATGGAACTTTATCCCACCATGAAGTATTTCCACCAACAATACTTGGCCCACCATTGATTAGCTCCATATCTTGAATTCGAAAACTAAGTAAAATTGCTTTTTTAAGCCATTGGTGAACTTCCCANTTATCCTCAATTTTTTCACAAACTCTCAACTCACCTTTATCAAGTTTATCTAGCACATTTAAGACCGCTTTTTGAGAGTCTTGATCTTTAATAAAATTGATTTGATCCTTCTGATCCCATAGTTTTTCAATAGTTTCTTGATTGCTCATAGNTCNCCTATTCTAAATTATTTAAAAAATTTTCCAAATTATCAGTGACATGAGNAATATACTTTTTTTCATTCATAATTTTCTGGATATCTTCTCTAAGATTGACGTCTTTATTGAGGTTATATTCAATGTTATTTGTAACCCATACTGTTTGCCAACCTAAGGCTGATGGTTCACGAAGATTAATATGTAAGTCTTCAAACATAGCTGTGCTTGAGTTATCTAAGTTAAATTTATTTTGAAATGCTTCATAAATTTCTTTATGGGGTTTAGGAAGATAGTCACTTTCAGAAATATCAAAACACCCNTTAAAAAGGTCAGTCATATGAAGTTTTTCNAAAACTTTTTCAACATGACCATAATTAGCATTTGTAAAAATAAATTTTTTACCAGGTAGTTTTTTAATAGTATCACGAAGATTTTCATTAGGTTCAACAACATCATAATTTATCTGATGAACGTAATCTAAATATTCATCTGGATTTATTTGATGTTCAATCATCAACCCTCGCAAAGTAGTTCCATATTGATGNTAATATTTAGATCTTAGNGCTTGCGCCGCACCGGAGTCTAGGTTCANTTTTTCTTCAATGAACCTTCCCATTAAAATATGAACTTTATCAAACAATCCACATTCTGCTTTATATAAGGTATTATCCAGATCAAATACCCANTTAGATACATTTTTCATANGCAGCTAAANTAATGCTTTCTTAAACAATTTCAAAGAATTTTTATAAAATTTCCAAAATTTTTTTTTGGACCTCAAAAATATTACTATTTGTCTTTGAACTGACAACTAATTGATCAAANTTTTCTAATTCTTTGGAGAAAGGAGATTTCTCTTTTATTTTTTTATCACTTTTTGTAAAGCAGATAAAAATTTTCTCTTTAATCTCNTTCATTGATTCAATCATTTCAATATCAATTTTTTTTGGACCAAGAGTGTTGTCTATTAATACAAAAATTATTTTTAAATTCTCTCGTGTTCTTAGATATTGAGAGACGAGATCTGATATCTTATATGCCTCTGTTTGTGAAATTTTTGCAAAACCGTAACCTGGAAGATCGGCAACCATCAAAGAATCCCCATGATTAAAAAAATTAATCTGTCTTGTTTTGCCTGGGGTATTTGAAATGTGGGCTAATTTTTTCATAAATATTGCATTAATTAGACTGGATTTACCCACATTAGATCTTCCAATAAAAGATATTTCTGGAAAGACAACGTTTGGATGTTGACGAGGTTGAGTAGCGCTTAATAAAAANTTTGTTTGTTTTTTAAAATAGCCAGTAACACTATTCATTAACTCTTAATGATTTTTCGTTGAATGACATATTGTTGTGCCATTGATAAAACATTATTTGTTGTCCAATATATAACTAATCCCGCAGCAAATCCGCCGAGAACAAAAGTAAAAACTATAGGTAGAAACATAAAAATTTTTGCTTGCATTTTATCAACAGGTGCAGGGTTTAACTTTTGTTGTAAAAACATAGATATNCCCATGAGTATTGGCCATATACCAATATTAAATAATTGAAGAATACCCGGAACATTCCAATCAAAGAAACCAAATGCAGTGAGAAGTCCTAGAGGGTCTGGTGCAGATAAGTCATGGATCCAACCAATAAAAGGTGCATGTCTCATTTCGATAGTAACAAATAAAACTTTATAGAGAGCAAAAAACACAGGAATTTGTAAAAGAATAGGAAGACACCCAGCAATAGGGTTTGCTTTTTCTCTTTTATATAATGCCATCATTTCTTTTTGCATTCCTGCTCTATCATCTCCGTATTGTTCTTTNAGTCGCTGCATTTCAGGGCCAAGCTTTTTCATTTTAGCCATCGATTTAAAAGATTGNTGTGCNAGTGGAAAGAAACAAATTCTCATTAAAATTGTAAAAGCAATAATAGACCAGCCAAAATTTCCCACGTAACCAAATACAAATTGTAAAACATTAAANATAGGCTTTGTTAAAAAATAAAACCAACCAAAATCTACNGATCGATCAAACTCTTGAATGCCATATTCTTCCATATAGGTATCAATAACACTAACAATTTTAGGACCTGCAAATAATTTAAAATTATGAGAAATGCTTGCTCCGTTTGAAACGGCAATTTTTTCACCAACAATATCAGTTTGAAAATTATCTACATTTTCAGCAAAACTATAACTATACGTTTGGTGAATAGGTTCGTTTTGATTGGGGATAATAGCAGTTTGCCAGTATTTATCAGTTATACCTATCCAGCCCCCTATAGAAGTGTGTTTGATTTTTTTATTCTCTTTTAAATCNTCATANTCATACTCTTCAAGNACNCCATCAGTTATNGANATAGGGCCCTCATGNAGAATAAAGAAGTTTTGCATTTCAGGAATGCCTTGCCTTTTTGATAAGCCNAATGGAAATAAGTCAAATGACNTATCAGANTTATTAATTACTCTTTGATCTACGTTAAATAAGTAATTTTCATCAAGAGATATAATTTTTTCAAAAGTAATTCCCTGAGAATTTGTCCAAAAGAGTTTTACAGGATCATCTACGCCCATAGAGGTTTTATCAGTTTTCCAAATAGACTTGTTATTTGGAAGCTCTAAAGTGCTATCGGAGCTGACCCATCCGGTATCAAGATA
>NHLE01000015.1 GCA_002169365.1 Pelagibacteraceae bacterium TMED259 | reverse complement strand
CAGACTATTTTTATCTTAATTAACTTCGTTTCTAGTTAACTTTTTTGTATAGTCTTCACTTAGATATTTTCTTATAGGAGGAAAAATGAAAAAACTAATCAGTATTTTTGCGCTTTTATTATCATTTTCTTTCACCTCAAACAGTTACAGTAAAACCGAAATTCATTGGTGGTACGGTAATAGTGGTTTTTTAGGTGATGTGATTATTGAAATTGCAAATAGATTTAATGACTCTCAGGATGAGTACATGGTCATTCCAACAGGTAAGGGTAGTTATGAAGACAATATGGCTGCAACAATCGCTGCTTTTAGAGCGGGCGATCAACCTCACTATTCTCAGGTTTATGACGCTGGAGCTGCAATCATGGTAGCACAAGTTAAAAACGGAGTTGTTATTGGTTTTGAAGAAATGGCTGAGAAATATGGGATTTCTGTTGATTCTGACAATTATATCCCAGGTATTAAAAACTTCTACGCTGACTCTGATGGAAAGATGGTTGGTGTGCCGTTCAACAGTTCAACCTGCTTAATGTATGCTAATATGGATATATTAGCAGAAGTTGGCATTGAAGAAGTTCCAAAAACATATGAAGAATTTGAAGCTATGGCTCAAAAAATAGCAGATGCAGGATATATTCCTTTACTTCAAAGTCATAGCCCATGGATTTGGACTGAAAACTTTTTTTCAAGACATAATCTACTTATGACTGATGGAAACAATGGTTACGATGATGTTCCAACAAAAACACTTTTTGCTGAAACAGATGAGTTTGTAATGCACTGGTCTAAAGTTAAGGAATGGTATGAAAAAGGCTGGTATGGCTATAAAGGAAGAGCCTGGGGTGATAACCAAGCACCATTTACAAATGGAGAGGCTGCATTCTGGTTTGGTTCAGCTGCTTCTTTTGGCGGTATGAAAGGTGTTCTTCCAAACTTTACAACTAATCCAATTCCATATTGGGACTCTGTAACAGGTGGAAAAGAATATCCAACATTTATTGGTGGTGCTGCTAACTGGATTTTAAATGGTCATACAGAAGAAGAGTATAAAGGACTAGCAAAATTCATTGAATTTATGGGTTCTCCAGAGATGGATTTGTATTATCATAATATGACAGGCTACGCAGCTGTAACTAAAGGTGGTATTGAACTTGCAGAAACAATTAATTTCTACAGAACATCGCCTTATCATAAAGCTGTTGGAGATCAGTTAGGTCTTGAAGGATCTACTATCCCTGGTGGATACAGAGCAGGTAACTGGCCACAAATTCGTGAAGTGATTTATGAAAATGTAGAGCCAATGCTTAANGGNGANATTAGTGTCGAAAAAGCATTAGGAAATATGGATAAGGGTTCCGCAAAACTGTTAAAACAGTTTGCTAAAACTCTTTAATCTTATTAATTTGAGGGAGGGCATTTTTGCCCTCCCATTATAAATAATGAAAAAAGTCCAATTCTCATCTAGGTATTCTCAGTATTTTTTCTTAGCTCCTCAGCTATTAATTTTATTGATTTTTTTGTATTGGCCAATAATACAAACATTTAAAGACGCCTTTACCATGCAAGATGCATTTGGATTTGGTTCACAATTTGCTGGTTTTGATAATTTTTTATTTATTTTCTCAGACCCCTCATATTGGACGTCATTTAAATTTACAATAATGTATAGCTTTGTGATTACACTTATCACAGGCTCCATTGGCTTGCTGTTAGCTGTTCAAGCAAACAAGGTCTTGCACGGCAAAAGTGTATACAAAACACTCTTGATTTGGCCCTATGCTATTGCACCAGCAGTAGTGGGGGTAATGGCCAACTACTTCTTTAGTGAGAGATATGGACTATTACACCATGTATTTAATAACTTATGGGGTTTTAATTGGTATGAAGATGTTTTTGATGCTTATATCTATGTCGTTATTGCTGGTTCTTGGAAACAGATTAGTGCAAATTTTATTTTTTTTCTAGCTGGTCTTCAAGCTATACAAAAAACAGTCATTGAGGCTTCTATTATTGATTGTAAAAGTAACATAAGAAGATTTTGGACTATTACCTTTCCATTACTAATGCCTACAACCTTTTTTCTGATAATTATTAATATTACATACGCTTTTTTTGATACTTTTGGAATTATAGATACAACTACAATTGGCGCTCCTGGTAGTGAAACTAAAACATTGGTATACAAAGCGTACATCGATGGATTTAAAGGACTTGATCTTGGAAGTGCAGGTGCTCAATCAATTATAATGATGTTGATCGTTCTTGTTATCACAATTTTTCAATTTAGATATATTGAAGGAAGGATTCATTACAATTAGATGCGTAGATATATACCATCATCTTTAAACCACTTAATTCTTTTAATTGGTCTTTCCGTAATGATTATCCCAATATGGATTGTTTTTGCTAGCTCTACTCACACAAGTTTGTTTATTAACACTAACGGACTACAGTTTTCATTAGGTGGTAATTTTATAGAAAATTATTCAAATGTCCTTTTTAAGAAGGCAGGGTTTTTTGATGAAATTACTGCACTTAAAATGTTTTTTAATAGCTTTGTAATGGCTACAGGTATTGCCACACTGTCTGTTGTTACTTCTCTCATGGCAGCTTATGGGCTAGTTTATTTCAAAATAAGATATGCAACATTTTTTTTCTGGTTAATTTTCGTGACTTTATTAGTTCCTTTAGAGTTAAGGGTTATGCCTACCTATGTTGTTATGTCCAAATTAAATATGCTAAATTCATTTGCTGGTCTAATCATTCCTATTTCTGCATCGGCAATTGCAACTTTCTTTTTCAGACAGTTTTATAAATCTATTCCAGAAGAATTATTAGAGGCAGCAAAACTAGATGGCACTAATAGCTGGAAATTTTTCATTGATTTTCTAGTGCCTCTGTCGAAGACAATGATTGCTGCTGTATTTATTTTTATGTTTGTTTTTGGATATAATCAATATTTATGGCCTTTAATTATGACAACAACCGAAGAATATTGGACTGTTGTTATGGGTCTTAAGACTATGTATGGTTCCATATCTCATCGTTTTGCTTTTGTAATCATGTCAATGATACCACCGGTGGTAATTATAATTTTTCTTCAAAAATGGTTTGTCCAAGGGATATTTCAAAATAAATGAAATTTAAACCAATAGAAATCCTGACACACATAATCTTAATATTAGGTGTTCTTCTCATGGTATTACCTATTTGGTTTTCTTTTGCTACATCTACGCATGATAATATTGAAATTATGACTGGAGGGATGAAATTCCTTTTAGGTGAGAATTTTTCTCAAAACTACAATGAAGTTTTAAATGAAAAAGGCGGATGGTCAGAAGAGGTCACTGCTGCCAATATGTTTATTAATAGTTTTATTATGGCTTTTGGTATCGCTACTTTGAAAGTTGTTATATCTGCTATGTCTGCTTACGCTTTAGTCTACTTTAGATTTAAACTTGCTGTTCCAATTTTTTGGTTAATCTTCATAACATTATTAGTACCACTTGAAGTGAGAATTTTTCCTAGTTATAAAATTGTATCTGACTTAGGTCTTACGAACACTTATACAGGACTCATACTTCCGTTAGTAGCATCTGCAACTGCCACTTTCTTTTTTAGACAATTTTATAAAACTATTCCTGATGAACTTTTAGAATCTGCCAAGTTAGACGGTGCGAATAGTTGGAGATTTTTTATTGACTTCTTGTTACCCTTATCAAAAACAATGTTAGCAGCAATGTTTATTTTTATGTTTGTATATGGTTATAGTCAGTATTTATGGCCTTTGATTATGACTACTGATGAAAAATATTGGACTGTGGTAATGGGAATGAAAATTATATTTACAGAAAATTACGAGGGGGTTGCCTTGCCAAGAACTGGTGAGAGGTTTGCTTATATAATCTTATCTATGTTGCCACCTGTACTAGTTGTTGTTATTTTACAACGATGGTTTATTAAAGGATTAATCCAAACGGAGAAATAATATGAGCTTTTTAGAATTAAAAAATATAACAAAAATTTATCCTAATGGCACTAAAGCTGTTGATGAAACCTCTTTAAACGTCGAAGACGGAGAGTTTGTAGTATTTGTGGGTCCTAGCGGATGTGGTAAATCTACCTTGCTAAGGATGATAGCTGGTTTAGAAGACATAACTGGTGGTGAAATTTCTCTTGATGGAAAAATTATAAATAACATAGATCCTTCTGAGCGAGATGTTGCTATGGTTTTTCAAAATTATGCTCTTTATCCTCACATGTCTGTCTATAACAATATGGCTTATGGACTAAAAAACAGAGGTATTTCAAAAGAGGATATTATTACTAAGGTAAATGATGCAGCGAAACTTCTCGAAATTGATCAACTTCTTTCTAGAAAACCCAGTATGTTATCTGGTGGACAAAGACAGAGGGTTGCAATGGGAAGGGCGATTGTTAGAAACCCAAAAATTTTCTTATTTGACGAGCCACTATCAAACTTAGATGCAAAACTTCGTAATCAAATGCGTTTGGAAATTAAAAAACTTCAAAGACAGATGGATGTAACCAGTATTTTTGTTACCCATGATCAAACTGAAGCGATGACACTTGGAGATAGAATAGTTGTTATTAATAATGGTATCGTTGAGCAAGTAGGCACCCCTAAAGACATATACTCTAAGCCTAATACAAAATTTGTTGCTGAATTTATTGGCTCCCCTCAAATGAATTTATTCAATTGTAAAATTGAAAATGGCAATGCCAAAATCGGTGATGGCCACATAAATCTAGAAAATTCTATTAATATCCAAGATGCTTCAATCGGAGTTCGCCCTGATGATATTCAAGTAAATCAAAATGGTAAGTTTGAAACTAAAGCCAATTTAGTGGAATATCTTGGATCAGATATGATTATCTATTCTAGCATTGGGAATCAGGATTTTAGTTGTAAATTATCTTCAAAAATAGATGTGAAAGCTGGAGATAATTTTAAATTTGATATTCTGTCATCATCTGTGCATATTTTTGATAACACTACTAACAAAAGAGTGTAGTTAAGTTATTATTTTGGAATTATACAAACAGGTATAGGTTCCATTTTATGTAGACTTTTAGATCTTATTTCCAAATACCTATCTCTATTAGAAGAATTTTCATTCTGCATTGCTTCTTCGATCTCTTCATATGATAAGCCAACTTGATCTTCATCAGTCCTGCCATCATTCCATAAGCCATCAGTAGGTGGTGCATCTATTATTTCTTGATTTATTCCAAGTTCTTTAGCCATACCCCAAACTTCAGTTTTTAAACAGTCTGCAATAGGGGAGATGTCAACTCCACCATCTCCATATTTTGTATAAAACCCTATTCCAAAATCCTCAACTTTATTACCAGTACCTACGACAATACCATTATTAGAAGCTGCAATTTGATATAATGTTGCCATTCGAAGTCGTGCCTGTGAATTAGCATAACCATGCTCAGAGTCATTTTTATTAAGAGCTAATTGAAAAGAAGAAAAAACATCTGCTAAATTAACCTCAACACTCTCTATATTAGAAAATTTGTCATTCAGCCATTTGATATGATTTATGCCTCTTTGGTTTAAAACTTGATGATTTAAGATAGGCATAGATGCAACAATAGTTTTTAAACCTGTCTTAGCCGACAGTGCACTAGTTACCGCAGAGTCTATGCCTCCAGAAATGCCAATTACTAAGGTATTAATATTATTTGTTAGGCAATAATTTTTAATCCAATCAGAAATAAATGTTATTTTTTCTTTATTATTCACAATTACTTAATACGTTTAAATTAAAGTTAAGTTTACTTAAATATGTAAATAATTTTAATTCCTTTTATCAATTAATATATGCTAAAATTACATATCAATTTTAAGGAGGAAATAATGAAATTTTTAACTATCACATTGTCTATTTTACTCTCTTACTTCCCTATCGCAGCTAATTCAGCGCCTCTTCAATCAATTGGAGATCCTGAAGGAGAACTTAATGTAGTTGCATGGGCGGGATACCTCGAAAGAGGAGCCACTGTTGAGGCTTTTGACTGGGTTACCGGTTATGAAGACAACACGGGATGTAAAGTAAAAATTAAAACTGCCGGTACTTCTGATGAAATGGTCGCTTTGATGAACGAAGGGGGATTTGATATCGTTACAGCTTCTGGCGATGCAAGTCTGAGATTGATTGCTGGTGACACAGTCCAAGAAATTAATATCGATCTAATACCTAGTTGGAGCACAATTGACCCAAGACTACAAAATGCTGAATGGCATACAGTAGATGGTAAACATTATGGTACACCATATATGTGGGGATCGAATGTATTAATGTATAATACAAACGCCTTTAGTGAAGCGCCTACTAGCTGGAACGTAGTTTTTGAAGAGCAAAACTTATCAGATGGGGAAAGCAATAAAGGAAGAGTTCAAGCCTTTGATGGTCCTATTCATATTGCGGATGCTGCAATGTATTTAATGTATCACCAACCTGAGTTAGGAATTAAAGATCCTTATGAATTAACAGATGCTCAATATCAAGCATCTCTAGACTTATTAAGACAGCAAAGAGAATTAGTTGGAAGATATTGGCATGATGCATTTATGCAAATGGATGACTTTACTAATGAAGGTTTTGTAGCCTCAGCTTCTTGGCCTTTTATGGTGAACCTTTTACAAGGAGCAGATCAGCCAATAGCAAGCGTAATACCTCAAGAGGGTGCTACAGGGTGGGCTGACACTACAATGGTACACGCAGAAGCAGCTAATATTAATTGTGCTTATCTATGGATGGAGCACCAATTAAGTTCAAACCTTCAAAGTGATTTAGGAACTTGGTTTGGTGCAGTGCCATCAGTTCCGTCTAAATGTGGAACAGGCTTAATGGATCCTGCCGCAGGAATTTATCCTGAAGGTGCAGATGCATGTAAAATAAATGGTATTGATAATTTTGATAAAATTTATTTTTGGAAAACTCCTGTTTCTAAATGCTCAACACAAGATAGTTGCGTCCCATATTATAAATGGGTAACAGACTATATTGCTGTTTTAGGTGGAAGATAGATATCATTAAAGATTAATTATCTAATAGGGGGCCATCTAGGCCCCCTATAATATTTTTTCATGACTGTAGCTCTTAAACTTTTAAATATAAATAAATCTTATGCAGATGTGTCTGCTCTTTTAGATATAAAATTAGAAATTAATGATGGAGAATTTTTTTCTTTATTAGGCCCCTCTGGTTCAGGAAAAACTACATGTTTAAAAGTTATAGCTGGATTTGAGTTACCTGATACTGGTCAAATAGAGCTATTTGGCAAAGATGTAAGTTCAATTCCACCTTTTAAGCGAGATGTTAATACAGTTTTTCAAGACTACGCTCTTTTCCCTCATATGAATGTAAAAGATAATGTTGCTTATAGTTTAAAAATTAAGAAAACCCCACTTGATCAACAAGAAATATTAATTAATGAAATATTATCTACTGTTAAACTTATTGGCTATGAAACAAGAAAGCCTAGTGAACTATCAGGTGGTCAAAGGCAGCGGGTTGCTTTGGCTAGATCTCTAATTAATAAACCAAAAGTACTATTACTGGATGAACCCCTAGGTGCTCTTGATTTGAAATTAAGAGAGCAAATGCAAATTGAATTAAAAAATCTTCAAAGACAATTTCAAATTACTTTTATTTACGTTACCCATGATCAACAAGAGGCAATGAGTATGAGTGATAGAATTGCAATATTTAATGAGGGCAGGATAGAGCAAATAGATACTCCTAAAAATATCTATAATAAGCCTAAATCTGCCTTTGTCGCTGATTTTATTGGAACAACTTCTATTATTTCAAAAAAAAATGCATTAAAATTTTTTAATCACCCTAGTGCATTTTCACTTAGACCTGAATTTGTAAATATAGATCAAGATAATAATTGTGAATTTAAAGTTGATGCAGAAATATCTGACATTCAGTATCAGGGGTCTTACTATAAAATTTTATTTAAAAATAATGACATAAATATTACTTCATTTTATTATCCCAACTCTAATTCCAATCTAAATTTAGAATTAGGTTCAAATCACTCTCTATCTTGGAGTGCAAATATTATAACTGACCTTGATGAGTAGTCTTTTTGAAAACTGCTCAAACTATCTTTTTAAAAATAAACACATTCTACTTTTACTATTTTTACTCCCTCCTTTATTGTGGCTTGGAATAATTTACCTTGGTTCTCTAATAGTATTTCTATTCCACTCATTTTTCTATTTAGACGGCTTTACTGGAAAAATAGTTTATAAAATTTCTTTAAGAACTATTGCTGAACTATTTAACTCTCCTGCAAATTTTGATATTTTGATAAGAACAGTAGTTTTAGCTGCTACAGTCTCTATTGGCGCTGCTATAGTCGGTTTCCCTATT
>NHLE01000049.1 GCA_002169365.1 Pelagibacteraceae bacterium TMED259 | reverse complement strand
TTCCATAATGAGATATTTGTATGACAACCTGATGCGGAAACTCCAACGAAAGGCTTTGATAAGAAACAAGCAATAAGATTAAACTCTCTTGCTACTTGTGCACAAATCTGTCTATAGGTAGACAGTCTGTCAGCATTTCTTAAGACATCATCATAATTAAAGTTTAACTCTAATTGACCTGGTGCATCTTCATGATCGCCTTGAATAATATCAAGACCCATAAACCTAGAGTACTCAATTACTTTCATGTAGACTGGTCTTAAAGATTCAAACTGATCAATATGATAGCAATAAGGTTTTGAGAAACCAGAACCTGTTGGAGTGCCGTCTTCATTTTTGGTAAGCCACATCATTTCTGGCTCAGTTCCAGCTCTTAGCTCTAGTCCATGTTTATCTTTGAATTCTTTATGGGCTCTTTTTAAGTTTCCACGACAATCAGAAGTTAAAAAACCGCCTGGATCGTTTTCTTCTTCCCTATTTCTAAAACAAGTACAAAANACTCTTGCAATTCTTTTATCCCAAGGAAGTTGAACGAAGGTTTCAGGATCTGGAATACCAACTANNTCGTGNGCTTCAGGTCCATAACCTATATAATCACCATTTCTATTAGTAAATAGATTTGCTGTTGATCCATAAACTAACTGGAAGCCTTTTTGAGCAACAGTTTCCCAGTGATCAGCTGGGTAACCCTTACCTACAATTCTTCCTGTTACAGAGATAAATTGAAAGTAGATATACTCAATCCCTAATTCATCTATTTTACTTCTTACTTTTTTTACGTTTTCATTTCTTTCTTTATCGGCAACGTACGTTTCTAATGCTGTCATTTTTTTATTCCTCCTATTACATCAACTCCAAGGGAACGGACTATTTGAGACCGGATGTAATTTCCCTTCTGCATAACGAGAAAATCTGAAAGGTTCTAGAATTTCAGATTTATTCCCAAGTACTTCGTCAGATACTAAATCACCGACACCCGCCATTTTATATCCATGATTAGCATCAGCTATAATATAAACATTTTCCCTGTATTGGTCGAATACTGGAAAACGATCTGGTGTTACACACCCAATACCGCCTGCTTTCTGCTTCTTGTAGTTGGCATGACAACCATCAAATTGTTTTTGACAAAAAGCCATTGCAGATGTGAATTTATCTTCAAATGCGGATCGAGGCTGAAATTCATTTGACTGATGACCATAAGGATCAATATTAACTTCATTCGAAGGCTTAGTTACATCATAGGGAGATGAACCACCTTGGATACCATTTCTATAAACATCAGGCTTGTAATAAAAACCCCACATTTCATTTTCGTGAATAACTTCTCCAGTTTTATTTGAAACAAGAGTTGATTCAGTATCAACGTGAATAACTGGATACTCATTACCTTGAGCAGTTCGATAACTGTGGGGGTCAACTTCAAGTTCACCTTCTTCAAGAGCCATATAAGACCACATTGGGATATCATCAGTGAAGGAACCGTCAGGTTGTTTTATCTGAACAGAATTTGGCAATTCTAAAATTTCCCAAAATTTTCTAACCCATGGACCTGCCGCTACAACAAGCTGTGTACATTCAACTTTTCCCTGGTTAGTTTCAACAGCAGTGACCGCTCCACTACCATTTGAAGATATTAAATTCGTTACCTCCACTCCCTCTAAAATTTTTGCCCCAGCCGATTCAGCTAATTTTTTAAAACCAAGATTGGCACCAATGTTAGCACCATAACCAGAATTTTTTTCATGAAGAACAGATGTTATCCCTTGAGCTTGCCAATCAGGAAACATTTCTTTCATATACTTATCACAATCAGCAGCGCCCTCAATAAAATCTGAATCATATCCAATTTCTTTTTGTTGATGATAAACTTCAGACATTCCCTCGTGCATTAGTTGTGAATTAATTTGCATGTACCCTACTTTTCTAAAAGTTAGAGCCTCAGCATTTTCATTCCAAACATTTACAGAATGAGCCATTAAACTTCTCATTGCAGGCTGATAATAATTATTTCTTACAATACCGCAGGCAACGCTAGTTGCACCTTCACCTACTTTTGTTTTTTCAAGAACAACAACAGAATTTTCTTTCAACTGTCCTTTTTTAGATAATTTTTTACATAAGTGCCAAGCGGTACTTAAGCCATGAATACCAGCTCCTATAATCAAGTATTCACAATTAGATGGTAAGCTCATTATATTAACCTCCGGTTTAGTAAGGTCATTTTGATCTTGGAAAATATAAAAAACACTAATTGTTTCAAATTATGAAACAAAAATTTACTTAAAAAACCTTAATTATCAACAATTAGCTTAGAAATCTTAATTGAGGCAGTTTGAAGCAAGGTAACATAGTCCTTCATAGTTTTTGGATTCATCATATTCCTACTACCCGACAAAGAGATTCCTGCAAAAGATCTCTTTTCATGATCTAAAATTGCTACACCTATACCATAAACATTATCGAAGGCCTCCCCATGATTCAAAGCATAGCCTTGAGAGCGAATTCTAGAGAGTTCTTTTTTTAAGGCTTGAGTATTAATGATAGTATTATTGGTGTGCGGGTAAAAGTTATAGCTTTTATAAATAGAAGATATTTCATTTTCAGGCCTGTAGGCAAGCATTACCTTTCCAAGAGCGCAACAATGTGCATCTAATCTCATACGAAAAGTTCTATGAGAAACATCACTATTATTACTTGATATTTTATCCGAATGCACAACTTGGGATCCCTCTAACATTGCCAAATAAGTAATTAAATTTGTTTGATTTGAAATATCTTCAAGAATTTCTTTTGAGGTCTCTGATATGGATTGTAAGTAATCCGATGTTTCACCAAATTGAAAAGCTTTGTGACCAACAATGTATGTGTTGGTTTTTGGATTTTTATGAATATACCCAAGTTGACACAAAACTGAAAGCAATCGAAAAGTTGTCGTACGAGAAATAACTGCTTTTCTAGAAATATTTGCAGCTTTGAGGGGGAAAATAGACTTAGAAAGAATTTCTAAAATCTTAAAAGATTTTTCTAAAGACTTATTAATATATTTAAGATCATCAGTCATATCGTTTCATATTATGAAATTCAAATTAAGCATATATTTTTTTTAAAAAAATAACTTAAAAAAATTTATTTTCTAATCTCTCTTTTATTCGATAAGTAATACCTAAAAAAGGAAGTAAATAGATGACAATTAACTTAAGATAATTTTTTTTAATTTTTATTTTAGCAATAGTCATTGGTGAATTTGTTTTTTTTGTAATAAGTGATATTGCCTTATGTCCTAAATATGGCATTAATGCGACCCCACTTCCGTTACATCCAAAGACGTATATCTTTTTATTTTCAAGTTTTAATTGTGGCAGTGTGTTAAAAGTCACTCCCACCTTACCTCCCCAAATATAATCGATAGTAAAATTATTAAGAGTGGGTAAGATTTGCTTAATAGTTTTGTAAAAAAAACTCCTCACAAATCTACTGTTTTCCTTTTGATAGGCCCAAATAGGAAATGCACCAAAAAGGAGCCTTTTATGGTCAGGCGTAGGTCTAAAATAAAATAAATCATTTTTAGTATCTGAGTACATTCTAAGCTTTGGCATAGCTCTAGATATAACTTCATTGCCAATTTCATTTGTTACAGCGATGTAAGAAGGAATTCCTATTATGCTATAGTTTTCTTTTCCTATTTCATTATTACTATAACCATTTGTGGCAAATAGGATGTATTTTGATTTAATAATACCTTCAGTAGTATTAACTAAATGAAAATTATCTTTTTTTTTATGGGATAAAAGCCTACAAGGAGAAAAGATATCTAACTTACATCGTAATGCCTTATTCAATAAAAACTTATAAAATAAACTTGGATGAATGCTTGCAGCATCATGAACCAACATACCTCCTTTGTAATAATCATTAGAAATTTCATTGTTTACATCTTTTAAAAATTCTAATTTGAGGCTTGTTAATGAATTTAATAATTCTGTTTTTTTCTTTAGAGCTTCTACTTTTTTTTTACTATGAGCTAAAACAAGCCTTCCAGTTTTTTGATATTTAACATCATTGTGATGACCATTTATTTGATCCTCTAGAAATCTATAAGAATCAATAGACTCCCTGACAAAGTCAGTGGCTATTTGATCTCCATATTCTTGAAATAAATTAATTTTTTTTCCTAAATTTAAACCCCCAGATATCATTCCTGCACTTCGCGTACTGGCGCCCTCACCTAGCGCAGACTGATCAATTAATAAAGTTTTTAAGTTTTGTGAACAAGCTTCGATTGCAGAGCTAATGCCAGTATAGCCAGATCCAACTATAATTAAATCATAAGTCTTTCTTTCAGGGGTGCAATTTTGGTAAAGATAAGGTCGAAACGACTCCCACCAAAAAGGATAAGTATACAAGCTTCTAAATTAAATATTATGACCAGGTATCCAAGAAGTACCAGCCAATGGAACTCTTGCCATAGCAGCTGCCTCTACAGTCAACGCGGCTAAATCCTCAGGCTCAAGATTTCGAACATCAGATTTACCATTTGCTCTAGCAAGTGTTTGGAGTTCTAAAGTAAGAGTGGCTAAATAATTCTTAACTCTTTTTCCTGCTAATTCAGGATCGAGTCTTTTTTCTAATTTTGGATCTTGGGTAGCGACTCCCACAGGGCACCTTCCAGTATGACAGTGATGGCAATATCCAGCAGCAGTACCAAGTTTTTTGTAGTCTGCAGCATATAAATCAGCATTACAATTTAGTGCAATCATAGCAGCAGAACCTATGGATACCGCATCAGCTCCCATTGCTATTGCTTTAGCTACGTCAGCGCCAGATCTTATTCCACCAGAAACTATAAGTTGAACTTTTCGATGCATATTTAACTCTTTAAGCGAGTCAACAGCTTCACGTAAAGCTCCCAATGTAGGAATACCTACGTGTTCAATAAATACATCTTGAGTAGCAGCAGTTCCTCCCTGCATTCCATCTAAGACTACAACATCAGCACCTGCTTTAACTGCCAACGCAGTATCATAATATGCCCTTGCTGCACCAACCTTGACATAAATAGGTTTTTCCCAATTGGTAATTTCTCTTAATTCATGAATTTTTATCTCTAGATCATCAGGACCAGTCCAATCAGGATGACGACAAGCACTCCTTTGATCAATACCTTCTGGCAGGTTTCTCATATAAGCAACTCTCTCATTGATTTTTTGTCCGAGCAGCATTCCGCCACCACCTGGCTTAGCACCCTGGCCAACAACTACTTCTATTGCATCTGCTTTTCTTAAGTCATCAGGGTTCATTCCATAGCGGGAAGGAAGTAATTGGTAAACAAGATATTTTGAGGACTTTCTTTCTTCCTGAGTCATGCCTCCATCCCCAGTGGTGGTTGAGGTACCCATAGAAGAGGCGCCTCTTCCAAGTGCATCTTTTGCATTGGCTCCTAAAGCACCAAAGCTCATTCCAGCAATAGTAATAGGGATATCAAGTGTAATCGGTTTCTTTGCAAAACGGTCACCAATTACAACAGATGTATTGCATTTTTCTCTATAGCCTTCTAAAGGATATCTAGAAGCCGAAGCTCCTAAAAAAACTAAATCGTCAAAGTTAGGAACTTTTCTTTTTGCGCCCAAGCCTCTTATTTGGTAAATACCCTCTTTGGCTGATCTTTGAATCTCAGCAATAGTGTCTAAAGGAAAAGTACTAAATCCTTTAAGATTTTTATTTTTTTCTGACATTAATAACTTCCCACGTTGTCTATTTTAAAATTATAAAGTTTTCTTTCAGAGCCATATCTTTTGAACTTACTAGCATCTGCCTTAATGTCATGAGCATCAAGAATTTTTTGTAACGAATTTATATCACTTTTCTTCATAGATTTTTCAACACAATCAGCACCCAAGCTTTTAACCCTACCAAGACAAAATATTTTTGCCTCATAAATTGAGTCACCTAAATATTCATCTGCATCACCTAATATTACAAGGTTGCCACTTTGTGCCATAAATGCTGACATATGTCCTACTGAACCCTTGACTATAATGTCTATACCTTTCATTGAAATACCACATCTAGAACTAGCATCTCCATCAATTATTAATGTACCCCCATGCCCTGTAGCGCCTGCTGACTGAGAGGCGTTGCCTTTAACGTGAACAATACCAGACATCATATTCTCTGCTACGCCCGTACCAACATTGCCATCAATCGTAATGCTAGCATTCTTATTCATCCCAGCGCAGTAATAGCCAACATGACCTTTAATTGAAACATTTATTTCTTGTTGAAGTCCAGCACAGAGCGCATGACTTCCGGAAGGGTTTTTAACGATAAAATCTCTTTGATTAGATTTTAAATCAATATTTTGAAGAAATGCATTAACATCAGTTAATTTTTTTTTTGATAAATCAAAATCCATTAGTTACCCCATGAATAAACTACACCAGGTTTTGGCTCGTAAATATCAGCTTTGTTAACGTTTGGTAAATGGGCCATTGCTTGAAATTCGGAGGCAATGGCAACGTAATCACTATTCTCTGCAATAACTGCAGGCTTACAAGCAATTTCATCTCTAAGGACAGCAAAGCCATTTCTTGTTCCGGTTATAAAAGTATAAAAGCCATCAAGATCCTTTAATCCACTTGTAAGAGTGTCTTTAAGAGAATTCTTATTTTTAAGGCTATTGGATATATATCCCGCAGCAACTTCTGTATCATTAAGTGATTTAAACTCTACACCATTTTTCACAAGGGACCTTCTAAGATTATTATGATTTGATAATGAACCATTGTGTACTAGGCATTCATCCTCTCCTGTAGAGTAAGGATGAGAGCCATCTGTTGTAATGGCACTTTCAGTTGCCATACGCGTATGTCCAATTGCATGAGATCCCGTAAATTTATCTAGAGAAAATTTTTTAACTACATCTTTTGGATTTCCAACTTGTTTAAAAATTTCAATAGACTTTCCGTAACCAACAATATCAAGACCTTGGATATCTTTTAATACCCCAATAGCTTTTTCAGGTTTAGTGGAGGTTTCAATAACAACATGGTCTGAAACTTTTTTAAGCTTTATAGCCGAGAGTTTATTTTTTAAAAGCTTAGATAAATTTTGATTTTGTAAATCTGCATTTAAACACACAGAATATTTATATTTATTAGATTTATCGTAGATGGCAAAACCGGCACTATCTGGACCCCTTGAGGCCATATTATTCATCATGCCAGTGAGAAGCTTTCCTAAATCTTTTTGATGTTTTTTATTCTTTAAATAGATTCCAACGATACCACACATAGTATCTTATAACCCTTCGTAGCCAAATTCCAAAGAAGAGTCTGTAATGCTGTGATAGAATGAACCACCAAAACTTCTTAAAGCGTAAACTTCAAAAATCTTTTGATTATCATCAATGTAATCAATTATAATATTAATTCCGTTATAGGTAGTGTTAGCAGAATTATTTTTGCAAAAAATATTTTCGTTAAAATTTAAAGGAGACCCTTTTTTTAAAACATCTATTGCGTGATCTCCTTGTATTTGAATTGCAGCTCTTGAATGTGAGATATCAGTTATACCAAAATCACCTCCATCACATTTAGAGTTGATATCATCTAAGATACTTATGTTTTTAGAAATGCAGAGCCAAGTGTCAGGACCAATCCATAATATTCGTGTTTGAACGTTGCTTGAAACTAGTGGGCTCGATAAAGGTAAGTTAAGTCCATCAATCTTTACTTGACTTACATCAACCTGACTTTTTTTAAATTTAGCTATTTGTATAATCTTTAAATCTTTTAATTCTTTGATTTTTAAAAGATTATTTTTACCTTCGTGATCTCCAAATAAACCTATTTTATGATCGTAGAAAAGTGCTGAAATTTTTTCACTCATATTTATGACCTCACTCTTTCACCCTTAGGGTCAACATAATGAGAAGATACGACCTCAACAGGAATAGAAATATCCTTCAACGGGGAAACCGCAAATAGAGTTTTACCAATTTGTTTTTTTCCATCTTTCATAATGGCTATGGAGAAAGGGTTATTGTATTCAACACTCCAACATGATGATGAAACATGTCCCAGTTTAGGAATAGGCGTTGGAGCCTTATCATTTGCTACTATATGGGAGCCTTCGGGTATTTTACTTTTCTTATCAACTGGAACTAAACCAACAATTGTTTGTCTATCTTCAGCTACAAAGGCATCTTTAGACAAAGATCTCTTTCCAATAAAATCTTTTTTCTGACTTACCATACCATTCAAACCAACATCAAAAGGAATTGATCTACCATCTAATTCTGGACCAGCAACGTGTCCCATTTCTATTCTGAGAGTTGAAAGTGCTTCAGTGCCATATGGCTGTACTCCAAAGTCTGATCCGACTTCCATAATCTTCTTCCATAAATGTAGACCATAATCTGATTCAACATTGACCTCATAGGCAAGTTCACCTGAGAAAGAAATTCTATAAATTCTTGCAGGAATATCACCGAGTTTAGTATCTAGTAAGCCCATGAATGGGAGGCCTTCATTGGATAAGTCATCTGATGGAAACATTTTACTTAAAAGTTCTCGGGATTTAGGGCCTGCTACTGCAACACCTGCAAACTGCTCAGTTGAAGATAGAACATTAACCTCTAATTCTGGCCATACCACTTGAAGATAATACTCAAGGTGAGATAAAACATTAGCAGCTTGAGCGGTTGTTGTAGTCATATGGAAATGATTATCTGATATTCTAGATGTAGTTCCGTCATCCATAACCATTCCATCTTCTCTTAACATAACTCCATATCGAGCCTTTCCAACAGGGAGTTTCAACCAAGCATTGGTGTAAATTCTATTCAAAAACTCAGGTGCATCAGGGCCTTTGATGTCAATTTTACCTAATGTTGTAACATCACAAATACCAACATTTTGTCTTA
Source organism: Pelagibacteraceae bacterium TMED259 (assembly GCA_002169365.1). Next base: position 7,000 of record NHLE01000049.1, on the reverse strand, counting down.
CATTCGCCGCTTCACGGTTGACGGCATCGTTCATAGTCTCATTGCCCCTTGGATAATATCTAGGTCTAACCCATAAACCTGCTGCTACAAACACAGCATTATTTTCCTCATGCCATTTGTGAATAGGTGATTTACGTGTAGGGAGGTAGTGATTGCCCACTTCCCTTCCAACAATTGTTCCTATGGTTACTGGAGTATAAGGTGGTCTAAAGGTTGTGTGACCAACCTCAGGTACGATCTTTTTTTCAATTTTTGAGACATATTGAAGACCATTCAAATTACTTGTTTTACCTTGATCACCAGCCATACCAAGAGTCGTATATCTTTTTACATGCTCAATTGATCTAAAACCCTCTCTTAAAGCTAATTCAACGTCTGAGACGGCAACGTCATTTTGAAAATCTATAAACCTTTTAGGTTTTTTTCCATCAGGTAGAGGCATACACCATAACTTTTCGTGGGATTCTTGTGAGGGTTCGTTTGAAATTGGTGTGTCAGTCTTTGAATTATTTGAGGTGAACTTATTAGATAGTTCAAATCCAACCTGAAATCCTTCTGCTAAAGATTGATCTAGAGTGTAGGAGCCATTCGCAGCACCAATAGCGGTTTCTTTTTGTCTTTTTTGATCGGGTACATAAGCATCGATTTCTTCTTTAAATTTTAATTTATTTCCTGCTTGAGAAGACAAGTGAACTGTTGGTGTCCATCCTCCTGACATGCAAATACAATCACACTCAACTTCTTCGTATGAAATAAAATTTTCTTTGTCGCTATCTAATTTACCTATAGTTGCAGATTTAATTTTAAGATGACCTTTTGTATCCGCAATTCCTGAATTAAATCTAATTTTAACACCTAGGTTTTGAACTTCTTTTACAAGTTCTCCGTTAGAATTATCACGAGTGTCTAAGATAATAGGCGTAATATCATTTTTTAAAAACTCTATAGCAGCTGAATAAGCCGTGTCATTGTTTGTGAAAATTATTGGTTTTTTTCCAACCAGTGTCTCGTAGACTTTCATATATTCATTTGCAGCAGATGCTAATAAAATTCCTGGTCTATCATTGTTTCCAAAAGAAATTGGTCTTTCTATTGAACCTGTAGAAACAATTACCTCTCCTGCCCTTATATAATGGAGTCTTTGACGGGGTGTATATTGATTTGGATTTTCAATATGATCACTTACTCTTTCAAACATGACAGTCATATTATGATCATAATAACCAAAAACTTGAGATCTATTTTTTACAGTAACATTAGGGAGATTTTTTAACTGTGAAATGACATCGCTGGCCCATTCTCTACCAGACATATTTCCGATAGTAACTTCATCATTTAAAAGAGAGCCGCCAAAATGTGCTTTATCTTCAGCTAATATAACTCTGGCACCATTTTTTGCAGCAGCTAGAGCACTAGCTAAACCCGAAGGTCCTGAGCCAACAACTAAAACATCACAGTGCTCATAATTATGCTCATATCGATCAGGATCAGGGCTCAATGGGGCGATACCCATACCCGCAGCTTTTCTAATAATAGGCTCGTAAATCTTATACCAAAAACTTTTTGGCCACATGAACGTTTTGTAATAAAAACCAGCAGGAAAAAAACGATTCAGTACATTATTTATTTCTCCAATATCAAATTTTACAGAGGGCCAACAATTCTGACTATTGGCTACAAGTCCCTCAACCAGTTCTACTTCTGTTGCTATTATGTTTGGCTCGGAGCGATTACCTTCATGTAATTGAACCATAGCGTTAGGCTCTTCAACACCCGCGCCTAAAAATCCTCGGGGTCTATGGTATTTAAAACTTCTACCAACTAAATGAACACCATTTGCTATTAAAGCAGAAGCAAGAGTATCCCCTTCATAGCCTTGGAAGGATTCACCGTTAAAAGTAAAATTTAAAATTTTATTTTTGTTAATCAAACCTAAAGAGTTTGTAGTTCGAAATTGATTACTCATTGAAATCCTCATTCATTTTACATGTTGCAAATATTTCATGGGTAGCTGTATCTCTTGATGCTTTAAACCATTGCCTACAACCTGAAGTATGATGCCATAACTCTGTATGCTTACCTCTCGGATTGTCTCTAAAGTAAACAAAGTCATCCCAATCTTTTGTATTTATTTCCTCTCCAAGAGTAGGTCTTTTTACATTACCGTCTCCACCATAAGAAAATTCATTTTGTGATCTCTTACCACAATGTGGGCACCTAATTTCTAACATCGATTAACCGATCCAAGGTTTAGGACCGACACCCTTTTCATCAATAATTCTTCCTGAATGAAATCTTTCCAGATTAAAATCAGCATTTAATTCATGCACTTCATTTTTAGCAATAGTATGAGCAAATACATATCCAGAGCATGGAGTAGCCTTAAAGCCACCATAGCACCATCCACAATTTAGATATACTCCGTCAATATGCGTCTTATCAATAATAGGTGATCCATCCATGGACATATCCATAATACCACCCCAAGTACGGAGCATTTTCAATCTACTAAAGTTAGGAAATACAGCTAATCCACCAGTTAAAACATGTTGTATCATAGGCATGTTACCTCTTTGTGCATAGCTATTATAACCATCTAAATCACCACCCATAACCATCTCACCTTTGTCAGATTGACTGCAATAAAAATGACCAGCTCCAAATGTGACTACTTGATCTAGTAATGGTTTGACCGGTTCTGATACACAAGCTTGTAAAACATGAGCTTCAATTGGCAGTCTCATATTTAACATATCAGCTAACAATGTAGTGCTACCTGCAACGCACAAGCCTACTTTTTTTGTCTTGATGCTACCTCTTGAGGTTTGAACACCCGAAACCTTACCATCAGTAATATCAAATCCAGTAACTTCACAATTTTGAATTATATCAACTCCCATAGAGTCAGCCTGTCTTGCATACCCCCAAGCAACAGCATCGTGTCTAGCAGTGCCTCCACGAGGTTGCATTAGTCCACCATGAATAGGGAAGCGACAAGTATCTGAAAAATCAGCAAAGGGAATCATTTTTTTTAATTCATCTCTTCCTAGAAGAACAGCATCAATTCCATTAAGTCTCATTGAATTACCTCTTCTTGCATATGCATTCATCTGTGCATCAGAGTGAGCTAGGTTTATTATCCCTCTTGGAGAATACATAACATTATAATTTAATTCTTGGCTTAGCGTTTCCCATTGCTTCATACCAAACTCATAAAAATGAGAGTTTGCATCAAACATATAATTGGATCTGAGGATGGTGGTATTTCTTCCAATGTTACCTCCACCAATCCAGCCTTTTTCTAAAATAGCAACATTTGTAATTCCATGTTCCTTTGCTAAATAGTAAGCAGTAGCTAATCCATGACCGCCACCACCAATAATGATAACGTCATATTCTTTTTTTGGCTCTGGGTTCTTCCACGCTACCTCCCAATCCTTGTGATTGGTTAGAGCATTTTTAACTAAACTAAATATAGAATATTTTTGCATTTGAGTTCCTAACTTAGGGAATAATACATTTTGAATTTAAATACAAATAAATATTGTTTCAAATTATGAAACAAATTTACGCATGCAAAAAATAGATATTTTTCTAAAATTAAGAAGCAACTGAATAGATTATTAGTATAAAAAACCTCTAAAGATATGACAAAAAGGATAAAAAAAAAATTTTATCTCTTTGTAATTAACATATATTAATTAAAAAAATTATTTTGGTCTTAGGAGGATTTAAATGAAAGTTTGTATTATAGGTGCAGGGCCAAGCGGAATAGCTCAACTGCGTGCCTTCGAATCAGCTGAGAGAAATGGTGAAAATATTCCTGAAATTGTTTGTTATGAAAAACAAGAAGATTGGGGAGGCCTTTGGAATTATACATGGAGAACTGGAACTGATGAATTTGGAGAGCCCGTTCACGCGAGTATGTATCGTTACTTATGGTCTAATGGACCCAAAGAATGTTTAGAGTTTGCTGATTATACATTTGAAGAACATTTTGGAAAACCAATAGCCTCCTATCCTCCAAGAGCTGTTATGTTGGATTATATCCAAGGAAGATTAAAAAAATCAAACTTTAGAGATAAAATTAAATTTAGAACGCCTGTAAGGGAAGTAGTCTATAACAAAGATAAAGATAATTTTAATGTTACAGCTCATAACCTAGTAGATGATTCCAAAACTACTGAAGAATTTGATTATGTAGTTTGTGCTTCTGGGCACTTCTCAACTCCAAACGTACCAAACTTCAAAGGATTAGAAAAATTTGGTGGCAGGGTTATGCATGCTCATGATTTCAGAGATGCCCTAGAATTTAAAGATAAAGATATTTTAATTGTTGGTACCAGTTATTCTGCAGAAGATATTTCTTCGCAATGTTGGAAGTATGGTTGTAAATCTGTCACCATAAGTTACCGAACAAATCCAACAGGATTTCATTGGCCTGATAATTTTTCACAAGTACCTTTAATTGACCACATAGAAGAAGGCAATAAGGTCACTTTTATTGATGGAACATCTAAGGTTGTTGATGCGATTGTGCTATGCACAGGATACCTTCATCACTTCCCCTTCCTTCCAGATGAACTAAAACTCAAAACAAATAACTGTCTATGGCCGCTTGGAATATACAAAGGTATTTTTTGGGTCGATAACCCCAAAATGATGTATCTCGGAATGCAAGATCAATTTTATACTTTTAACATGTTTGATGCTCAAGCTTGGTACGCACGCGACTTTATACAAGGTAAAATTTCACTGCCAAATAAAGAGGAAATGCTGAAAAACAATCAACAGTGGAAAGATAGAGAAGAAAAGCTTGAAACAGATGAAGATATGATTTGGTTCCAAGGTGATTATACAAAAGAATTAATTGAGGCAACTGACTATCCTACCTTTGACATTGAAGGTGTTAACAAAACATTTATGGAATGGGAACATGATAAACATAATGACATCATGGGGTATAGAAATAAGTCATACAAATCATTAATGACGGGTAATGTTGCCCCAAAACATCACACAGCTTGGTCAGAAGCATTAGACGACTCAGCAGAAACATATTTGAAAAACTAAATTAATGATATTCCAGCTCTTAAGAATTCTAAGAGCTGGATAAAAAAAATGAGCAATAATACAATTAATCTTATCGGTTGGATTTTATTTATCATATCTGCTGTAGGCTTTATTATTTCTAGTATCGGTAGCTTTTGGGCTATGTTTGGAAGTATATTTTTCTTCATCGCTTGTTTTGTATTCTTAATTCCTTTTTTAAGAAAAAAAAAAGATTAACTTGATGTTTTACTCAGGAGTTTGTTTTGGAACAAATAACTTAGAAGAAGCAGGTAAGTTTTATGATGTTGTTTTTAAATCTATTAATGTTGTGAGATGTCAAACAACTCAAAACGAAATTGGATATGGATACTCAATTGAAGAGGAATGTTTTTGGGTAATTAAGCCTTTTAACAAAGAACCTGCTACAAGAGGTAATGGTTCTCAAATGATTATTACCGCTAATTCAAAAGATGAAGTGGATCTCTTTTATGAAACAGCCATAAAGGCTGGTGGCCAAAGTGACGGTGCACCAGGATTACGAGACCATACCCCAAATTATTATGGCGCCTACATCAAAGACTTAGATGGAAATAAAATCCATATTTATAAAATAATTTAAGCTACTTCAATTACTACGGAATTGTTTTGTCTTTGCCTTTAGGTATCAATTTATCTTTATCATAAAATGGTAAGTCAACAACATCACACTCAACAAAATCACTATCTTGCGTCTCAGCTCTGACTTTGCTATTCATCCAATCATCAGAATAATCAAATCGAACATAAGCTATAAATTTTTTTAATGTTGGAGACCAAGTAGACGCTGGTAAGAACCCTATACTTTTATCATCGGATAAATATATATTAGATTTATACTTTAAAGGCTTGTCTGAGATTAAACCAAATAATCTTTTTCCATTTTTTAAACTAAAATTTTCTAGTGATTTTTTACCAATAAAATCATCCTTATCTAAATCAACTAAAGAACCTAACCCGGCCTCATACGGGTTCATTGAAGAGTCAAAGTCTGTGTTGTTATCCAAAATCCCCCCTTCTATTCTTCTCATCTCCATAGATAAGATACCATCAAGCTGAAGTCCTAATGGGGCACCTACATCAATTATAGTATTCCAAAGTTTTTTATAGTCAGTGTTTCCAGCTAATGAATATATTTCATAACCTAACTCTGCAGTCCAACCTGTTCTTGAAATATAAACTTTTTGATTTGCTATCTCAAAGTATCCTGAATGATAATATTTAAAATCATCATTAATAGATCCATTAGTTAATTGTGATAAGATTTCTTGAGAAGCTGGGCCTTGTACTTGTATTACTCTTGATGAGGGGTCTGAAATTTTTACATCATAGTTACCTTGATGAGCTTTTAGCCATGTTTCTAGTGGACCATCAGGCTGTACATACCAATACTTGTTTTCATCAAGTCGAAAAAAAACTCCATCAATAAATATTCCACCATCTTCATTACAGGCAATAGCGTATCTACCCCTGCCCACCTTCATGGTTGATATTTTTCTACTAAAAACCTTATCTAAAAATTTCCCTGCATCTGGGCCCTCTATTTGAATAGGTTTTTCAGGCACATCATACATGACTGCTTTTCTTCTAAGTCGCCAATACATATCCTCTACATTATTACCTAATGAAATAGGATAAAAACGTTCAGCATATACGCCGTATAAATTGCTTTCCTTATGATAAAAATCAAAATAAGGCCCTTTATCAAATCTTTTCATACCAACGTGCAATGTTGTAGATTTACTCACAAAAACAGCTTCTTTTCCTATAGAGTCTCTGATGGTCATGTAATACCTTTCTTAATAGTTTTTTAGAAAAACTAAAAAAACATAATGAATAATACCAAATTACAATATATTAATTTAATAAATCTAAAATATATAAGATCTATATAATTTTTTAGATAAACTAA
>NHLE01000048.1 GCA_002169365.1 Pelagibacteraceae bacterium TMED259 | reverse complement strand
ACCCTAAAAGATATACAAATCTTATTGCGGAGCTTGTTTCTTTATGAGCGAACAGTCTAAAGATCAAAGTGATATTCAATATGTCTCTTCAAAAACTGATAAAATAATGTGTGATGGAGGGAATGAAGAACTAGGTCATCCTGCTGTTTACTTTAAAATTGATAAAAACCAAGAAGTAGTTTGTAATTACTGTAATAAAAAGTTTATAAGAAAAGATTAATTCTTTTTTTCTTTATTTACTTCACGAACTAAAAAGTCTCTTAAAGCTTCAATTTTTTTGATCCCTTCAATTCTGGAGAGTAAGTAAAGTAAATTGTAGCCCTTGGTGTTTTTAAATTAGGTAAAATTGGTACCAAATTATTTTTAGAGGTTTTCATATACTCGGGTAAGGCGCCTATTCCTGCACCACCGCCAATAGCCCTCATAATGCCGTACATATTGGATATAAATAGTTTTTTGAATTTTTTATTTTTTGGGAGAAAGTCTAAAATACAGTTGACGTCAGGGATTGATGGCTCTACGTCATGGCCAAAGGCAATAATTTTATGTTTAGCTAATTCACTTGCATCTTTAGGAATGCCATATTTTTCAATGTATTCAGGAGAAGAGTATATTCGAAACTGAAAAGCGTATAAAGGAAATCTAATTAAATCCATTTGTTTAGGCTCATTTAACCTTAAGGCAACATCCGCCTCGCCTTGTGATAAATCTGTGTACTTATTTTCAATTCTAATTGAAACATCTATATCTGGGTATGAACTTGTAAATTTATTAATTCTTGGCGCCAACCACGTTGTACCAAATGCTACAGTTGCTGCAATCTTTAAGGGACCCGTTGGTTTTTCTTTAGACTCAGTTAATTGGGCCTCGGTCAGTGCAATTTTTCCAAAAATATCATGCGCAGTTTTGAACAAAATTTTTCCTTGTTCAGTCAAAGTTAATCCTCTGGCATGTCTTTTAAAAAGAGAGACCCTTAATTCTCTTTCTAGCGCACTTATTTGTCGACTAATTGACGAATGGCTTATATTCATTTTATGTGCTGCTTCAGATATATTTAAATCTAAGGCCACATTATGAAAAATTTTTAGTTTATCCCAATCCATTTTTTGATACGCTTATTTTATACTCTTTTATACTATTGATTTTTTTATTAAACAATGACCAGTCATCATTTTTATCAATTTGGTACCAAATTTTTTCGATTTCTTCATACAGTAAAGTTTCTAATTTGAAGGGCTCAAAATAATCAAATCCCATAACTGCTTCTTGATTACAAAAGATTTTTTCTAAATCATGATTTTTATACTTAATTTTAATTTCTTTTTGAAATCTCTTATTCTGTCTTCCACCTCTAAAATCAAAAAAAATTTCTTCATATAAATAAGGATAATGACTAAGAATTTGATAAAAATCATTTAAAAATTTTTGGTTATTTTCTCTACTATCACTCGGTTTAAGTGATAATTTTTTAAAAAAAAGACTAATTACCTCTTCGTTGTAGTAACTGATATATTTTTTTAACTCATGTACTAGGGGGTCTTGCTCTAAAAAGATAGTCATAATAGATGCTAATTGTTGAAGATTCCAAAAAAATGCATCTGTTTGATTGGAAAATTTATATAAACCAGAGTGATCAAAATATGCCGCAACTTTTTGTGGGTCATATTTCTCCATAAAACGGTACGGTCCATAATCAAAACTTTCTCCAGTAACATTGATGTTATCTGTATTCAAAACCCCATGAACAAAGCCGTTAATATGATAAGAAGCGGCTAATTTTGCACATCTTTTAACAATGTTACTAAAAAAATTTATCGGATTATTTTCTTTTTCTTCGAGAGATAGGTAGTGTTCACCTACTGACTTAATCAATAATTCCAAGCTTTCATAATCTTGGTGGTAGGCGTGGTATTGAAAGGTTCCTATTCTAATATGTGAATGCGAAACCCTAACTAAGATACTTGACCTTGTTGGAGAGGGCTCATCATTTCTCATAAGATTCTCACCAGTTTCAATCAATGATAAAGATTGGGAGGAATTAATACCTTGGGCATCAAGATAACTACTGCATAAAACCTCTCTCACCCCTCCTTTAAGAGTTAAACGGCCATCTCCTCCTCTCGAATATGGAGTAATGCCACTACCCTTAGTTCCTAAATCATAGAGTTTTTTATCTTTATAAAATTGTGCACTGGTGAAGCCTCGTCCATCTCCAATATCAGGATTGTATACTCTGAATTGGTGCCCATGGTATCTCATAGCTAAATTTTTTTTTACCGGAAGCTTCTTGTGATTGAATAAAGCAAAGGTATCAATCCATTCTTTATCACTTAAATTTGAAAATTCATTAATACTATCATTTTTAAATCTTATAATTGTATTTGGAAAAACTGCAGGCTGTACTTCATCATAAAATTTTTCATTTAAGAAGGAGTATGGGGATATTAATNCTGGAAAAGTATCTTTATTCAAAAAATATNTGCTGGNGAAGAATAAGAAAATTNAAATANATCTGCTACGGGCTTNTATGTCAACTTACCTTTATAAGTACTCAATCCATTTAAATGATGAGCAGAGCTTTGACAAAATGCTTNAATGCCAGANTCAGCTAATTTTGAGATATATGGGAGAGTCGCAGTATTTAATGAGATAGTTGAAGTCCTAGGAACGGCGCCTGGCATATTCGCTACACAATAATGAATGACATTGTCAATTACATANGTTGGATCTTCATGGGTAGTNGCCTTGCTAGTCTCAAANCATCCNCCTTGATCAATTGCAACATCAACNACAACACAAGAGTGTTTCATTAATTGAAGATGTTTTTTTTGGATGACTTGAGGTGCCTGTGTCCCTGGTATTAAAACAGCACCTATAATAAGATCATAATCAGAAATAATATTTTCTATTTCAATATCATCAATATTTAGAANTTTAGCTTTAGGGAATTCATTTNTAAGAAANTNAATTCTTTCTNGGTTTTTTTCTAAAATAGTCANGTTNGATTTCATTCCATCTGCAATTAGNGCAGCNTTATAGCCAACCACTCCTCCACCTATAACTAAAGTATTTGCTGGTGGACTATAACTTGAACCCCCAAGTAAAATTCCACTTCCACCTGAGTGTTTTTCTAAACATTTAGCACCTGCTTGTATTGATAGACGCCCNGCAATTTCACTCATAGGGGTTAATAATGGCAGCCCATGAGAGTCACTTGTAATAGTTTCATAGGCAACTGATATACATTTACTTTCTAAAAGCTGTTCTGTTAACTGTTTAGATGAAGCTAAGTGCAAATAGGTAAAAAGAATTTGATCTGGTTTTAGTAGTTGAGTTTCACTTAATTGAGGCTCCTTAACTTTAATAATTAGTTCTGAGATTTCAAATATGTCTTTGGGATCTTTTAAAATTTTTGCCCCAGCGCCCACATAATCATCATCAGAAAAACCTGAACCAATACCAGCATTAGACTCTACAATAATTTCATGATTATTTTTTACTAATGACTTAACGCTTTGGGGAGTTAAACCAACTCTAAATTCATTATTTTTAATTTCTTTTGGAACGCCTAAAATCATAAATCTACCTCTACCAATTCTTTTTCTCTATCAAGAAACTTATATTCCATTTTTACTGTTTTAAACATTGAATTTATTTCATTAAAGACATCATTGGGTAAAAAATCAGCACAAGAATAAACATCTAATTGCATGAGCCCAGGGTTTGTTTCATCCCATATGTGTAATGCTATATGACTAGTTTCAATAATAGCAACAGAAGTCATCCCCTTGTTACCTTTTTCATTAACATAAGTTGTATAAGGACCTGCTAATAATTTCATATCAATTTTTTTTATAAGCGATCTAATCCAATCAGAAATTCTATTCAAGTCTTCCTCTTTAGGGCACCAGCCAATATCCGCTCTAACTATTAGATGTTTATGTTTTTGTGTCATGTTAACCTCACTTTTGAGGTATTCATCTCAGGGAATACCGTTACCTGTGTATTCGTTTACAGAGAATAGCTATCTGACTAATTAGGATAATATCATAAAAATTATCTTACAGTGATCGGATTTTGTATGACAAAGCTATAAAATTATTTTTTGTGTTTCTTGAAATGCCTATAATATAAATCCATGATTGGCTTAGAAGTACTTAAAAATAGAATAAAAGAGGCTCCTAAAACCTCAGGCGTTTATCTCTTTAAAAATAAAAAAGATATCCCTATTTATATTGGAAAAGCGATCAACATCAAAAGAAGGTTATCTAATTACGGGAATCTTCCAAAATTACCAAGAAGACTTCAGAAAATGGTCTCACAAACTGTAAATATTGATTTTGAATTAACTGAATCTGAGAGAAACGCTCTTCTTTTAGAAGCGTTATTAATTAAGAAATTTTCACCGCGTTATAACATTCGCCTTAAAGACGATAAATCATTTCCTCTTATCAAAATTACAGATGGCCAATTTCCTAGATTGACTCGCTTTCGTAATGACTTCCACCAAGATGATCGAGTTTTTGGACCTTTTACATCTGCTCTAAAAACAGACAAGGTTATAAAGATACTTCAAAAATCATTTAAATTAAGAAGTTGTACTGATTTAGAGTTTAAAAACAGAAAAAGGCCTTGCTTGCTGTTTGACTTAAAACAATGCTCAGCTCCATGTGTTAAATATGTAAGTCAAAAAGATTATGAAAAACAAGTGAGTGATACGATTAAATTTTTTCAAGGCAGTCAAAAATCAATATTNGATAANCTAGAAAAACAAATGATTTTTTTTAGTAAAAATGAAAATTATGAAAAAGCAGCCGAGGTAAGAGACAGCATCCAGTCATTAAACTACATTATCAGAGAAGAAATAAAAGTTGGCAATCAAGATGCAAATTATGACTATATCTACATCAATGATAAAGGNTACTTTTCTATTTTTATAGGTTTTATTCGCTATGGCAGATATTTAGGAGGTAATTTAATATACTATTCAGAAAAAGTAGAAGATGACATTGATGCTACATCTCTAATAATTCAATTTTACTTAAAAAGTTTTAGACCTAATAAGATTATCTTATCAAAAAAAATNATTGGCTATTTGGAATTAAAATCGATTATGAATGAAAATTATAAGATAGAAACNTCCTTAAGAAATAACACAATACCTGGTATTAGACAGATTTCTAAACTAACTCTAAACAAGAATGATAAAGAAGTTCTTCTTCAAAAACAAAAATATCAAAGTAGNAAAGAAATTTTAGAATTACTGAAATATCGTTTTGGTATCAGTCATTCTATTGAAAGAATTGAAGCCTATGACAATAGTTTTTTTGGAAATAATTANGCTGTCTCNTCTTATGTTGTTTTTAATGAAGATGGATTTAGCATTAAAGACTCCAGGACTTATAAGTTTAAAGACTATGATTTAAAGAAGTTTGGTGATGCAGATCTCATGAGAAAAGTTTTTGAGGCTAGATTCTCTAAAGACGATAAAGTTCTTCCAGATATTATGATCATAGATGGAGGCATGCCNTATTTAAAAATTTGTAAAGAAATAATCGAAAAAAATNGCATTAAAGAGGATATTTTTTTAATTGGTGTCAGTAAGGGTTTTAAAAGAGATTTTCGNTTTGATCGTTACCATACTTCCAAGGAGAGAAATATCTCTTTGAGGGAAGTTCCACAAATTGAGGGTTTTATTCAAAAAATGAGGGATAAAGCGCATAATTTATCGAAAAAAAATAGCATGAAAAGAATGTCCGANTCATTAAAAACAAGTTTTCTTGACGGNATTGCTGGTATTGGGAAAATTAAAAAAATGAGAGTTATAAACTTTTTTGGTAATGTCCAAAATTTAAAACAATCTACACGCGACGAACTAATTCAAATAAAGGGATTAAATTCTAAAAATATTCAGGATATATTAGATAAAATNAATGGCTAAAATTTANACNATACCNAANATAATTACATTCATTAGAATAATATTAATACCAATAATCTTGTATCTCTTGTTCTCAGAAAATCCAAATATTGTATTACTAGCCGGCGGTCTTTTTATTATCTCTTCAATTTCTGATTATTTTGACGGATACCTAGCAAGAGTATTAAATCAATCATCAAAGTTAGGGACGTTATTGGATCCCATAGCAGATAAATTATTAATCGCTTCAGTCATAGTTGTTCTTGTTGATACAAATGTAATTTCGAATTTACACGTTATCCCAGCAATAATAATTTTATTGAGAGAAATTGCTATTTCTGGACTTAGAGAATTTTTAGCCAAGATGAATACTGATATGCCTGTTAGTAAACTTGCTAAATATAAAACAACATTTCAAATGGTGAGTCTCTCAATTTTAATTATCAGTCTAGGTTTCCAACTAAATGATTTTTTATGGAATCTAGGCCTTGTAACGCTTTGGATAGCAGCGATTATTACATTGCTGTCTGGTTATAATTATATGGCCAAGGGACTAAAGCATATTTGAAAATTACTATTAAATATTTTTCTTGGATTAGGGTTAAATTGAAAAAAGGATCTGAAGAATTTGATTTTGAACAGAATACTACTTTTAAAATAGCTTCAAATATTTTACGTGAAAAACATCCTATTTTTGAAGAAGTATTTAATGACTCAAGCATCAAATTTTTTTTAAACCTTAATGAAATTGAAAATCAAGATATTGCCCTTAAAGATGGTGATGTTATTGCCTTTTTGCCCCCTGTCACAGGTGGATAATGATAAAAATTACTAATAAAAATTTTAATCTTGAGGAAGAATTCTTAGAAATAAACTCAAAAAAAAATGGTGCCTATAGTTTTTTTTTAGGAACTGTAAGAGACGATATCCTAAAAAAAGAAAAAAAAATTGATGGTATTTTTCTTGAATGCTATCAAGAATTAGCCTACCAGCAATTAACTAAAATTCGAGATCAAGCAATCCAAAGATGGAATCTTACAGATTGTAATATTATTCATCGTATTGGAAAACTAGCTCTTGGAGAGAAGATAGTATTAGTTATGACTTCATCTCAACATAGAGCTAATGCTATAAGCGCCTGTGAATATGTAATAGACAATTTAAAAGTTAATGTTGCGTTTTGGAAATTTAATATTTTAAATGAAAAACAAGAAGCTGTTCAATTTAAGAAAAAAGATTTAGATAAATTTCTTCAGTGGTCAGAAATAGTCAAAACTAATTAATCACTATAATTGGGGTCAACAGTTTTCATATATAGATCAGAAACTGTTTTAGTCACTTCTCCTACGTTAAATATTTGATCATCAATTTTACCGACTGGTGTAACTTCGACTGCAGAACCAGTTAAGAATATCTCATCAGCATTTTTTATTTCATCAGGATAAATTTCTCTTTCAATAACATTGATGTTCTGGGATTTAGCTATATCTATTACCGTCTGCCTAGTAATGCCATTCAAAAAACAATCGGGAATAGGCGTGTGAATTTCACCATTTATAACAAAAAAAATATTTGAGCCAGTTGACTCACTAATCCTTCCTTTATAATCAAGCATTAAAGCATCGCTATATCCGTTTTTTTCTGCTTCATGCTTACTTAGGGTGCATATCATATATAAACCAGCTGCCTTTGCATCAGTAGGTATCGTATCTGGTGCGGGCCTTCTCCATATTGCGGTTTGTAAGGCTATGCCTTTTAATCGATCTTCTTTTGAAAAATAACTAGGCCACTCCCATGTGGCAACTGCTACATTTATCTTGTTTTTTTGAGCAGATACAGCCATCATCTCACTGCCTCTCCAGGCAACAGGACGAACATAGCCATATTTAATATTCATTTTTTTTATTGTTTCTTCTTGAGCAAAGTTTAATTCTTCTTTTGAAAAAGGTATAGACATCCCCATTCTTTCAGCTGAGTGAAAAAGACGATCAGTATGCTGCTCTAGTTTGAATATTTTTTCACCATACACTCTTAAGCCTTCAAATACACAACTAGCGTAATGAAGACCATGATTTAATACATGAGTAGTTGCATTCTGCCATTCAACGAACTCTCCATTGTACCAAATGAAGCCAATTCGTTTATCAAAAGGGATAATTTCCATATTTTGAAATAATGTAATATTATTTATTTCAATTCACAATATAATTATAATCATTCCTTATGAACTTAAGTTTTGCCGATACACTTTATTTTAAAAAAGAAAATATCCTAGAAATTATCTTAGGATTACATCGTTCTTACAAGTCACTTCAAAGAGAAATACAAACATGTTGTGAAATATATCAGCTAACTTTTAATGAGTTACTTGTTTTAT
>NHLE01000047.1 GCA_002169365.1 Pelagibacteraceae bacterium TMED259 | reverse complement strand
ATGAAACACACTGTGACATTGCAGATTGGATTATATTTCTTGATTCATCGATGTAGAGAGTCTTGTTATAAATCATCTTACCATTTAAACCATTCGCACTTAAATTTACATAAAGCAATACTCTATCCTTTTCATTTTTATCGTATTGATTGAGCTTCCATAATTCTTTACTTAAATTCTCTAAATCTTCATTATTTGTTATTTTTGAAAAAATATCACCCCATGCTTTACTCCATCCATCTAGTCTAATTGTCCCTCTTACAAAATTCTCTATGTTATTAATGTATTCAGACATTTGATATTCTTCAATGTAGGGAATAGAGTTTCTATTAGGATATATTTCAAATTTTTCATCTTGAAACTCTATGCTCTTAACTTTTTTAAAAGGGAAAGAGACTTCAATTTCATCAAAATTTTTAATGTATTTAGCGGGCGACCTAAGTGCTTTTAAAACGCCTAAAGGAGTCCAGCTAAATTTATATTTAAATTTATTTGGTTTTAATGGGAAACCTCCACACATACTTGTAAAACTCAAACTTGATAAATCATCTTTTTTAATATTCTGTTTAAAGTCATCAACTAATTTTGATGCTAAAATATGATCTATTCCAGGATCTAATCCTGCTTCACATATAAAAATTTTTTTATTTTCAATAAAATCTTTTTCTAAAGTTATGTATTTAGAATCATAGTAGCTAGAATTTAAAAAATGACATTTATGGTTCATGGCAATTTCAGCTAATTCTAAATGCATATCTGCTGGTAGCATTGATATAATTAAATCATTAGCATTTAGCGCTAATTTTAATTTATCTAAATCTAATTTATTGATAATTACTTTTTGTTTTAACAGTTTTGAAGCTTTTTCAGTAGATCGATTCCAAACTTCTAAATTATATCCTTGTTTTACTAAGTATAATATACCTGGTGGAGATGATAGACCTACTCCTATCCAATGGATTTTTTTTACATTCATTATTTAAAAGATTAGAATATAAATAATATTTTTTATATAGATAAATTAAGATGAGACTAGTACCAGAATGGAATGATCATAGTAAATGCTTAATTGCATGGCCATGTAATCATGATTTATATGGAAACCAAATACATGAAGCTAGAATTGAAATAGCAAATCTAGCTAATCAAATCTCTGAAGAAGAAGAGGTCTTTATATATTGCAATGATATAGACTACAAAAGTTGTATTAAAATAGTCTCCAATAAAAATATTTCTATATTGAAAACAAATTTAGATGACTCGTGGATGAGAGACATTGCTCCAATTTTTTTTAGAAATGGGAATGATCTCAATGCTGTAAGCTTTAATTTCAATGGTTATGGTAAATATCCCAATTTTAAAAATGATAATCAAATTTCAAAATTTATATGCAATCAGTTTAATATAGAATTTATTGAAGCAGATCTAACTTTAGAGGGTGGTGCCATAACTTATGATGACCACGGCAATTTATTTACTACAGAGAGTGTATTGCTCAATTCTAATAGGAAAAATGCTTCCAAAAACGATATTAATCAAACATTAATGGATTTATTTGATTTAAAAAATATCGTTTGGTTACCAGGAGGGTTAGAAGAAGATGATACAGATGGGCATATAGATAATATATTTGCTCCTATAGGTGATAACAAATATCTCATAGCTTACTCTGATTTAGATGATCGAAGAAATTATTCTATTTTACAAAAAAACAAAGAAATTTTAGAGCAGTTTTTTTTACTAAAAAATATTAATGCTGAAATAATACAGATCCCCTTACCCTCAGAAATTATAGTTGAAAATAAGAGACTGGTTGCCTCTTATATCAATTTTTATTTTTCCAAAAATTCTATTTTTCTTCCTAAATTTAATGTCAAAGAGGATGAGTTGGTTTATGATATTTTTAAATCATTATATAAAGATAAAAATATTAAAATGATAGAAACAAAAAATATTAATTATGGGGGTGGAAATATTCATTGTGTTACAATGAATGTCCCAAAGATATGAAAATTAAAATTGGCACATCTCAGTTTTCTTGCATTAAAGATAATGTAAAAGAAAATATGAATAAATCTTTAGATTTAGCATCTAAGGCTGCATCTCAAAAAGTAAATGTATTTTTACTCCAAGAGTTATTTCAAACTCAGTATTTTTGCTCAACTCAAAATTCGAAATTTTTTGATTTAGCAATAACATTTCCTAATAGTGAAATTTTTGAAGTTTTTTCTAATTTTTGTAAACATCATAAAATTGTAATACCAATAAGTTTTTTTGAGAAATATGGTCAAAATTATTTTAATTCTCTAGTCTTAATAGACTCAAAAGGAGAATTAAGTGATATTTATCGTAAATCTCATATTCCAGATGGCCCTGGTTATAATGAGAAGTTTTATTTTACCCCTGGTAACACAGGTTTTAAAGTTTTTGATACCGAATATGGAAAAATTGGTTGTGGCATTTGTTGGGACCAATGGTTTCCTGAGTGTGCAAGGTCAATGACATTGTTAGGAGCTGATATGATTTTATATCCAACTGCAATTGGTTCTGAGCCTCAAGATCCAAATTTAAATTCAAAAAAACATTGGGAAAATGTGATGATTGGACATTCTGCTGCAAATCAAATTCCAATTATTTCATCAAATCGAATTGGTGAGGAAATTGAGGATGATATTAAAATTAATTTTTATGGTGGATCTTTTATTACTGATCACTTAGGAAGTATTCAGGCTCAAATGGACTCAGTCACAGAAGGCGTTATATCTCATGAAATAAATGTTGATGAAATAAGAAAATTTCGCCAATCATGGGGCAATTTTAGGGATCGAAGACCAGATCTTTATAAAAAAATCTGTGATTTTTAAACTAAATTAGAATATCATATAAGTAGGAACTTATTTTAAGAGGAGAGGTCTATGAAAAAATTATTAATTACATTCTTGTCTCTTTTTTTGCCTTTTAGCTTAAGCGCAAAAGAAGAATTATTTATTTATAACTGGTCAGATTATATAGCTGAGGACACGATTGCTAATTTCGAAGCAGAAACTGGAATTGATGTTACCTACGATGTATTTGACTCAAACGAAGTCTTAGAAGCAAAATTATTAGCAGGCGGCAGTGGATATGATTTAGTTGTCCCTTCTGGCTCTTTTATGGAAAATCAAATTAAGGCTGGGGTTTTTCAAAAATTAGATAAAAGTAAACTATCTAATTTAGGTAATCTTGATCCAAGTGTTTTAGCTAAAACAGATGCCCACGATCCAGGTGGAGAATACTCAATCAACTACATGTATGGAACTACAGGTATTGGATACAATGTTGCTGCTGTAGAAGAGAGAGGTGGAGATGTTGAATCTTGGGATATAATTTTTAACCCTGATGAAATTTCTAAATACGCAGATTGTGGAGTAGCAATGCTCGATGCACCAAGTGAAATTGTTGAAATTGCATTAAACTATCTTGGTCACGAGCCTAATACTGAAAATACAAAAGCAAATGAAGAGGCACTTGAGCTCTTAAAACAAATTAGACCCTACATTAAATATTTTGATTCATCTCAATACATAGATGATTTAGCTAATGGAGAAATTTGTTTAGCAGTTGGATGGTCAGGAGATGTATTCATTGCAGCCTACGAGGAAATTGAAGAGGTATGGTATTCGATTCCAAATGAAGGAACTGTAATCTGGTTTGACATGATGGGCATCCCTGCAGATGCTAAAAACGTAGAAAATGCTCATAAATTTATTGACTATGTTTTAAGACCTGAAGTTGTGGCAGATATAACTAACTATGTTTGGTACTCAAATCCAAATTTAGTTGCCAATACAACTGAGGGATTAATTGATCCAGAGATTTTAGAAGATCCTGCTATTTATCCAACAGAAGAAACTTTAAAGATGTTATTTGCGGATACTGCTGACTCTCCTCAGAAATCTAGAATTTCATCTAGAGTTTTTAATAGCTTTAAAGCTGCTCAATAATTTAAACTTTTTAAAAAGCACAACTTATTTATTTAGTTGTGCTTTTTTTCTTACACTAAATTAATGTCTACAAAGTTCCTTGAAATTAAAAATATTTCTAAGAAGTTTGGCAATGTAATAGCTTTAGATAACGTAAGTTTAAGCATTTCTAAATCTGAGCTTTTTAGTTTATTAGGATCCTCAGGTTGTGGGAAATCAACACTTTTAAGAATAATCGCTGGTTTTGAAAAACCAGACTCAGGAAGTATTATTTTAGATGGTGAGGATATTACAAATTTACCTCCTCATCTTAGACCCCTAAATATGATGTTTCAAAACTATGCTCTTTTTCCTCATTTAAATATTTCTCAAAATATAGAATTTGGTCTTAAAGAAGAAAACCTCCCTAAAAATGAAATTTTAGAGAGGACAAGAGAGATATTAAACTTGCTTGAATTAACGGGTCTAGAAAAAAGAAAAATTTATGAAATTTCTGGAGGCCAACAACAACGAGTTGCATTGGCGCGATGTTTAGTAAAAAAGCCTAAACTATTATTATTAGATGAACCCTTAGCAGCCCTAGATAAGAAGTTAAGAATTCAAACTCAATTTGAATTAGTCAACTTGCAATACAAGTTGGGTATTACCTTCATAATTGTTACTCATGATCAAGAAGAGGCTATGTCTTTATCAGATAGAATGGCAATTATGAAAAACGGTAATATTCTTCAGATAGGTAATCCTGTAGAGATATATGAAAAACCTATTAACCAATATATTGCCAATTTTATTGGTACTGCAAATATATTTAGTATTGAAGGAATTTCTGATGATTTTTTTTTAAAAGAGATTGATTCTAAAATTAATTCGCTAAAAGGTACAAATATTTATAAACATTGTCTTATAAGGCCTGAAAAAATTACTATATCTAAATCATTTCAAAATAAGGATACAGTAAAATGTTTAGGAATAGTCAAAGAGGTAGCTTACCTTGGAAGTTATACTAAATACTTAGTTGAAGTTAAAAATCATCAATTTTACGCTTTTATGCAAAATAGTGAAATTTCTGGAGATCTCAAAATTAAATGGGATGATAAAGTTGAATGCTCATGGAGAGACGATTCAATATATTTTTTTAATGAGTAACTTTTTTAAAAAACAAAATTTTTGGTTTGTTTTTACTCCTTATTTCTGGCTAGTTCTATTTTTCTTTATTCCCCTTGCACTAATTTTTAAAATTTCAATTTCAGTATCAGAGTGGGGTATGCCTCCATATCGTGATTTATTTGATTTTACAGATGGTAAATTTAATATTAATTCAACTCTAGGAAATTATATTTTTATTTTTTCTGATCCTTTTTACTTAAGATCTTATTTTAACTCATTATCATTAGCTTTTATATCTACTCTTATTTGTTTGATTATTGGCTATCCAATAGCATTTTATGTAGCAAAGTCTAAAGAGAGTGTGAGAAATATGTTATTAATTATTTTAATTATTCCTTTTTGGACTTCATTCTTATTAAGAGTATACGCCTGGAAAGTGATACTTCAGGGGTCAGGTATTATCAATTCTTTATTAATAAACTTTGGATTTATTGATGAGCCTTTATCTATGCTTCATAATCATTATGCAGTGATCTTAGGGGTTGTGTATACATATTTACCTTTCATGATTTTGCCATTATATGGGTATTTAGTAAAATTTGATTTAAATTTGATAGATGCCTCAAGTGACTTAGGGGCAAAACCTTATAAAACCTTTTTAAAAGTAATCTTACCTTTGTCTATACCGGGCATAGTAGCAGGAAGTATGCTTGTTTTTATTCCTGTAGTTGGAGAATTTGTAATTCCAGAGCTGTTAGGAGGAAGTGATAAGTTATATTTTGGAAAAATAATATGGGATGAGTTTTTTGTAAATCGAGATTGGCCAATAGCAAGTGCTTTGGCAATGTCTGGAATACTAATATTAGTTATCCCCATTATAGTTTTTCAATTAGTATTTGCTAAATTTAATTTCAAAGATGAATAAATATTTTTTTAAGATATTAAGTTTAACTATTGGACTTGGATTTCTTTACTTTCCTATACTCACACTTATTGCCTATTCATTTAATGATAATAAAAGAGTTATGGTTTGGAAGGGTTTCTCTTTTAAATGGTATGGTAAATTATTTCAAAACGAACAAATTATAGAAGCCTTTCTTATTAGTATTAAGATAGCTTCACTGTCTGCCACATTTGCAACAATATTAGGTGTTATGATTGGTTATTCACTGACAAGAATATCTAAGATACCAGCTAGACCTTTTTTTATATTTTTGAGTTCGTCTCCATTGGTAATGCCTGAAATTATCTTAGGTTTATCTTTGTTGCTTTTTTTTATTTCCTCTAATCATCTCATTGGTTTCCCCTCTACAAAAGGACAATTAACTATACTTATCTCTCATATTACCTTTTCAGTTGCTTTCGTAGCAATTATCATTCAATCACGATTGAGTAGCTATGATAAAAATATTGAAGAAGCTGCTCAAGATTTAGGAACATTGCCTAATAAAATTTTTTGGAAAATTACAGCACCTGTAATTTTACCTTCAATAATTTCTGGATGGCTTCTTGCGTTCACTCTTTCTCTAGATGATTTAGTAGTAGCCAGTTTTACATCTGGCCCAGGTGCTAATACTTTGCCAATCGTCGTATTTTCTAAGGTAAGGCTTGGATTAAGCCCTGAAGTAAATGCTTTATCAGCAATTATTATGCTAGTGGTGATAATAGCTGCAGTAATCTATTATCTGATTAATCAATCAAACGTTAAGAAGTAAATATTCTCTTTCCCAAGCAGTTATTATTTTATTGTAAGCATTTACTTCTAAATCTTTTATAGAGCAAAATAGCTCAACAAAAGTTTCACCAAAAATTTCTTTTGCTTCCTTGGATCGTGAGAAGATATCTATTGATTGATAGATGCTTTCAGTTAAGGATACATTAACATTATAAGCTGCCTTTTTTGTTTCTTGTGTTGCCTTTATCTTTTTCTTAATTCCAAGATAGCCCGCAGTCAGGGTAGCAGCAATAGCTAGGTAGGGATTAACATCTGATCCACATAGTCTATTTTCAATTCTTGCTTGAGATGCAGAATTAAAGTTAGGAACTCTAAAGCCACAAGTCCTATTTTCAAATCCCCAATTTAGATTAAAAGGTGTACCTTCCTCCCAATAACCCCTTAGACGTTTAAAAGAGTTAACATTCGGAGCAAATAAAGGCAAGAATGACTTAGAGTACTTCTGCAGTCCACCAAGATAGCTGTCAAAATATTTAGTAGTTTTTAAATCTTTATTAACAAATACTGGTTTCCCCTTTTTTAAAATTGATTGATGAATATGCATCGAATTACCTGGAGAATTTTCAAGAGGTTTTGCCATAAATGTAGCATATAAATTATGTTTCAAAGCAGTTTGCCTTAGTGTTCTTTTAAAAAGAAATACTTGATCTGCTAACTCAAGAGGATTGCCATGTTTAAAATTGATTTCCATTTGAGCAGGGCCATCTTCATGGTTGATATTTTCTACTTCTAAATTTTGAGCTTCACAATAATCATATAAATCTTCAAAGATGTGATCAAACTCGTTGATAGCATCGATACCATAAGATTGATTACCTTTTTCGATTCTTCCTGATTGTCCAGATGGTGTCTCAAGGGGATAGTCAGGGTCATTATTTTTTTTCACCAGATAAAACTCAATTTCTGGAGCTACTACAGGCTCTAATCCAATTGCATTATATAAGTTTATGACCTTCTTCAAAATTCCTCTTGAATAGACTTCAATGTCATTACCATTGCTGTCAACTGCATCGCATATAATTTGTGCTGTGGGTTCATCATACCACGGGACAACCCTTAAAGTTTCAAAATCAGGCTTAAGAATAAAATCTCCATCGGTTGGATTTAATAATTGATCATCAATTGAGTAGGTAACACTTCTTGAGACAGCAAGCTTAAATAAAGCTAAAGGAAGTCTTAATCCTCCAGACTCATAAGAACTTAAAAATTTTTTAGTTGGAAGTATTTTTCCTCTCGGAATTCCTGAATTATCGGGAATAAGACACTCAACCTCTGTAATTTTGTGTTTTTTAAACCAATCTATGTAACTATTCATTTATATCGCTAATCTTTAAAATTTGATAATTATGTACCTGATGGAATATTCAGATAACTATTATACAAGGACAAAAACATATAGCCCACACTTTAACAAATTAAGTGAATCCTTACAATGTGATGTTTGTATAATTGGAGGTGGCCTCTCAGGCATTTCAACTGCGTATTATCTTAGTAAAATCAACCCTAATTTAAAAGTTGTAGTATTAGAAAAGCATAAAATAGGATGGGGTGCATCCGGACGAAATGGTGGACAACTGCTTCATGGCTTTTCCGGTGAGGATTTTAAAAGCCAAAATCACACATTTGATGAACAAAAACAATTATGGAATTTTAGTATTGATGCGGTGAGAGAGGTCAAAAAAAATATTCAAGAGTTAAATATTCAGTGTGACTTAGTTGAGGGGTATTTATTAACTTCAGTTACTAAAAAACACGATGAAGAATTAAAAAAGTATATAGATCTATTACAAAATAAATATGGATATGAATCTGCTATGTATTTACCTAAGTCTGAAATGCACAATTATTTTCATAGTCCTTACTATAAATCAGCTATGTATGACAGTGAGTGTTCCCAAATTCATCCTTTAAATTATTGCTTAGGCTTAGCTCAAGAAATTTTAAAAAATAAAAATTGTAAAATTTATGAGGAAGCCTCTGTTGTGTCATATGAATCCAATAATGATGTCACAATTAAATTAGACAATAACTTAATTATTAGATCAAAAAAAATGATCATGTGTTGTAATGCATATATTAATAATCTAAATAAAAAACTTCGTCGAAAAATTATGCCAGTAAAAACTTATGTATCAGTTTTTAAAGATATACCAAAAAAAGAATTGAATAATTTTTTTAAAAAACAAATAACTGTTGGAGATATGCTTTTTGTATTAAATTATTTTCGATTAGATAAACATAATAATTTGGTATTTGGAGGTGGGGTAAGCTATTCAAATGTCGATCCTTTAAGTTTAGAAAAATCTCTTAAAAAAAGTATAAAAAAAATTCTACCAGGTTTAGAAAAATATGAAGCTTGGTGCACTTGGAGTGGCCATGTGGCAATAACTGTTAATCGATTCCCACATATTGGTTTTTTAGATAAAAATATTATTTTCACCCAAGGTTATTCTGGTCATGGGTTGGCTATTACTACAATGGTTGGTAAAATGATCGCTGAAGTTTTAGAGAGTGAAAATAATGATATTAAGTTATTTGAAAAATTCATTCACAGAGATTTTCCTGGTTTTGGTATAATTGATACGCCACTTCTAGTATTGGCTATGAGTTACTATAAATTAAAAGATATTATAAGCCTATAGTAATTTCCCCCTACCCATTATTGATTTTGTATCTAAATGTTTTTTCAATTTTTTTAAGAAACTATAATATTCTTTTGTTTTATATTTTTTAAGTAAGTCAGACTTTTGCGTTCCTATGCCATGTTCTGCCGCTATACTACCATTAAGTTCTATTACTAAATCAAAGATAAAATTAGATAGTTTTATTTTTTTCGTACTATCATTGTCCATAATTTTAAAATTACAATGTAAATTTCCATCACCCAAATGCCCAAAAAAATAGGGTGTGTAGAATGAATTTTGAATTATAAATTTATTAATTTTTTTGAAAAAAATTGGCCAATTCGACAAAGGAAGAGAAATATCATATTTGTGATTAAAATTTAATTGATTTTGTTTATAAACAATCTCCTCTCTCTTTTTCCAAATATCAGATTGTAATTTATTTCTCTCAATTTTATTAATCTTGAATTTGTATTTATTAGATAACTTAGTTAATTCTTTTGATAGATTTTCTTTATCGTTAGAGTTCACTTCTAAAATAAGATTATAGCTATCATTATTAAAAGTAATTGAGCTAGGTATAGGAAAAATAATTTCATAACTAGTTAAATTGTCATAATGATTATTTCTAATCTTTTTATAAAGGTTAATAGCTTTTATTAAGCTACCTATTTGTATTAAGAAAGTAGTTTTGTATTTTTTTTTAGGTATTAACTTTAAGTTTGCTTTAGTAATAATCCCAAATATACCCTCAGAGCCTATAAATAATTTCCATAATTTAGGTCCAAAATTATCTTTTTTCAGTTTGCTTTCAAAATTTATAATTTCACCATTAGATAAGACAACCTCTAAGCCATTAATATGATCTTCAATATTACCATATCTTAATGTCTGCAAACCTCCTACATTAGTTGATATATTTCCCCCAATTGTACATTTATCATTTGGAGCAATGTTTACAGGGAATAGTAAGCCTTTATTGTTTGATTTTTTTTGTACCTCAATTAATTTAACTCCACTTTGAGCAGTACATATCATGTTATCGCAATCTATTTCTTCAATCTTATTCATAAATTTTAAATCGATAAAAATATTCTTATTATTTTTATAAGGATTTGTTCCCCCTACGCGATTAGTTTCACCACCTATAGCAATAACATTAATATTTTTTTTATTACAAAATTTAACTAACTTTGAGACTTCATGACTGTTTTTGGGGAATCCAGTAAGTTTATTATTATTTAATTTGACGTTTATTGGAAATTTCATTTTGATGCTCTTTTTAATCTATCATTAATTGCAATTCCAATTCCTACATTTGGTATAGGTCCAATACTGATAGAATCGTACTTTTCATTATTATCTGCCATAAAAATATAATGATATAAATTTTTTGCTGCTTCATCTAAATTCTTTTTTTTACTTAGGTTTTTAAATTGTTTTTTTTTATCTTTGCCAAAAGAAAGATAAGCACTATTTTTTTTTATTACTTTTTGATTGAGATAAATGCTTTTATTTGGGGAATAATGTTTTTTAGAGGTACCTGAGAAACTTTTATCTTTATCATTAGTTATTTTAATAAAAGGTAATACTTTTTTTAAATCTGTTAAGCTAATCTTCCCTGGTCTAATCACTGTTAATCTATTTTTAAAAACATTTACTAATGTAGACTCTAGTCCAACTTTGCATTTTTTATCATCAACAATAATCAAATTTGTATCTAAAAATTGGTCAAAAACCATTTTTGCATTTATTGGGCTAAGTTTTTTGAATCTATTTGCCGATGGCATAACTATAGGCCTGGCTAAAAGAGATATTACTTTTAAGGTAAGTAAATTTTTAGGAATTCTCACTGCGCAATATTTGTTTTTGGTTAAACTTATTGGAATTTGCTTAGATTTTCTTTTTAATATTAATGTTAAAGGACCAGGCCAAAATTTTTCAGCAAGCAATAAATTTTCACCCTCTAAGATAAAAAACTTTTTTACCATATCTATATTAGAACAATGAAATATCAGTTTTTTTGATAGGGGCCTTTTTTTTAACTTATAAATCTTTTTTGCCGCTGATAAGCTAGTCCCTAAACCCGCAAGCCCATATACTGTTTCTGTTGGAAGAGAAACCAAGTCATTTTTTAAGATTTTTGTTGTAACTATATCTAAGATGTCTTGACTAGAATTATTTTTTATTATTATGGGCATAATTTACATAATTAGATATATTTTTAGTGTAAAGATCAGTTCTTTTATTATTATTTTACTACTTTATGAAAATTTGCGCCATTGTTCTTTCAGCAGGAAGAAGTAAAAGATTTAAGTCTTCTCTTCCTAAATATTTACATTCTATCGCTGGCCAATCTATTTTGGATTATAATTTAGATGCGATAAAGAAAATAAAAAAAATAGATAAAACTCAAATAATATCAAATAAAGAAAATAAAAATTTCTTCATAGAAAAAGGAATAAGCCCATTTATTCAAGATCCTATAGACGGTACAGGTGGTGCTTTAAAACAAATATATGATGCGAAGAAATTATCTTCAGATTATTATTTGGTAATTTTATCTGACACGCCTATTTTTGACTATAAAATTCTAAACCAGTTTGTTAATAAATCTATTTCATCAAAAACAGACCTAAGTGTTTTATCTCAAGAGATAGCTAATCCTCATGGATATGGCAGAGTCATCATGCAAGATAAAAAATTTTTATCTATCGTTGAAGAAAATGACTGCAATGTTAACCAAAAGAAAATAAATTTAATTAATACTGGTATTTTTTTCTTATCTAAGAAGGCAATATCTAATATTAATCTAATTAAAAAAAATTCTAAAAAAAAAGAATTTTATATAACTGATTTGATAGAAATATCTCATCAAAAAAAATTAAAGGTTAACGCTTTTCAAAATCATGGATTGCCTATTCAGGGTGTTAACACAAAGCCTGAATTACAAGATCTTGAAGATTTTTATCAAATATATCTAAAAGAAAAACTCATAAAAAATGGAGTTAGAATTATTCAACCTGATACTGTGTACATTGAAAATAATGTCAAAATTTCTGATGGTGTAATTATAGAACCAAATGTTGTAATTAAAAAGAATGTTAACATCGGTAGAGAGACTTTAATCAAATCATTTTCATATATCGAAGACTGTAATATTGGTAATTATTGTCAAATAGGTCCATTCGCCAGAATTAGACCAGAATCAAAAATCTCTAATAAGGTTAAAATAGGAAATTTTGTTGAAATAAAAAAATCCTCTATTTCTGAAGGTGTTAAAATTAATCATTTATCTTACGTAGGCGACACACTTATAGGAAAAAATACTAATATTGGTGCTGGAACAATTACTTGTAATTACGATGGAAAAAATAAACTTACATGTAAGATAGGAAATAATTGTTTTATAGGATCTAACACTTCTATTGTAGCTCCAGTTAAAATAGGCAATAGTGCCTATGTAGCTGCTGGATCTGTAATTACTAAAAATATTCCCAATAATCAATTTTCAATTAGTCGATCAAAACAAAAAAATATTAAAAAGATATTCAAATAAAAATTATGTGTGGCATTGTAGGAATTCTAAACTCAAACTCTTTAAAAATAGAGGCTATAGATATCCTAAAAAAATTAGAATATCGTGGTTATGACTCTTCTGGCATATCATTATTTTCCAGCAGAAGAATCAAGACAATTAAAAGTGTTGGTAAAATTTCTGCTTTAGAAAAAAAAATTAAATCAGTATCAGATAGGCATTTTGAAGGAGTAATCGGTCATACGAGATGGGCAACGCATGGAGCTGTTAGTAGAAATAATGCACATCCTTTTTATGATGATAATTTAACACTAGTGTGCAATGGAATTATTGAAAATTATATAAAAATTCAAAAGCTTTATAAAGAAATACCAAATCATATTGAGAATGATGCTGAAGTAGCTTTTTATTTTTTAAGTTACTTGCTAAATAAATATAATAATCCAGATTTAGCTTTAAAGATCTTTAAGAAAACAATTAAAGGTAATTATGCTTTTGTTATATATATAAAAAAAAATAAATCATTTTATCTTTTGAAAAGTGGTAGTCCAATATCACTGTCTCAAAATAAAAAAATATTTTATGTTTGCTCAGATTCATCAATCTTATCTAATTATCATGATAAAATTTACCATTTAAAAGATGGTGATTTTTTAAAAGTTAGCAATAATGAAGTTTTCAACTTAAAAAAAAATACACCAATTATTTTTGAAAAAAATATCAATTCTTCCAATTCTCATGATAAGGGATCTTTTCAACACTTCATGCTTAAAGAAATACACGAACAACCAAGAGTGCTCAAAGATACCCAGGCAAAATACGATAACGAATATTTTATAGATTTTGAGACAAAATTTACTGATTTACTCAATTCTCACAAAATCATACTAGTCGGATGTGGCACTGCATATCATGCCGCTATGATTGGCGAATATTATTTTAATAAATTAACATCTTGCGATGTCTCGTGTGAGCATGCTTCTGAATTAAGGTATAAAAACTTACCGAAAAAGAAATGCTTATTCATATTTATTTCTCAATCTGGAGAGACTATGGACACTCTTATGTCACTAAAATATATAAAGAAACATTCACATAAAGCTGTAGTTATTACTAATTCTCTCCAAAGTACTATGGTTAGAGAGGCAGATTTAACCATCCCCACATATGCTCAAAAGGAAGTTGGTGTGGCTTCTACCAAGGCTTTTACCTGTCAGATCTTAAGTTTGGCTAACCTAGCTTTACATATTGGTAAAATTGATATGAGTATTAATGCCAGTCAATATAATAAATACTATAAAAGTTTAAAATCACTTCCAAATAAGCTTCAGAAATTAATCAAAGACTTTACTCCAGTGGCTAAAAAAATTTCCAAAAAAATTGCTTTAGCTAATTCTTGCTATTTTATTGGAAGAAACATTGGATATCCTGTTGCATTAGAAGGATCGTTAAAATTAAAAGAAATTTCTTATCTACACAGTGAAGGATTTGCTGGTGGTGAAATGAAGCATGGACCAATAGCGTTAATAGATAAGAATACAATAACTATCTGCCTTATTCCAAATAATGAACTTTATGAAAAGTCGCTATCAAATACTCAAGAAATTTCTGCAAGAAATGGAAAAATTATTATTTTATCAAGTTTAAAAATATCAAAAAAGAAGTCAGATACTTTAGAAATCCCCCAACTTCCTAGGGAAAACTTTATTGACACACCTTTTATATATACTGTTCCATTGCAGCTAATTTCATATTACTTTGCTCTTAGTGAAGGAACAGATATTGATCAACCCCGAAATCTTGCAAAATCTGTGACTGTTGAATAAATAATGATCTCTAAAAACTATATTGTTGACAACTCAATTGTTGGAATGATTTTATTGTCTCTATCTAGATCTAAAATTAAATTTAAAAATCAAGATAAAGAAAAAACTGAGTTTTCATATTTCATTTCACCTTCTGACCTTATTGGAGAAGACTTAGAGAATATTCAATTAGATACATACGGCATACTTAATAAAAATAAACTTTTACTAAGAGAGCCTATCATTAGAGATCAAATCTCCTATGTAAAATTTGATAGAGATATCAACTTTAAAGATGATCTTAACGGCATAGACATAATTTCTGATCAAATAAAGATATTCTATTTTTATTCAATTGAAAATTATGATCATAAGTACAATTTATCTGTATTCACTAACCTTGGTTTAAATAAAGTTAACATCATATTTCCAAATAAAGACACAATACATTTTTACTCTGAAAAAAAAGATGTACTCAAAAAATATATTAAAAAATTAACTAAAAATATTGTTGATAATAAATATTTCACTGAGATAAGATTACCTACTAGATTGGAGCTTAGAGAGAATAATTCACTTATTAATGCCTATGAATTAACAAACAAGACATTCATAGGTTTAAGTTATCAACTGGTCAATTTATTAAATTTAATCTCTAAAAATCCTAATAAGAATATTAAAGTATCAGAAAACAATAACCATTATCTAAATAATTTATTTTTTTCATTTTATAGTCTTTTTCCTAGTTTTTTATCTAGTTTCATTTTTAGATTTTTATTAAGATTTAATGGTTCTATGGTTTTTAGTAAGCAAATATTGGAGATTAACAATACTTTTACATCAGAAAATTATATTTTTTCAAATTTTATCGATGAGGACCAATCAATAAGTAGTTTTAAAATTGGAGATTTTTTACCCAAAATTCTTTTAAAATCTAAAAATAAAAATTTGAAAGACTTATTTACAGATGAAATCAATATAGTTTGTTCATCAAATTCAAATATTAACACTAAAGAAAATCTTATTACTTTAAAAACAGAAGATCATAAAGGCTTAGATGGCCAACTTATAAGTACCAGCTCATATGAATTGTTAAATTTAAATGATTGTTTTTATGTAGTCTCTAAAGATGGTTTGGTTCAATTTGTTGATTTAATTAAAAACTTCGAAGCAAGTATGAAGACATCTCAGATAAAATCAAAATATTCTGATAAAAAGCAAAAATCCATGGACTCTTTTGATGTAAAGAATTTTACAGCATCTTTACCAAGGGCTTCTTTTAATTTACGATTGCCTCCAATCTTTAAAAAGCAATAAATACTTTTCTTTGTGAGATTTAACAATATAATCCACCCCTCATGAAATGGTCAAAAGATAGTTGGAAGAGTTTTGAGGCAAAACAATTACCTAAGTATTCTGATATAGAAGAGCTTAATAAGGTAGTGGATAATTTATCAAATCTACCACCTTTGATTTTTGCTGGCGAGACTCGATCGCTAAAAAACCATATTCATCAAGTTCAAAATGGTAAAGCATTCTATTTACAAGGAGGGGATTGTGCTGAAAGTTTTAGTGAATTAAATCCCAATACAATCAGAGATACTTTTAAGCTCATCCTACAAATGTCTGTTGTTCTTACTTACGCAACTAATAAGTCTGTAGTAAAACTCGGAAGAATGGGCGGTCAATTTGCAAAACCTAGAAGTTCTGATTATGAAGAAAAGAATGGAGAAAAATTACCAAGTTATAGAGGCGATATTATTAATTCATATGAGTTCAATAAAGAATCAAGAGAACCAAATCCAATGAGAATGCTCCATGCTTATAATCATTCTGCTTCAACATTAAATTTACTCCGTGCATTTGCACAAGGAGGATTTGCGAGCCTTTCTAAAATTAATCAATGGAATTTAGATTTCGCTGATAGTTTTGAAACAACAAAAAAATACAAAGCTCTATCTCAAAAAATTGAGGATAGTATTAAATTCATGAATGCTTGCGGTATTAATGAACAAAATACTCGCGTACTCAAGGAAACAGATTTTTATACAAGTCATGAGGCTCTCTTGCTTCCTTATGAACAAGCTTTCACACGCATTGATAGCACAACTGGGGACTGGTATAATGTTAATTCACATTTTTTGTGGGTTGGAGATAGAACGAGGGATCCAAATGGGGCTCACATACACTATTTAAGTGGTATTAAAAATCCCCTAGGTTTGAAAGTTGGTCCTTCAACTAACATAGATGATTTAAAGAAAAATATCGATATTTTGAATCCTGAAAATGAAGGTGGTAGATTAACTCTCATTGTAAGAATGGGTGCAGAAAAAATTAAATCTGTATTCCCTGACATTTTAAGTGAAATTCATAAACTAGGTAGAAATATAACTTGGGTTTGTGATCCAATGCATGGAAATACATCAACTAGTAATTCTGGTTATAAAACACGTGCTACATCAAATATATTCCAAGAAATACAGTCATTTTTTGAAATTCATCAAGCCCAAGGTAGTGTGGCTGGAGGAGTTCACTTAGAGCTCACCGGACTAAATGTTACTGAGTGCGTTGGAGGCCCAGATGATATTAAAGATGAAAATCTCGGTGATAGATATCATACCTTTTGCGATCCAAGACTAAATGTAAATCAATCATTAGAGCTTTCTTTTTTATTAGCAGATTTAATAGCTAATGGTGATATGATTTAGTTTTCTTATTCATAATGAATAAAAAAACAAATTCAGATTTTATAAAATCCTACACAGATAGTTATTTTCTTAAATCTAAAAAAATTATTGAAAATAATGGTGACATAATTGTTACATACGCAGTATTTATTCGAAGACCAGGAATTGTTGCTCTAAAATTAGCTATTGATTGGATTAAACTGATAGCCAGAGAAAGAAAAATCAAAATTCAGACCACAAGTCCTTTTAAAGAGGGGGAGTATTTTGGTGCAGGTGAACCTATATTATTTATAAAAGGCTCCTTTAAACATTTAGTTGATTTAGAGACGTTGTTTCTTCAAAAAATTGGACCTGCCTGTATTGCTGCTGCTAATGCTTATCAGATGTGTATCGACCTTCCAAAAACATCTTTCATTGCTATGGATGCTAGACATTGTGCAGGTTTTGAAATGTCACACCTCATGTCATATGCCTCATCAGTAGGTTCCAAGGCAGCAAAAAAAAAGAAAGCTCTGGGATTCATAGGAACTTCTATTAAAGCAACTTCGCATTACTTCCCATCTAATAAGGCCCTNGGAACAATGCCTCATGCCATTATTGGATATGCTGGATCTACTTTAGAGGCGGTTAAGATGTTCCATAAATCNTTTCCAAAAAATGATTTAGTTGTATTACCTGATTATTTTGGAAAAGAAATTACTGACTCTATACAAGTTTGTAATCATTTTGATAGTTTGTCTAAAAAAGGAAAAGTTTTAATTCGGCTAGATACNCCAAGTGGTAGATTTATTGAGGGGTTAGATACTTCAAAATCATATGAAATTCTTGAAAAATACTCGCCTGGTTCTATTAAAGAATACAGATCAGATGATGAACTTCGTCATTTAGTTGGTCCTGGTGTTTCTGCTTCCGCAATTTGGTACTTAAGATCACAATTAGATAAATTTGGTTTTCAAAAAGTAAAAATCATTGCCTCTAGTGGTTTCACTAATACAAAATGCAGAGCAATGGCTATTTCCAATGCTCCAATAGATATTGTTGGAACGGGTAGCTATTTACCAGAAAAATGGTCTGAAACTTATGCAACTGCAGATATTATTAAATATGGTAAAACACCAAGAGTAAAGGTATCAAGAGAGTATCTATTAAAAAAAATTAAATGATTATCGCTCGTTTTGCTCCCAGCCCCACAGGTCATCTTCATTTGGGTAACTTGAGATCATGCTTTTTGAATTGGATATTTGCTAAAAAAAATAAAGGTAAATTCATTCTAAGATTTGATGATACCGATAAGGAAAGAAGTAAGGATGAATTTGTAACGTCTATCAAATCAGATTTAGAATGGCTAAAAATAGATTACCAGGAAACTTTTTTTCAAAGCAAAAGAGTAGATAGATACAATGAGTTATTTGATAAACTTATTGAAAATAACTTAGTCTACCCTTGTTTTGAAAGTAATGAAGAATTAGAAATAAAAAAGAAACTTCAACTAAAAGCAGGTAAGCCTCCAATTTATGATCGTCAGTCTCTAAATTTATCAAAAGAAGAAATTGAAAAAAAAATAATTAATGGTGAAAAGCCATATTGGAGATTTAAACTTTCTCAAAAAAAGATTGTATGGTTGGATTTAGTAAAAGGTAATACTGAGGTCGATCTATCTTCACAGTCAGATCCTGTTCTTCGAAGAGCAGATGGAAGTTATCTTTATCATTTTCCAAGTGTAGTCGATGATATAGATATGAAAATCAGCCATATAATTAGAGGTGAAGACCACTTGTCTAATTCGGCAGTTCATAGTGAACTATTTCAAAGTCTTGGCTCAAATTCTCCATCATTTGGACANAACCCACTTATGTTAAATGTTGATGGAACTAAAATTAGCAAAAGAAATATAGACTCTATTTCTATTAATCAATTTAGAAGTAAAGGATATTCAACTAATAGTATTTTATCATATATGTTTTCTGTAGGGCTAAGTTCAGATTTTGATTTTCAAAATATAGCGGCTAATGACTTTAACGATTTTGATTTATCTAAAATATCTAAAAATTTACCTAAGCTTGATATTCAAAAAATTGACTATTTTCAGAAAAATTCTCTTAGATCAATGACTAATAGTGATTTGAATGATGAATTTCCCGAATTGAGAGAGCTTAAAATGACTAATATTGAATGGGATCTTATTAAAAATAATATCGATGAATATAAGGATATAGGTGAATTCTTAGATATTATAAGAAGAAAAAATGTTGAAAAAAAACCATCCAAAGAATTTGTTGATATTTTAATTTCAAATATTGAAAAAATTAAAGATATGAATTTTGATGAATACATTAATTTTCTTTCTCATCACGATCTAAAACTGACAAAAAAAGAAATTTATACAAATACTCGATATATTCTAACGGGTAATAATAATGGCCCCTCTGTAAAGGATTTATTTCTTTTTTTTGGCGTTGAAGGAATCAAAAAAATAATCAATGAGTCTAAAACTTTTTAATACNCTATCAAAATCAAAAGAGATTTTTCAGCCAATTGATAAAGATGCAATCAAAGTCTATGCGTGTGGACCAACATTATATAATAATCCGCATATTGGAAATTTTCGTCCAATTATTATTTTTGATATCTTATTTAGAATACTAAAGCAGATTTATGGAGATGGTAGAGTAACTTATGTCAGAAATATTACCGATATAGATGATAAGATTATTAATAAAGCTAATGATTTAGGGTTATCTACTTCTGACCTTGTAAGTAAAACTGAGATTGTTTATCAAAAAAATCTTGAGGCATTAAATATCCTCCGACCTTCTTTTGAACCAAAAGCAACAGACTACATTCCAAAAATGATCGAAATGATTGAGACTCTAATTACAAAAGGATATGCCTATGAGTCCTCCAATCATGTGTTATTTGAGACAAGAAAATTTCAAGACTATGGAACTTTATCTAAATTTTCATTCAAGGATATAATTAGTGGTGCTAGGGTTGAGATAGCTGATTATAAAAAAAATCCTGAGGATTTTGTTTTATGGAAGCCCTCAAAAGTCAATGAACCATCATGGAGTAGCCCTTGGGGCGAGGGAAGACCAGGATGGCATATTGAGTGTTCAGCTATGATTTCAGACCTCCTAGGTCCCTCAATAGACATCCATGCTGGAGGAATNGATTTAATATTTCCCCATCATGAAAATGAAATTGCTCAATCAACTTGCTTCCATAACTGCAAAATGTCTAATTATTGGCTTCATAATGGATTTATAAATTTTCAGGGTGAGAAAATGTCTAAATCATTGGGTAATATTACCATAGTCGATGATTTATTATCAGTTCATGAGCCGATTACAATTAAATATGCCTTACTAACGACTCATTATCGCCAACCTATAGACTTTTCAGATGATCTTTTGACCTATTCTCAAAATATCATCGAAAAATGGGAGGATTTTATATCTGATACTAATAATAACAAACTAGATAGTGAATTTATAATGGCACTTTATGATGATTTAAATACCCCAAAAGCATTGATGCGATTACAACAATTATTTAATGAGCTAAAAAAATCACCTAATGACGATGAACTCAGGTCATACTTTAATAATGGACTAAAAATTCTTGGCTTAAACCCAAATTTTAAAGAAAAAGAAATAAGTCTTGATAAAGAGTTTATTGAAAATATGATATCCCGCCGATCAGATGCAAAATTTAACAAAAATTATAAATTAGCTGATCAAATAAGAAATGAATTACTTAATGAGGGTATACTTTTAGAGGATACTAAAGACGGGACATTATGGAAGAAAATATAAATACAAATAAAATTTATTTTTTTGATACGACTCTTAGAGATGGTCAACAAACAACAGGCGTTGACTTTTCCGTTGAAGATAAAATTAAAATGGCTAATGCTTTAGACGAATTAGGAATAGATTATATAGAAGGTGGGTGGCCAGGATCTAATCCAACTGACGATAGCTTTTTTAACTCAAGTTTAAATTTAAATAATGCAAATTTAGTTGCTTTTGGTATGACCAAAAGGCCCTCCACAAGTGTTTCAAACGATCCTGGTTTAAGTAATCTCTTAAATACTAAAGTAAAACATATTTGTATTGTGGGCAAATCATCATCTTATCAAGTTGAAAAAGCTTTAGGCATCTCAAAAAACGATAATTTAAAAATGATTGGCGAAAGCATAGGACATATTCATGAAAAAGGAATTGAGGCAATGTACGATGCTGAACATTTTTTTGATGGGTATAAGGAAGATCCAAGTTTTGCTTTAGAGTGTTTAAAAGAAGCATTACAAAATAAGGCTAGGTGGATCATATTATGTGATACTAACGGAGGCACTCTACCTCATGAAGTAGAACAAATAGTTAAGGAGGTGGCTGCAGTAATACCAGGCGAGAGACTAGGCATACATGCCCATAACGATACTGAGAATGCAGTTGCAAATTCTCTAGCTGCAATTAGATCTGGAGCTAGGCAAGTTCAAGGTACCATTAATGGATTAGGGGAGAGATGTGGAAATGCTAACTTAGCCTCCGTCATTCCCTCAGTTATTTTAAAAACAGAATATGAGACATCAATCCATCAAGAAAAATTAAATCTTTTGAAGAAAACATCATTGCTTCTTGATGAAATATTAAATAGGCAACCTAATACCCAACAACCCTACGTTGGAGAAAATGCTTTCTCTCACAAAGGAGGGTTGCACGTATCAGCTATAAACAAAGACCCGAAAACTTATGAACATATTGACCCAAAAATTGTTGGTAATACTAGAAAAATAGTAATTTCTGACCAGTCTGGTAGATCTAACATAATATCTCTCCTTAATACCGTAGGTATTAATCCAGATGAACACAAAGACAAACTGGATTTTCTTTTACAAAAAGTTAAAGAAAAAGAATTCCAAGGACATGCCTTCGATCAAGCTTTAGCGAGTTTTGAAATATTAGCTAGAGAGACACTTTTTGGAATACCTGAATATTTTGAATTAGTGCGATTTAAAGTAATTGATGACCGAAGATGGAATGCAAAAGGTGATTTGGTTACTGAGTCTGAAGCAACTGTAAGAGTTACCATCAATAAAAATGAATATATGAATGTTGAAATTGGAAATGGCCCTGTAAATGCATTAGATAAAGCTTTAAGAAAATCTTTAATGGGGTTTTATCCAATGCTTGAAGATTTAGAATTGACAGATTTTAAAGTTAGAATTCTTTCTTCTGAGAAAGGTACTGATGCAGTAGTTAGAGTCATAATTGAAACGAAAGATAAAGAAGGAGCAATATGGACTACTGTTGGTGTATCAACAAATATTATTGATGCTTCCTATAATGCTTTAAGAGAGAGTTTGATATATAAATTAATAAAGTCCTCTTGAAAAAAAAATTTCAATTCATTTTAAATAAACCTCAACTCTCTGAAAATATAGGTATGTCAATTAGATCTATTGGGTGTTTTGGATTCGAACAATTAGATTTAGTAAATCCAAGAAATATATGGCCCAATGATAAAGGTATAAAGTCGGCCAAGCACTTTGAAAAAATTGCACAGAAAGTTAAAACTTTTTCATCTATTCCAGAGGCTATAAAAAAATCTGATGTGGTTATTGCTACAACTGTTAGGCCTAGGGATATCCAAATTCCATATATAAAACTTGAAGACATTACTAAAATTAAATCAAAAAAAGTAAGTGTTATATTTGGGCAAGAAAATAATGGCCTTAATAATAAAGAAATTTCTTATGCAAACTATATTCTTACTCTTCCTACTCATGATCAAAGCTCTCTTAATCTCTCTCATGCCGTATCAATAGTTGCATTTCATATCAATCAATTGAATTCAGCATATCCAGAAAAAATTCCTAATAGGCACATTAACTCAACCCAAATTGAAAAATTTATTAATTTCTTGATGTTGATATTAAAAAGAAAGGGTTTTACAACCATACCCTCCAAATCNCAAAATCTTGAAATTTCAATGAGAAATTTCTTAAAAACAAATAAAATCAGATCGNAANANNGTCGTNAAAACTGTCTATGGAATGCTTAAATTTATAACAAAATAAAATTGACTTAAAATACGAAATCTATATAAATCACCAATTCATGACAAAAAGATTATCTTCAAAACACAAAATTGACAGAAGATTAGGGCTAAACTTATGGGGAAGACCCAAAAGTCCTTTTAACAGAAGACCGTACGGTCCTGGCCAGCATGGTCAAGCTAGAAAAAGAAAGCCTTCTGACTTTGGTATTCAGTTAGCTGCTAAACAAAAGCTAAAAAAATATTACGGAGATATTACTGAAAAACAGTTTTTAAAATTATTTCAAGAAGCATCTAGAAAAAGAGGAGATACTAGTCAGATCTTAATTGAGCTTTTAGAAAGAAGATTAGATGCCGTCGTATTCAGATTAAAGTTTGCTCCAACAGTTTTTGCAGCTAGACAGTTAGTTAGTCATGGCCATGTATTGGTTAACGGTAAAGTTGTTGATAGAAAGTCTTATCAGATTAAAGACGGAGATGAAATCTCACTCCAACAAAATAGTCAAAATATTCCAATGATTATTCAAACATTAAGCTCTAATGAGAGAGATGTTCCTGAATATCTTCAGTTAGAAATTTCAAAATGCTTAGGTAAGTTTGTTCGTGGTCCTCAGTTGACTGATGTCCCATATCCGGTGCAAATGGAACCTAACTTAGTTGTAGAATTTTACTCTAGATAGATCTAGCTTAATTCTGTTTTAATCCCTCTAGTATTAAACAGCTCAATTAGTTCACCAGACTCAGCCATTTCTTTAATAATATCACATCCACCAACAAACTCTTTTTTTATATAAAGTTGTGGAATAGTAGGCCAGTTTGAAAAAGCCTTGATACCCTCTCGAATATTTTCATCATCTAAAACATTGCAATGACCAAAATCAACTCCACATTTTTTTAATATCGCACTCGCAACCGAAGAAAAACCACACATAGGAAAATCAGGATTACCTTTCATAAAGAGAAACACTTCATTTTCTCCTATCATATTTTCAATTTGATTTTTCGTATTTTCATCAAGTTCCATTATTCAGTTCCTTTCGTTTTTAATTGCATCGCATGTAATTCATTATCCATCAAACCATCTAAAGATTTGTAAACCAATTGGTGTTGTTGAATTCTATTAAGTCCGTTAAAGGCTGAGCTTTTAATCGATACTGAATAATGATTATTATCACCAGCTAAATCCTCAATAAGAATATCAGCATTAGGAAATTTACTTTTAATTAGCTCTTCTAGTTTAGTTTGTTCAATTGGCATTAGTTGATTATCTTTTCAAAGTTATTTAGATACTTATTTATAATATCAAAATAGTCAAACTTTTTAGAATTTATTTCTATACTTTCGGTGGTTACCTTGCCTAAGTTTTGATAATTTAACTTCTTTTCTTCAAAAGCATTTTTAAGCATGGGGTAATTTATTTCACGGATTGTGAAGATATATCCTGCTTGATATTCACAAAACATATCAAATTTATCCTTAACATTAATTCTAAATCCATAATTTTTCTGTAACATTTTTATTAAGCTTAAAAATATCCCCCCTCTTGAAATGTCGTTACATGACGTTATGAGATTTTGATTAAAGAGATTAAATAGCATCTCTGAATTGTCTTTTTCAAGATTATAGTCTATTTCAATTAGGTCATTAAATTGATTTTCTTTTTGAATTATATGTTGGTCTTGAAGGAAGTACGGGCTGTTGTTCTTTTTCATACTGTTGCCAATTAAAAAAATAAGATCATTTTCATTTTGAAATTTATTAGAATTGATATTTTTATAATTTCTATTAGATCCTACCATCCCAATAACTGGTGTAGGTTTTATTGGCCTATCATTAGTTTGATTATACAAAGAGACATTTCCTGAAACTATGGGTGTGTCTAATTTGGATGCTGATTTCTTAAGGCCGTTGATGGACAGTACTATTTCGCCCATTATATTTGGGTCAAGTGGGCTCGCAAAATTTAAATTATTTGTAATAGCAAGGGGCTTTAAATTAGAACAAACTAAATTTCTAAAAGACTCAAGAACAGTATATTCCATACCTTTTTCTGGATTTATTCTCAAATATAATGGATTACAATCTGTAGTTGCTCCAATAACTTTATCGCTATCATGAAGCTTGACAATTCCTGATGACTGGCCTGGCTCTTTTATGGTGTCTCCCATGACTGTTGAGTCGTATTGATTATACACCCAACTTTTATCTAAGTAGTTTAAATTTTCAAAAAGATTATCTATCATATTTTCAATATCTAAATTTAATAAATTGAAATCATTAAAAGCTCTTTTTTTTGGTAAATAAAACTCACGATCGTACTCAGGGGCATCATCGACAATAATATCAACAGGCAAATCAACAACATTTTTATTATTTGATGAGAAAACTACTCTTTGGGTGTCTGTGATTTCTCCAATGACCTCATAATCAATTTGCCACTTTTTTAAAATATTCTTAACCTTAACATTATTTTCTGGTTCTATAACGGCAAGCATCCTCTCTTGGCTTTCTGAAAGCAAGATTTCATAGGGTGAGAGAGGTTCACGTAGGGGAATTTTATCCAAGTTAATTAAAACTCCTACTTCACCTTTTGATGCCATTTCAACACTAGATGAGGTGATTCCAGCAGCTCCCATATCTTGCATTGACTCTATAAGACCAGAAGACATTAGTTCCAAGCAGCCCTCCATAAGAAGTTTTTCCATGAAAGGATCTCCAACTTGAACCGAAGGTCTTTTATCATCTTCGTCATCTTCAGAAAAAACATCAGAAGCCATACTTGCGCCATGAATACCATCTTTGCCAGTTTTTGAACCTATATAAACAATTAAACCTCCAATGGTTTTTGGCTTGGAATAAAAAATAGAGTCATTTTTTACATGACCAATGGCCATAGCATTGACAAGATTATTAAAATCGTAACTTCTGTCAAATTCGCATTCACCACCAATATTTGGAATACCTATACAGTTACCATAATGTCCAATACCATGCACAACCCCATTTAACAGGTATTTTGTTTTGTCTGTTGTAATTTCTCCAAACCTAATAGAGTCAAGAGTAGCAATGGGCCGAGCACCCATTGTAAATATATCACGTAATATCCCCCCAACACCAGTGGCTGAACCATTAAAAGGTTCAATATAACTGGGATGGTTATGGCTTTCGATTTTAAAAGCAATACCATCATTATCCTCAAGGTCGATAATACCAGCATTTTCACCTGGGCCCTGAATGACTATAGCATTATCTGTAGGAAGTTTTTTTAACCATTTTTTTGATGTCTTATAACAGCAGTGCTCATTCCACATAGCTGAAAAAATTCCAAGTTCTTCAATACTCAAATCTCTTTTCAAATAATTTTGAATTATTTGAAATTCATCCATTGTTAGCCCATGCTGCTTAATTAAATCTTCATTCATGAGAGTATTGAGTCTAAAATTAATTTTCCATCTTGAGATTTATGAAAATCTTGAAAAGCTCTTTCGGGGTGAGGCATCATCCCTAGAATATTTTTATTTTCATTTGTGATACCAGCAACATTATCAATTGATCCATTAATATTTGCCTCAGAATTAGAATATTTACCTTCACAGTATTCAAAAGCTATTAATTCATTATCATGCAAGTATCTTAAATTATCACTATCACAATAAAAATTTCCCTCATTGTGTGCTACGGGTAATTCAAGTATCTGATCATGGTTAATTGATTTGTTAAAATTATTCTTATATTTTTTTTTAATGAAACAGCTTTTACCTAAGAATTTCAATTTATTATTTTGAATGAGAGCCCCTTTTAATAGACCTATTTCAGATAAAATTTGAAATCCATTACAAATGCCTAATATATATCCTCCTTTTTCTGAGTGGTTAATTAGATCAGAGATAATATTACTTTTTGCAGCCATCGCCCCAGAGCGTAAATAGTCTCCAAAGCTAAATCCCCCAGGAATAATTACTAAATCAACATTAGGCAATGAAGTTTCTTCATGCCAAATATTAAATACTTCCCCGTTGGTTAGAATCTTTAGATATACCAGGGCATCACGGTCACAATTAGAGCCTGGAAAAGTAATAACCGCAGATTTAAAGCTCATCCAAGAACTTCATACTCTTCAATAATTTCATTTACTAAAAGTTTTTTGCAGGCAGAAGTGATTAAGTCATTTTTTTCTACTTCTGAAAGCTTGTCTGAGATGTCTAATTCAATTAATTTACCTTGTCTAATATTGGTTAAATTACTTAGACCAAGGTTTGACAAAGATTTTTCAATTACTTTTCCTTGAGGCTCCAATATTTGGCTTTTGAGACGTATCAAAATTTTTATTCTCATTTTAAATTTAAATTTAATCTTTCTAAGACTTCCAAATAAGCATCCTCTACATTCCCTAAATCTCTTCTGAATCTATCTTTATCGAGCTTCTTATTTGTTTTAAGATCCCAAAGTCTGCACGTATCTGGGGAGATTTCATCTGCTAATATCAATTGTTTAGTTTTTTTACAAATCCCAAACTCCAATTTAAAATCAATTAAATTAATTCCAATAGTATAGAAAATTCCTCTTAATACGTCATTTATTCTAAGTGAATATTCCTCTATGAGTTCGAGTTCGCTTAACTCACACAAACCTAAATTTAAAATATGTTCAGTGCTAATGTGAGGATCCCCAAGCTTATCTGACTTCAAACAATATTCTATAAGTGTATCAGATAATTTAGTGCCTTCTTTAACATCAAATTTTTTAGACAGCGATCCAGCAAAATAATTTCTTACAAGAACCTCTATTGGGACAATATCCACTTTCTTTAAAAGTTGAGATTTTTGATCAATTCTTTTAATGAAATGCGTTGGTATTCCACAGTGATTTATTATTTCAAATAAATAAGCAGATATAATATTATTAATTATCCCTTTATTTTTAATAGAGCCCTTTTTTAAGTTATTGAATGCAGTTGCATCATCTTTATATTTAGCAACAACTTGACTTGGCGATTTACTATAAATTATTTTAGCTTTCCCCTCATAAAGTTTTTTCATTTTTGGTGACATTATTTAATCCTCTTGAATATTAGGTCAACATTTCTAAAAAGATTTTTGTTTGT
The DNA here is from genome assembly GCA_002169365.1 of Pelagibacteraceae bacterium TMED259. Next base: position 4,372 of record NHLE01000047.1, on the reverse strand, counting down.
AAAAATTAGGTCAATTTTTTTAGAAAAATTAAATTTTGAGAGAATTGCATGATTTAATAAATTTTCCTTAAAACTTTTATCCCCACTCCAAGTCTTTAAAGCACAATCTTGTACAATTTTATATGAGTCCTCTCTAGAAACACCACTTTCTATTAAAAATATTAGAACATTTTGAGAATAAGGTAGNCCTTTAAGTTGGTTTAAATTAGCAATCATATTTTTATCATGAACTACTAAATTGGAGATTACATTAATCATTCGTTGAATAGCAAAGTCAAGGGTTATGGTTGCNTTTGGNGCATTAATTCTTTCAACGCTTGAATGACTTATATCNCGCTCATGCCAAGTAGTAATATTNTCTAAAGCAGGAATGACTAAAGATCTGATAACTTTTGCTAATCCAGATATATTTTCAGAAAGAATTGGATTTTTTTTATGAGGCATAGCTGAACTTCCTTTTTGACCTTTTCCAAAACCTTCTTCTACTTCGAGTACCTCGGTTCTTTGAAGATGTCTTATTTCAGTAGCTAATCTATCAAGTGAGCTAGCTATAATTGAAAAACTGCTAAATAGNTCTGCATGTCTATCTCTAGGTATTATCTGGGTTGATACTGGTTCTATTTTGAACTTTAATTTTTTTGCTACAATTTTTTCTACTCGCTGATCAATATTAGAGTATGTACCAACTGGTCCAGACATTTGAATTGTTTTTATCTGTTCGATTGATTTTTTAATTCTTACTAAATTCCTTTTATTTTCTTCATAATACCCAAGAATTTTAAGACCAAACGTAGACGTCTCAGCATGGATGCCATGACTTCTACCGATGCATATTGTGTATTTATGCTTCTTNGCTAGAGAAAGTAGTTTTCTACCTAGTTCTTCCAATCCTTTTTGGATAATTAGAGAAGATTGGTGTAGTTGAATTGAAAAAGAAGTATCTAAAATATCACTAGATGTAAGACCTTTATGGATGAACCTAGACTCTGGTCCAACATATTTTGCAACATTTGTTAAAAAGGCAATAACATCATGCTTAGTTTTTTCTTCAATTTTTTCTATTTCTTTAACTTTAAAATGAGCCTTCTTTTTAATTTTATTGGTTGTNCCTTTAGGGATTTGACTAAGGCTTTCCATTGCTTCACAGGCTAAAATTTCTAAATCAAGCCATATTTGAAATTTATTTTGGTCTTCCCAAATATCTTTGACTATTTTTCTTGAGTATCTAGGTATCAACTATAAAAAACCCCATTTGGAGATTCAGTTAGAATCTCAATATTATCACCATTTATATATACAGTATGTTCGTATTGAGCACTAAGTGTTTTATCTTTTGTCACAGCTGTCCACCCATCAGCAAGNATTTTTGAATGATATTTTCCTGCATTGATCATAGGCTCGANTGTAAAAATCATACCATCAATAAACTTAATATTATCATATTCTTGATCATAATAATGAACGATACTTGGATTTTCATGAAAATTAATACCAACTCCATGTCCACAAAAATCTCTCACCACGCTAAAATTATTTTCAGAAGCTATTTGATCAATTCTTTTACCAATTCTGCTAATTGACTCTCCTATTTTGATTTCTTTAATACTTTCAATTAAGCAATGATGAGTAGCCTGACAAAGATTTAAAGCTTTTACAGATACATTACCAACTTTGTACATTCTAGATGTGTCACCATGCCAACCATTTATAATGGTTGTAATATCTACATTTAAGATATCACCATCTAATAATTTTCTATTCGACGAAGGTATGCCATGACATATAACACGATTAAGAGAGGTGCAAGTTGACTTAGGAAAACCTCTGTAAAATAATGGGGCAGGGACACCTCCCATTTCAACAATACGTTTTAAACAATAATTATCTATTTCCTGAGTCGTCATNCCTTCAGANATAATATTTACTAACTCATCTAATATTGTAGCGGAAATTAAACTAGCTTCTTTACAATGCCGCACTTCATTTATTTTGTATGATTTAATGTTCAATTATTTTTATTTCTTCAATTATTTCAATACCATCAAAATTAACATCACATATAAAAGCAATAAATTTAACGCCATTNTTTTTGGCNANTNNAGAATTTTTATAATATTCGGGATCTATGTCTTTTGCTATAGAAAAATTCTTTATATCTTTTCTNTGTATNAANTANACNAANTANCTATTNANGACCCTCAATACATTTATTACTTANTTCAANTAAATGTTTNGNNCCNCTNGAAGTNATNGCATCNGGAAATTCAGCAAGATTTTTTTTACGAGAAAGTGTTACTGATTTAATTTCTATGAAAGTATTTTTATCTATGGAGCTTTCAGCAAGAATGTCAATCCTTGAGTTTTTACCGTATTTAACTTCCTTTTTTAAATTTTCAAAATTCAATGATTGTAAAATTTTTTTATCTAGAATGGCCTTATAGACAATATCATTTGGTAAAGAGGTATTGATACCAACAAATACATTGCCTGATTTTATTGCCTCCAGTCTAAATTTTAGCTTGGCTTTAGGATTATCTACAACGGATATTAAAACCTCTGATCCCTCATTAAGAAGACCTAAAAGAGAACCAGTATTTGGGCAATAGGCAGTAATAATTTCTTTATCTAATTTGATGTCTGCAAAAAAACGTTTATAACGTTTAATAAAAGAACCTATTATTATTTTATTTGGGTACTTCATAAATGTTAAATAAAAAAATTAAATCAGCCTCTATAGTTATTATCGGTAATGAGATATTATCAGGAAGAACTCAAGATAAAAATATAAATTATATAGCAAAAGAACTTTTTAAAAGTGGGATATTATTAAAGTATGTATGTGTAATACCAGATGAAAAAAAAATAATTGTTAATGAAATTAGAAGACTAAAAAAAAAGTTTGATTTTATTATTACTACTGGAGGTATAGGGCCAACTCATGATGATATAACTGCAGAGTCCATTAGTTTAGCTGTTAAAAAAAGTTATGTTTTACACAAAGATGCCTATAAAGAGTTAGTTAAATATTATAAAAAAATTAAATCAGATCTAACTGATGCAAGAAAAAAAATGGCTTATATGCCAAAAGGATCAAAGCTAATTAAAAATTCAGTAAGTGGAGCTCCAGGTTTTCAAATTGAAAACATATTTGTTTTTGCCGGCATACCCTCAATAGCAGAGGCTATGACCAAAGAATTTTTAAAAATAATAAAAGTAAAAAACAAATTTTATAGTACCTCAATTACAACTAAATTGTTTGAAAGTAAAATTGCACATATCTTAGAGAAGGCAGAAAATTCCTATCACGATGTTTCCATTGGTAGTTACCCAATTTATGATGGTAAGCCAAGGGGTGTAGAAATAGTGATTAGCTCAATGGCAAATAAAGCTAATGTTTTGAAAGCAAAAAAATTTATATCATCCCAAATAAACAAAATTATTTAAGATTCAGTTTTTTTAATATAAAACAATAATTTATTAAGGCGGAGTAGCTCAGTTGGTTAGAGCGGTGGAATCATAATCCATGTGTCGGGGGTTCGAATCCCTCCTCCGCTACCAACAAATATATTGAAATTCTTAAATTTTTAACATATCTTTCGCGTCTGATCGCGGGGTAGAGCAGCTTGGTAGCTCGTCAGGCTCATAACCTGAAGGTCGTAGGTTCAAATCCTACCCCCGCAACCAAAATACCCACAAAAATCTTAATTTTTTCTTTGTTTTTTTTTACTTTTTTTTAGCAAATGCATTTGACAAAGTCAGAAGAAAGTGTAGATATACTTCTACTAAAAATTCGACTCATTGGGCCATTAATTGTGCACCAGTGATTCTTGCTCTTTAAATTTAGTAAATATGAAATGAATAGACGGTGGGTTTATAACGTCGGATATCGATCAAGTTTAAATTAGATATTAATTTGAGCTCGGTATTTGTCGTCTAACCTACGTCAATTTAAAACTTTGTTTTTTATGAGTAGGTAATTCAACTTAAGAGTTTGATTATGGCTCAGAACGAACGCTTGCTGCATGCTTTATACATGCAAGTCGAACGAAGGCCCTAGCTTGCTAGGTGTCCTTAGTGGCGCACGGGTGAGTAACACGTGGGAACATACCTCATAGTACGGAATAACTGCGGGAAACTGTAGCTAATACCGTATATTCCAGCAATGGGAAAGATTTATCGCTATGAGATTGGCCCGCGCAAGATTAGTTTGTTGGTAAGGTAATGGCTTACCAAGGCTACGATCTTTAGCTGGTTTGAGAGGATGATCAGCCACACTGGGACTGAGACACGGCCCAGACTCCTACGGGAGGCAGCAGTAGGGAATATTGGACAATGAGCGAAAGCTTGATCCAGCTATGCCGCGTGTGCGATG
>NHLE01000046.1 GCA_002169365.1 Pelagibacteraceae bacterium TMED259 | reverse complement strand
GCCGCTTTTAAATTAAGATTTTCTGCTTCCTTTTTTATTCTGCTCAAAATATCACCATGACCTTTATGGATCCCATCAAAATTGCCAATAGTAAGAATTATTTCATCATCAATTCTAAGTTTTTTGAAACTTGTACATATATGCTTCATAGAGTTTAAATAGTTTGATATTTACTTTTATAATAAATGAGTGGTTTTTTGGAATTAAAGTTTGAATAATTTATAATTTTACATAGAAGAATTGTGTGATCACCTGCTAAAATTTTTTGAAAGACTTTGGCTTCAATTAAACCCAATGATTTCTTGAAGTAAGGTACTTTATTTTTGCTTAAATCGTAGTCTAAGTTTTTCCATCGATCTTTAAGCCTACCTGCAAATTTATTTGAAAGAGATTTTTGAGAATTTGATAATATATTTATATTGAGGGGACTTTGTAATTTAAACGTTTTGAGGTGCTTGTTATCATTTCCTAGGCAAAATAAAAACATAGCTGGGTTAAGGGAGACACTCGTAAAGGAATTTATAGTACATCCAAAATATTCAGACTTTTTTGTTCCATTAGTTACAATAGTTATACCGGTTGAAAAGAGTGAGAAAACTGATGTTAAAGTTTGTTTTTTCTTCATATTTAGTAATTTTTGGTAGCGCTGGAGAGACTCGAACTCTCACGAGGTTGCCCTCACCGGATTTTGAATCCGGCGCGTCTACCATTCCGCCACAACGCCTTAAATAGTCATATTTAATTATATCAATAAGCCTTAATTAGCAAATTTAATACTTATTTTGTAATTATTGAATTTTAAGAATAATATCTCGATACTTTGGAATACATCTATTTTATGGCACCCGTATTAACTTTTGCGATGACTGCAGCAATTACACCAGGACCAAATAATATAATTTTATCTACAAATGCAGTAAATTATGGATTCAAAGAAACCATCCCATTAATGATGGGTGTTTTTTTTGGTTTTCTTTCTGTTTTAACATTATGCCTATTAGGTATTGGTGAACTATATAAGTCATTTCCAGCTATTGCTATGATAGTAAAAATAGTTGCTACTTGTTTTTTAGTTTATTTATCTTTTAGAATATTTACATCCTCTTCTTTTTCAGATGAAAAAAATTCAAAAAAGTTTTCATTTAAAGATATTTATTTTTTTCAAATTATTAATCCTAAAGCTGTCACAGTTTCAATGTCTAGCTCTGCTATCTTTATTCAAAATAAATTTTCATATCAAATTGAATTTATATTAATTTTTTTATGCTTTGTTATATCTACATCTACAAGTGCTATTGCCTGGGCAGCTATTGGGCATTCCTTTAGAAAATATCTAGATGATAAAAAGAAAATTGTAATCTTTAATAGAATTATGGCTATCCTTCTATTAATGAGTATTTCATTTATTATCTTATGAATAACAATTATTTAAAATTAATAATATTTTTTTTTATTAGCTTCTTTCTTCTATCTCCAATTTTGATTATTTTCTTTCAGGGAATTTACTCTATCAATAATATCAATAATCTTTATGCCCCTAGGTATATCCTTGGATCTTCAAAATTAATTTTTTTGGTTAGCGTAGTTGTTCTTTTAATTAGCATTCCCCTTGCTTGGGTAAATACTATGACGAACTTTTGGGGGAGGAAATTCATTCAAATATTTTGCATCTTACCCTTAGGGGTTCCAGCATTTATATCTGCATATACTTATGCAGAGATTTTGGAACCTGGAGGGTATTTATCTATTTATCTTTCTAATTTTTATGGATTCTCTATTCGCAACACACTATTTGCATCAATAATTTTAGGGCTATCCCTTTTTCCTTACGTCTATCTACTTACTAGAATTGCCATTATAAATTTTTCTGCAAGATTTATAGAGGCCGCAAAAACAATGGGGAAGACACCTTGGCAATGTTTTTTTAAAATATGCATTCCCATGGCTCTACCAGGCATTGCAGCAGGTTTGGCCCTTGCGTTAATGGAAACTATAAATGACTTTGGGGTGGCTGATTTTTTTGGACTACAAACTCTAACCATCGGTGTTTTTCAATATATTTCCACAATAAACGATCTACCATCAGCCTTCTCTTTATCTCTTATCATCCTAATAATTATGATCTTACTTTATGTCTTTGAGCAAAAAATGAGAGGGGGTAGAAAATTCAATAATTCTAGCTATGAAAGTATACACTGGTCCAGATATCAATTAAACACAAGTAAAACTATTTTAGTATTTATTTTAAGCTTTCTTCCTATTTTTTTTGGTTTTTTTATTCCACTAATATTTAACTTTTTTATATTTATTACTAATTTTCAAATTATTGATTACTCTAACTTTTTATCATCACTCTATAATTCAATTATGTTAGGTGGCTTTGTGGGTTTTTTTTGTGTTCTTGTTTCAATATTTATTAATTTCTATAGCAGATTTTCAAGAAGTAAAAAATTTTTATACTACAAAAAAATAATTAATATGGGCTATGCATTACCAGGTGTAGTAATAGCTTTAGGGGTTTTAATTTTTTTAAAATATGTAAACCATTTTTTACAATTTACAATATTAGCTACTTTTATAGGCTTAGTGCTTGCATTAATAATCCGTCTTATTTCAATATCAAATAATTCAATAGACTCAGGTCTTGATAAAATAGGAAAATCTATTGATGATGCATCGAGGCTTATGGGAAGAAGATCTTCAACAACCTACTTTAGAGTCATAATACCACAAATTCGACTAAGTGTCTTAGCAGGTTTTTTATTGGTTTTTGTTGATACTATCAAAGAGCTACCGATTACTCTCTTATTAAGACCGTTTAATTTTAATACATTAGCAACTAGTTTGTATGAGTATTCTTCAAATGAAATGTTTGAGAATGGAAGCCTTCATGCATTGACTATTATTTTATTCCTATCATTAGTTATATATTTTTTTGATAGTGTGATTGAAAAGAAACAAAACTCAAAAATTTTAAAGTAATATTTATTTAGAGAAATTTTTCATTAATTTCAGTGTCTCATCACTAACATGGTGTTCGATACCTTCGCTATCGTATTGGGCTGTTTTTTTAGATACACCCAATTTGATTAAAAATTGATAAACGATTTCATGTTTTTCTTTTGATATAGCAGCTAATTTTTTTCCTTCATCTGTCAAAAATATTGACCGATAAGGTTCTGATGTTGCTAATTTTGAACTAATTAATCTTTTAAGATTTTTGTTAATAGTGGCTTGAGATACACCAAAATGAATAGATAAGTCAGCATTTTTTACATCACCTTTTATTTCTGAAATTTCTTGAATTGCTTCAACATAGTCCTCTAAAATTTCATTTTTATTTTGATTTCTAATATTGGAATATTGAGAATTAATTTTTTTCATTTAAAAACTCTGAATTTACAAAAACATAACACATAAATAATAAATTGACTAATTTTTTAGTTATGTCTATAATTTTTAGCCTAGGCTAAAAATATGACTGAATTAGTAATCCAATTAAGTAGAAAATTTCAATATCTGAGATTGTCAAAAATATTTCTTTTCGCCTGCATTCTTCTTCTTTTATTTAGTAACAAAACAAGAGAAATATTAGTTCACTCCTCTAGTGATGCATTTATCGCTGTTTCATCTTTTGTTGGTTTAACACTATTATTCTTCACTTTTTTAGAGAAAAAAAACTTCAATCTTCAAAAATTAATTACAAACAATAGTCGCTTTGAAATTCCAATTTGTGCTTTTTTAGGAGTTATACCTGGATGTGGAGGTGCAATAATGGTCATGAGTTTATTTACCAGAGGTGTTGTATCTTTTGGTGCTGTGTTAGCAGCTCTTATAAGCACTATGGGTGATGCAGCTTTTTTACTTATTGCAGTAAAACCTGAGGCAGCATTAATAATATTGCCCGTTACATTTGTTGTAGGAATAGTCTCGGGTTATATAGCACAACCTTTTACAAAAAACTTTTTAAAAGAAAAAATTAATAAATCAATTTCAATGGATGATTTACCTAAAAATAAAACATCTAATAAATTTTATAAACTGTGGTTCTGCTTATTGATACCTGGTCTTATTTTGGGATTAATTAATGCGTTTAATATAAATGCTAGTCTTGAGATTCTTGGAGTTGATATAATTTTAATATTTTCTTTTTCTGCTGCTTTGTTTTGTGTCCTTTTATGGGTCTTAAACCCTTTAACTGATATCCAAATGGCATCTATTCATGAAAACTCCTATAGAAGAGTAGTTGATACAACTTGTTTTGTTACTGTGTGGGTAATAATCTCATTTGTACTATATGAATTGATAAACCTCTCAACTGACGGTGCTATTTTTGAGTCATTGATATTGTTTGGCCCTTTCCTACCTTTAATTGCGATACTAATTGGTTTTATTCCAGGTTGTGGGCCACAAATAATGATTACATCCATGTATGTTAGTGGGCAAATTCCAATGTCTGCTCAATTGGGCAATTCTATCTCAAATGATGGCGATGCTCTTTTCCCAGCTATTGCGATTTCTGCAAAAGCAGCGATTGTTGCAACATTGTATAGCGCTATTCCCGCAATAATTATTGCGTATCTTTGGCATTATCTTATCGGCTAGACTTAATATAATATAAGACAAATGTGGAAGAATGTTCTTTTTTATATTGAAAAAAAAAGTACATCAAAATTTTCTCAATATTTTCTTAGTTTAATAGCTTTCGTTGAAAGTATTTTCTTTCCTATACCTCCAGATATTATTTTAGTTCCTATCATTTATTTCAATAAAAAAAAATTCTTAACCACAGTTATAAATTGTACTTTCTTTTCAATTTTAGGTGGGACTGTAGGTTACTTTCTAGGATATTATGCATTTGATATAGTCAAAGAATTCTTTGATTTAGAAAAGCAAAATGCTTTTTTTAATTTTTATGATCAATGGGGATTGTTAGCGATCTTTCTTGGTGGGTTTACACCCATACCTTACAAGGTGATTGCTATAACAAGTGGATATGCAAAATTTAACTTTTTTTCTTTTATTCTACTATCGGCCCTATCAAGGGGAATGCGATTCTTCATAATAGGGTTTATTATTAAAAGGTTTGGTGACCTAGGTATCATTTATTTACAAAAATATAAATATGTGATCTTCTTAATTATTCCCATGACTATTATTGGGTTTATATATTTTGCTATTGAACATGCTTAATTTAAAAAAAATATTTTATGGGATATTTTTCTTCTCAATTTTTTCAATTCTTTTTGCTTTTTTTTTACAATATGCCCTAGGTCATGCTCCTTGCAAATTATGTATCTATCAAAGAATTCCGTATTACTTAATTATTGGTATTGGGATAATAAATTTATTATTTAATAAAAATTTAAAGTTTTTACTTTTATTAATAGCATTTCTCTTGATAGCCGAATTTCTTGTATCTGGCTATCATACCCTAAATACTTTTGGGTTTATTGAATATACAGGATGTGAAAGTGCCTCGTTGCCCTCTGATATTAGTCAATTAAAGGAAGCTCTTATGAACGATAGNTTGGTAGTTACTTGCTCTAATGCTAATCTAAAATATTTNGGAATACCACTTTCCCTTTATAANACTTTGTTTTCNTTATTCTTTCTGTTAATAATTATTTTTAATGCCANAAAAAAAACGAGATAAAAAATTAAATAGTCAAGATAAGAAGCTAATCGAAGAGATAGTTAGAGTTGATCACGCAGGTGAACATGGCGCTACTCAAATTTATAGAGGGCAATTAGCTATATTTAATAAAAACACTGATTTTGGAAAAGAAATCCAAGAGATGGCAGATCAGGAAGAAATACATAAATCCAAATTTGATGAGTTGATCGTTAGTGAAAATGTTAAACCAACGATAATGTTTCCTTTATGGAATTTAGCAGGTTATGCGTTAGGTATTGGGACGGCCCTTTTAGGAAAAAAGGCTGCAATGGCATGTACTGTAGCTGTTGAAGAGGTAATAGGTCAACATTACGAAGAACAAGCTGAAGAATTAAAGAAAAGAAAAATTAAGCCAGATTTATTAAAAACTGTCAAAAAATTTCGAGAAGATGAACTTGAACATCACGATACAGGTGTAGAACATCAAGCTGAACTGACAACGGGCTATGTAATTCTCTCAAAAACGATTAAACAGCTTTGCTATACAGCAATAAAAATATCTAAAAAATATTAGTCCCTCTCTAGAATGCTATCCCAATATAGGTAATCTCTCCAACTTGAATGGAGATAATCTGAAGGAAAATTTTTACTTTTTAATCGTAAAGAGTATTGCGAAGGTTCTTTAGGTTTTCTTATAAGTTTAAAGCCAACTTGAGATAAACTCCTACTGCCTTTTGTCCAATTACAGTGAGAACATGATGTAACAACATTTTCCCAATTGGTAAGACCCCCTTTGGAGCGAGGAATTAAATGATCAAAAGTAAGNTCTTTAGTTGAGAATTTCTTACAACAATATTGGCAAGTAAAATCATCGCGAAGAAAAACATTAAATCTTGTAAATGCTGGAATATGATTATGGGGGATGTAATCCTTAAGGGCAATAATACTAGGTAACTTCATTTCAAACGAAGGAGAAGAAACTCGNTGATCATACTCTTCAACAATATTAACTCGATCTAAAAAAACAGCTTTGACAGTATCTTTCCAACCCCAAACAGATAAGGGGAAATAACTCAGGGGGCGATAATCAGCATTTAATACAAGAGAAGGACAATGATTCGTACTGATCATTTGTCAATAATAGCACAGTAGGAAATTAAAAGGTTGATAAAATTTAATTAAAGCCAGTCTTGGTATAGTAAATTAATTTCATCAATAGCTAGAGGGCTGATNGAATGATGACAATTATCATCTAAAACAATTTTGTTATTTATGTTTTTTGACTCAAGAAATTGATGAGTTTGTAAAGCCTGCTGGTACGAAACAACATCATCTAATTTTCCATGAAAGATAAGGTATTTTGTCTTACTATCCGCAATCGTTAAAGTTTCTAAAATAGAATCTGGAAGAGACCCAGATAGTGACACCACACTATGAAAATTAGTTTTTTTTAAAAGGGAATAATAGGTTGCCAACATTGAGCCTTGTGAAAAACCAACAATTGAAATCTGATCACTTTTTACCGAATACTTGTCAGTAATATCATTAATGATGTCATCTAAATAATTAAATGCAGAGCTTAGACCCATAGTTAACTCTTCAAAACTTCTCTCATTTAATGCAAACCATTGATATCCAAAAAAATTTAATTCACATGGCTCTGGGGCATTAGGAGATATAAATTCAATAGGGGTTGCGATAGAAATATGGTCTTTTAATGAGATTAAATCATTTCCATNAGAGCCATAACCGTGCAAAAAAAGAACAATTTTTTTCATTAATACTTAATAATTAGACATTTTTCAGGAATTTGATAACTATTGTTTATGTCCACAACAAGCATACTACCAATAATTTTAGTTATATCTATGATTTTAGCTTTATTAATGGTCATCATAGGTGTTATTGCAATGGCAAAAAATGGAGACTTTAATAAAAAACATAGTAATAAATTAATGAGAATGAGAGTATTATTTCAAGGCGTTGCCGTTTTAGTATTTGCTGCCATTATATATTTATCAAGATAGAAGTTCATACTTATGTCCAACAAGAAAGATAAAATATTATCAACATCAATTAATAAAAAAACATCCTCTTTAATGGATGATTTTAACAGCTCTATAGATATAGATAAAAGATTAATTCAAGAAGATATTTCAGTTACCAGGGCTCACGTAGATGCGCTTTTTAAACTTGGAGTGATAAATAAGAGTGACTTATCAAAAATCAATAAGGGTCTAACATCCATACAAAATGATTTTGATCAAAAAAAAATTAAGTTTACAAAGAAGAATGAAGATATTCATATGAATATTGAATTTTTTCTTCACCAAAAAATAGGTGATACTGCATTAAAATTACATACTGGTCGATCTAGAAACGATCAAGTAGCTACTGATACTAGATTATGGGTCATGAAGTCATCATTNCTTCTACAAAATGAAATAAAAGAATTAATGAAATCAATTTTAAAGCAAGCATCTGACCATCAAGAAACAATCATTCCTGGCTTTACTCATTTGCAAGTAGCTCAACCTATCCTACTAGCGCACCACCTTTTAGCTTATATGGAGATGTTTAATAGAGATTTAGATTGTTTTGAATTTAGCATTAAGGGATCGGATGAAAATGTCTTAGGTAGCGCTGCGTTAGCAGGAAGCAACTATTCAATAGACACTAACTTGTTAAATAAAAAACTGAAGTTTAGCAAATCAAAAGAAAATTCAATGGATGGTGTGAGCGATAGAGATTTTTGCATGTATTTTCTTAATGCCTGTGCCATGACTGCGATACACCTTAGCAAACTATCAGCAGAGTTGGTATTATGGTCCAGTAATTCTTTTGGGATGTTTAAAGTTAATGCAGAATACTCAACGGGAAGTTCTATCATGCCTCAAAAAAGAAATCCTGACTCTCTAGAGTTAATAAGGGCTAAGGCTAATATTATTAGAACAAAGGGCATGGAATTTTCTAATATTATATCAGGGCTTCCTCTTACATACTTTAAAGACTTCCAAGAAGATAAAAAGATTATCTTTGAAAGCTATGATGAATTAATGACATGTTTAAAAGTAATGACTGATGTTATAAAAAAATCAGAATTTGAAAAAAAACAGGGCCTGAAAATTTGTAATGAATTTTTTGCTACTGCTACTGATTTAGCTGATTATTTAGTAATCAAAAANAACATACCTTTCAGAAATTCCTATAAAATTATTGCGCAAATCGTAAGCTATGCCCAAAAAAATAAAAAAAATCTATCTGNAGTATCCTTAAAAGAATTTCAACTTTTTGAAAAATCTATTACTAAAGATATTTATGAATATATTGATGTAGAAAAAAGTCTTTATAGAAAAAAAACAAAGATGAGCACTAATCCAAAACTAGTTTCTCAAAAAATTAATAGATATTCAAAGTTGCTAAAATAGCTATGAAAAAAATGTTAATGGTAATTTTTTGTTTCTCAATTATTGCATGTGGAAATAAGAAACCAAATAAACTTCCAGATGGTGCTATAGATAAATCAAGCTACCCCTTTCCTCCCAATAAAGAATATAATTACCCTAAAGAGAATTAATGACTAGTAAACTATTACAAGAATTTTCAACTCCTTTTTATTTATATGATGAAGAGGTTATCCAAAATAAAGTTTTATTTCTAAATTCATTAGATTTTAAATTTGATTTTAAATTTCATTTTGCTGTGAAAGCTAACCCAAATTTAGCTATTCTTAATTTAATTAAAAAATATAACTTTGGTGCTGAGGTTGTATCAGCAGGAGAACTATTTAAATCACTTAAAGCTGGCTTTGATCCAACAAGTGTCATTTTTGATGGCCCTGGCAAGACTGAATTTGACTTGAAGTATGCTATAACTCAGCAAATTAAATCAATTAATGTAGAAAATTTAGAAGAAATAGCCTTTATAAATGAATATTCCCTAAATAAAGGGCTCATTACCAATATTGGTATCCGCATTAATCCTGACATCGATGCTAAAACGCTTGATAAAATTACTACAGGAAAATCAGGTGGTAAATTTGGGATATCTGTTGATCAAATAGACTTTGAATCAATTGCTAAATTTAAGGGAGTAAAACTTACAACTTTATCTGAGCACATTGGAAGTCAAATTACTGACCATAACCAATTGATTAGCTCTTATCAAAAACTAATCTCATTAGCTGATAAAATCAATACATCACTAAAAACGATTCAAACTTTGGACTTTGGGGGAGGATTTGGAGTGATAGATCATTCTGACAAAAAATTAAATTTTAGAGATTGGCAAAATGAACTCAATCAATTACTTGATGGTAAATCCTACAATATTATATTTGAACCTGGAAGATATGTGGTTGCTGATAGTGGAGAGCTATACACTAAAGTTTTATATGTAAAAAAAAGTGGTAATAAAAAAATAATCATAACTGATAGCTCTTTTTCTGAGTATCTCCGACCTGCTCTGTACGATATCACACCCCCAATTAAAGTTTTGAATGAATCCCAAGATTTAGAGACTTATGACATTGCTGGGGGTATTTGTGAGTCTACAGATTATCTTGCAAAAGATGTACAGATCCCACGAGTTAAACAAGGTGATTTTATTAAACTAATGAATGTAGGTGCTTATGGATCATCAATGTCTTCTACGTATAATAGTCGTCCTCGTCCATTAGAAATTTTAAAGAACAAAGAAGAATATCGAGTAATTAGATCACGTGACACCTTAGAAGATCTCTGTAAAAATGAAATTATGTGATGGCTCTTCTTTTAAAAAGAGTCAATATCCTTTTAGCCTTAATAATTATCTCACTTAGCCTTGGGTTAATTAAATTTAAAAACCAATTACCTCTTCAAAACCAGAATACTTTTAATGTAGATGCTATTGTTGTATTAACCGGAGGAAGGGGTGAGAGAATAATAGAAGGATATAATCAGATAGATAACTCTAAAGAAAAGAAACTTTTCATTTCAGGCGTCGATAATACATTTAACTCAGAGGTAGTACTCATAAATATGTTAAATTTTGATCAAGAAAAAGTAGAATGCTGTATTGAAGTTGGATATTTATCAAAAAACACATATGAAAATGCACTTGAAACTCGTTATTGGGCTTTGGAAAAAAAGATTAATTCAATACTACTTATTACATCAACGCTTCATATGCCCAGAGCTGAATTTCTTTTTAATCAATTATCAGGTTTAAGAGTTACACCTCATGCAGTTAACAATAACCAACAAGTTATACCTTTTGAAAAAATGTTAGAGGAATATATAAAATTAGTTATATCAAAAATGGTATTTATCAAAAAATATGAGATTTAGTTTTTTAATCTTTTTCTATTTCACAACGGCTATAGTTTTAATTTTTTCCTTAATTGGAATACCATTGAAATTTAAACTATTCAGATTTTTTGTCATTTTATTTACTAATAATATGGTTTTGTCTTTGAAAGTTTTTGGAATTAAAATTAATGTTATTAATAGCCACTTAGCCAATCATAAGGGATGTTTATTTGCTAGCAAGCATCAGTCAATGTTTGAAACAATTTATTATAATCATTTATTTTATAACCCATCTTATATTTTAAAAAAAGAACTCCTATCAATCCCTCTTTTTGGCACTTATCTAAAAAAATTAGGGATGATAGCTATTGATCGCACTCAAGGAATACAGAGTTTAAGATATGTAAATGAAAAAACAGCAGAATATATTAATAATAGACCAGTGGTTATTTTTCCAGAAGGAACAAGAACTACATACAAAGAAAGTCCTGAATTAAAACCAGGGATTTATTCTATGTATAAATCTTTGGGTAAGCCTGTTATTCCAATAGCACTAGATTCTGGATTCTGTTGGCCTAAAAATAATAAAATCAATCGGGGAACAATAACTATTGAATTTCGTGAGCCTATACAGCCGGGCTTAAGCAAACAAGATTTTTTAAAAAAACTTCATTCTGAAATTAATACTCTTAATCATTAGGAATGAACTTCCCAGCTTGACGAGCCTTAACTATTCTATTTCTAACTTTTTTAGTCAATTCTAACTTTTTTAAAAGCTTAGTAGAATTTTGAGTATTTAAGCTTTTAGAAAAAGTTTTTAATTCTTTAATAAAAGCATTAGTTAATTGTTGAATTTGATTACTATTTGCTAAAAAAATATCTCTCCACATTTCAGGATCACTGCCTGCTACTCGAGTAAAGTCTCTAAACCCCCCTGCTGAAAATTTAACTAATTTAGAATTCAAAGATTTTTCTTTCTTCATAGCTGTGAGCACTAAAGAATATGATATTACATGTGGTAAGTGAGAGGTTAGACTTAGAACGTGGTCATGCTCTTTAGATGTCATTATATCAATTTTCATAGATAGAGATTTCCAAAAATTAGATATTTTATTTATATCTAATTTGGAGGTGTTTTTTAAAGGGCAAATAATATTGTATCTATTGTCAAATAACCCATCAAAACCATACTCTAAGCCTGATTTTTCAATACCAGCTATAGGATGGGAAGGCACAAATCTAAATTGAAACTTTTCGGATTTATAAATTTTCTCAATATTTAACTTAGTGGAACCAACATCAGTAACAATAAAATTACTACGTTTCAATTGAGATATTTTTTGAAATATTGACTTATACTGAAGCACTGGAGTGCAAACAATGATTAAATCAATCTGTATTTTATCCACCTGATCAAAAGACTTTAGACAAATAACCGATGAAAGTTTTGCCTTTTTAAGTCTTCTTTCAATTGAAGAAGACTTATCTAGAGCATAAATTTTTACTGATTTATTATTTTTTAAAACAGTTCTCGCAATCGAAGAACCAATCATTCCAAAACCGATAATTAATATATTTTTAAACATTGAATTGATTAGAAATTTTTACTGTTTTTTTCATCTCTGATTGTGTTCCTATAGTCATCCTTATATGGTTAGCCAATCCATAAGAAGCTAACGATCTAACTGTAATCTTTTTTTTATTCAAAAAGGCAACATAAGAATTTGCTAATTTATTGTTATTAAATTTTAATAAAATAAAGTTTGCTTTTGTATCTATAATTTCAAAATAATTTTTTTTAAGATTACGAACAGTGTAATCCTTATTTATTAAATTATTTTTAATATTTGTCTTTAACCATGATTTACTTTTTAAAGACTCTATGCCTGCTATACAGGATAGTCGAGAAACGTTAAAAGGCTTTTTAAATTCATACATTTTAGAAATATTATGCAATTGAGAATAGCCCCATCCTATTCTCAACCCCCCTAAGGCAAAAATTTTTGAAAAAGATCTGGTAATCATTAAATTTGGATATTTTTTTACTAAATTCATACCACTATCATAATTTTTATCTTCAATATATTCACAATATGCGTCGTCTAATACCACTAGAGTTTTTTTATTTACTCGTTCTAAAAATTTAACTAGTTCTTGCTTATAAAAAATTGATCCAGTTGGGTTATTGGGATTAGCTAAAAAAATGATTTTTGTTTTTGGTGAAGACAGTTTTAATAAATCATCTAAAGAAAACTGAAATTTTTTATCATTAAACTTAATTGCCTTACATTTAAAATTTTTGGCATAAATAGAATACATCGCAAAGGAATATTTTGTAAATAAAACCTCATCTCTGGGTTTTGTAAAAGCTGCAAAAGCCATTTGCAATATTTCATCAGAACCTGCTCCTAAAATAATTTGATTTGAAGAAACATTAAAAGTTTTAGCTAATTGTGATTTTAGACTGCTTCCATCTAATTCCGGATAAATATTAGAATATTTAGAGTTATTTTTTATTACAGAGATTACTTTGGTTGAAGGACCATAATTATTTTCATTAGAGGACAATCTAATAAATCCTTTAAAATTTTCAGATCCACCTTGATAGTTGTTTTTTGGCTGATTTTTAATCATTTTTTGAAATTAATAAATAAACTATATAGGAAAAATATCATCATTTTATATTGAAATATTTTTTGAAAAGCCTTAAATTTCTATCAACACCGATTTGATTGCAGCTTGCGGGTGTATAAACAGCTAAAGCGTTTTCTCCGCAGTTATCAATCATACTAAAGATTTTATGAGAAAAATAACTGATAACACTGAATATCCTGGATATCTTTTAAAATGCCAAGAAAAGCTATTACTTGACTCTGGTAAAGTAATATCTGATTTTCAAGTTGCGTATCAAACTTATGGCAATCTCAATGATGACAAAGATAATGCCATTTTAATATGTCATGCTTTAACAGGAGATCAATTTCCAGCCGAGGAGAGCCCTATCACAAAAAAAAAGGGTTGGTGGGATTTGATGGTAGGCCCTAATAGACCCATCGATACAAATAAATACTTTGTAATTTGTTCTAATGTTTTGGGTGGTTGTGTTGGAACTACAGGCCCTAATGATATTAACCCTGAAACAAATAAAATTTACGGTCCTGATTTTCCAACTATTACAATAAGGGATATGGTAAAAGTTCAAAAAATTCTAGTCGATGAACTGGGTATATCAAAACTTTTATCCGTTGTTGGAGGGTCAATGGGTGCAATGCAAGTTTTACAATGGGCCGCTACATATCCTGAATCTTTAAAGTCCATAATAAGTATTGCTGGTTCATTAAAGCATTCAGCCCAAAATATTGCATTTGATGAAGCAGGTAGGCAATCAATCATGTTAGATCCAAATTGGGATAATGGCCGATATCCAGAAAAAAATCAGAAGCCTGAAAATGGCTTATCTGTTGCAAGAATGATAGCACACATTACTTATCTTTCAGAAAAAGCATTTCAAAATAAATTTGGACGAAATTTACAAGAGAAAAAAGATTTGTCATTTGGTTTTGGAATTGATTTCCAAGTTGAAAGCTATTTACGCCATCAAGGAAGATCTTTTGTTGATCGCTTTGATGCAAATAGCTATCTTTATATGACGAGAGCAATGGATTATTTTGATGTATCCGCTGAAATACAACATAACCAAGATAAAATTATTAAAAATAGTATTAGATTTCTCGTCCTCTCCTTCACTAGTGATTGGCTATTTCCAACAAAGGAGTCTAAAGAGATTGTATCTGTGTTAAATTCCATCGGATCCAATGTCAGTTTTGCAGAGGTTGTCTCTGATAGAGGGCATGATAGCTTTCTTCTCGATGAACCCCAATTTTTTAAAGTTTGTGATGGCTTTCTTAAAGGAATCAGATGATGAGAAGTGACTATAAAATAATCCTCGATTTAATACCTGAAAACTCAAAAGTGATTGATATAGGTTGCTCAGATGGTGAGTTAATTTCCTTATTAGCAAATAAAAGTGTCAGTGCTCAAGGAGTAGAACTCAACCAAGAAAAAGTTATTTCTTGTTTAGAAAAAGGCTTAGATGTTATTCATGGAGATATAAATGTTATGGTTGAAGATTTTCCATATAACCAATTTGATTATTGTATCCTTACCCAAACTATTCAAGCAGTTCAAAAACCTGATGTTTTACTTAATACATTAAAAAAAGTGGGTAAAAATATTATAGTTGGTTTCAATAATTCTGCTCGACTAAGTAAAGCATTAAGTTTTTTAACCTCAGGTAGCTTTGACTCTTTGTTAAAAAAGTCTGATAGTGATCAATGGTATAATACTGATTATATCCACCCTTGTAGTATTAAAGACTTTAAACAATTAGTCTTAGATCTTAATTTCAAAATAATTAATACTTTTGATGTAATAAACCAAAAGAAATTCACAAATGGTAGGATTCCATCTAACCTCTTCTGCAGAGAAGTTTTGTTTCATATAGCCAATGATTAAAAAAAAAGAAATATACTTTGTTTATAATGCTAGGGGCGGTAAATGGAATTATATTGTGGACACTATCCATAAATATGCTTCACCCAGCACATATGAATGTAATTTATGTCAAATCACGCATGACCTTAAAATGAGAAAAACATGGAAAGACTTTGTAGAAAAAACACCCCATCAATTACACTTTTTGCATTCCGAAGAACTAAATGATTTCGGTTTAGATAAATATGAAAATCAACTACCTATTTGTCTAGAAAAAAATAATGAAGGATTTAAGATCATTATTGACAAAGAAAAAATGAATAACTTTAAAAATGAATTTGATTTGATAAATGAGTTAAATGAAATTTTATAAATCCATTAATCCCAAATAAACCAACCTTAAAGAAGCTATAACGATAAAAAAGTTTATAACCATAAAAAAAGATTTATCACTTAATTTACTATTCATCCAATGCCCCATTACTACTCCTATCACAGCCACTGGAGAAAATATTAAGTACCCCATTAATGAGTTAATATTTATGATGTCTAAATAAAAATATGGAATGATTTTAAAGATATTGATTAAAGCCATAGAAAATACAAGACCAGCAACAAATTGAACTTTTTTATTATAAAGAGACATAAAGAAAATATTCATTGGCAATCCGCCAGAGTGTAAACAAAAGCTAGTAAAGCCAGATAGCGTTCCCCAAAAAAGCTTACTACCATAAAAGGGAATGTTTTTAATTTTTGAGTTGGTAACTAGATAATTAAAAACAACATAAATCAAAGAGATGGATCCAATAAAAATACTGATCATCGATAAGTTTATGAATTTAAATAAAAGCATCCCAGCCAAAACCCCCAAAAGAGAATAAGGGGCAAGTGACCAAATGACTTTATGCTCATAGTGTTTCCTATTGAGGTATCCTGCAATAGCATCACAAATAAGAAGCATAGGCATAAGAATAGCAATTGCTGTTAGGGGGCCATAAGTAATAGATAAAAGCGTTACAGATATCAATGCTAATCCCCCACCTGAAAAACCTGATTTAGAAATAGCAAATAATAAAATTGAAAAAGATACGATTAGATAATAGCTAAGATCAAACAAGTAATTAATCTATATATAAATCATGAAATTAAAAATATTTTTTAAACTTTCACCANTCTTTTAAGTAGTAAGTATATTTTTTATTGGAATTTTTTTAGAGATAGATGTTTTTTTTGCATAAACAATTTTTTTACATACGCAAAACATCAACCCTCCCATATAAGGAAATAGTTTATTTCCAAGATTTTCAAATGTTTGATAAAACTTATAGTTTAAATAATGACTCCAAGGCGGAAAATGTAAGAATGAGTTCTTTTNGTCTAAAACAAAATAATCACTGATCAAGTTTTTAAATTGTGCTGAGGAGTAAGATCGACCAAAGCCAAAGGGGTTATTGTCGTATCTAGTCCAGATACCTGAACGGCGAGGTAAAACTGAAATAAAATAGCCATTTGGTCTAAGAATTCTCCATATTTCTTCAATTGAACTCTGGGGCTTTTCAACAAATTCTAATAGATGTGTTGAGATGACAATATCGACCATACTAGGCTCCAAAGGTAGAAAGTATTCATGAATAAATTTTTGATTAAAATCAACTCTCTCTTGAATGGCCCCATCTAAAAAATCAGGTCTGAATTCTAAAACATTTGATTGATGAAAATGTTTATTAATAAAAGACAAATAAGGACTNACATATCCATANCCACATACATCACTATGTTTTGATTTATCAATAGATGAAATAATTTTTTGTCGGATGATTCTTTTAACAAGACCTCCTAATTTTGATTGATAAAAACTATAAATATCAGATGCGCTAATATCCATAGTTGTATTTTATCAAGATTTACCTAACATTCCATGTATATGGCCAAGCCGAATGTTTATCTTTTTCCTCAACTCAGTGATAACTATGGTTATTTCATTAAAAATCCCCATGCCACTGAAGGTGTTCTCATTGATCCCTCTGACTATGATATGTGCTTAAAGATTTTAGAGCTTAATGACTCCGTAGCATCTCATATTTTAATCACTCATCACCATGAAGATCACGTAGCAGCGGTAGATAAAATAAAAAAAAAGTTTGATTCAATTGTTATTGGTTACTCTCANGATNATCAGATTCCCAAACCAGATCAAACTGTAGATGAAGGACAAATATTCGAGGTACATGGTCAAAAATATNAAGTNATCCATACACCTGGTCATACTTTACAGCACATAAATTATTTTATGAAAGACCATAATATTTTATTTTCTGGAGATACTCTTTTTAATGCAGGNTGNGGAAGAATGTTTGAAGGAGACCCTAAAATATTTTGGAAAAGTTTATTAAANATTAAATCACTCCCCCTGGATACNAAAATTTATTGTGGCCATGAGTACACNCTGAGCAATATTAAATTTGCATTAAGCATTGATCCTGATAATCAAAATTTACTCAAATTAGCCGAATGGGTAAATCAACAAGAAGATGANCATCGCCCNACTATACCAACAACACTAGAACAGCAAATTCTCTGTAATCCTTTTCTAAGATGTGACACAGATTACTTTTTTAACTNTTATAACAGTAAAAATCCTGAAGANATTTTTGCTAAAATGCGCTCTGCAAAGGATAATTTTTAACATTTCATTTTAATCTTGGCGTTTGAGGCAAATGTGTTAATTTGAAAATTCTATGAACGAATTTTCACANATTGATATGGATATCTCCGATGCTTTTCAAAAAAAGCAAATGGATAAAGTTTGCTCTCTCTATTATGAAGCAGCTAACTATTTTGAAAATAAAGCAGATATTGAAGCTGCCTGNTTCTTTTACACACAAGCTCTAGTTATGGCCTTAGAAGAAAATCATGATTTAAAAGAAAAGATTATTTATAAGTTAGAAAAATACGGCCGTAGTAAAGACGAAACAATTAATTAATATTTTTAAGAATGGATAAACAAACCATTCAACTTCACCACTCTTGGTTANCCCACCTAAAGAATGAGTTCCAAAAAGATTACATGGTGACTTTAAAATATAAACTGCAAGAACTTAAAAAAAATAAAATTATTTTTTACCCGCGAGGCGAGCAGATTTTTAATGCCTTTAATCTCACNCCCTTTGATAANGTAAAGGTAGTGATACTAGGGCAAGATCCCTATCATGGTCCAAATCAGGCACATGGACTATGTTTTTCTGTTCCAAATTCTGTCAAACCCCCACCATCTTTAGTAAATATTTTTAAAGAATTACAAAGTGATATTGGAAAAATAATTAATCCTGGAAATGGGAATCTAGAACATTGGGCTGAACAAGGTGTTTTCTTATTGAATACAACATTAACTGTTGAGCAATCGAAACCTCTTTCTCATCAAAATTATGGATGGGGAGAGTTTACCGATAAAGTTATCAGCGTTATTGATAATCATTTAGAAAATATAGTCTTTATTCTATGGGGGGCTTTCGCTCAGTCAAAAAAAAATCTCATTGATTCGAAAAAACATTTGATTTTAACGGCACCTCACCCTTCTCCTTTGTCCGCACATCGAGGTTTTTTTGGAAGTAAACCTTTCTCTCAAACAAATACCTTTCTACAATCAAAACAAATTGATAAGATAGAATGGTGATGAATAAGCATGTCGAGCAAGTTGTAGGCTTTATTGAAAAAGCAGTTATTTTTATAATTTTAGTTTCTACTCTTACAGCTATCATGTTTGAAATCCTCAAGATGATTAATGCTCAATATGTGGAATTAGCTGATTTACTTTTACTTTTTATTTACGTTGAAGTAATTGGCATGGTCCGCGTATATCTAATTTCTAACAGAGTTAGAATGACATACCCCTTATTTATTGCAATTACAGCATTATCACGACTAATCATCCTGCAAGGCAAAGACTCGAATCCAGAACTTCTTCTCTATGAGGCAGGAGCAATTGTTTTAGTTGCTGTAGCTGTAATTATTCTTCGACTTCGATATGTTCCGATATTGCGTCCAATTGAAGGAATTGATGAACTACCCTCACAAAATCCTAGTAAGAAAAAATAAGTTTGAAAAAAATAGCGGTCATTGGCACTGGGCTTAGTGCACTTTCTTTAGTACATCATCTCCCTGCTCTTGATGTCACATTTTTTGAAAAATCCTGGAGACCAGGAGGTAGAATTTCAACTAAACGTCATGAAAATTATATTTTTGATCATGGTGCGCATTACTTAAAAGAAGATCATGGGATGATAGGGTTAAATGAGTTTCTAAATAAAATTAATGCTACAAAAATCCTAAAAGGAGATTTTTGTTCCAACATTCAGAACAAATCTCCCATCGAAGAAAAACAAGTTATTGTTGGACAAAAAGGAATAGAGTCCATCCCTATTGAATTTCATAAACGACTTCGGTATCCAACNAATTTCTCTACCCANATNAAAAAAATTAAAANTNTAAACCANGNATATTATNTAGAAACTGATAATGAAAAATTTGGACCATTTGATTTTATTTTTTGTTGCATTCCTTATGAACAAGCAGAAAACTTGCTAAATGACTTTATTGATTATTCTCTCATAACACCTCCTGATTTTGATGTAATTTGGACAATTATGATCGCATTAGATAAAAGGCTAGGTTCACCTTTTCAATTTGGCTATCATTTAACACCAGATATTAGTTTTTTAATGAACCAAAACTTTAAACATGAGTTTTTTAGTGATGAATGTTGGGTAATTAACATGAGATCTGAGTGGTCAAAAGAATACTATAATATTGAAAACTATGTCCTTGAAGACTATGTAATAGATCAAATTAAAAAACATTTTCACTCAGATGCAAAAGCTGTCTACAAAAAATCACATCGATGGAGATATGCGTATGCAAAAAAAAGCTATAAGGACCTAAACGATCAAAACTATATTGAGTCTATTGATCATCGGCTATATGCACTTGGTGACTGGTGTCAGGGTCCTAGTATGCAGGATGCCTGGCTAGCAGGAAAAAAATTAGCAAAACATTTCTCAGAACTTAGGCTTCAAATTTAATTAAATCCTTAAAATAAGGTAATCGTTTTCGTCGAGAGTCTTGATTTAAAAATGGTACATCAATAAAAGCAACTTCCTCTCTATCACCTAACCTTAATAAATCTTCACCCTTTTCATTAACTATGGCGCTATTTCCACAAAAACTGAACATTTGTGATTTACCAACATAATTGGCATAAACAATAATTATCTGATTTTCAAATGCCCTTGTTTTTAACATCTCATAGGCTACAAACCGAAAATCTTCCCCTAAAGCAGTAGGAACAAATAAGATTTGAGTACCTAATTTAGCTAATTTTCTAACTATTTCTGGAAATTCAAACTCATAGCAAATTAATAATGAAGCTTTAATGTCTCCAATAGAAAAAATTTCAAAATTGCTACCCGTAGAAAATAATTCTTGTTCCATATTATTTGGAGCTAAAAAAGTTTTTCGGTGATTATTTAATATTCTACCGTTAGACCCCGTTATTAAGGCGCTATTAAATCTTATATCGTCATTAATTTCAGGGTAGCCAAAGACTATTGAGCATTTAAATTGTGAACTTAAGGATAAAATATGTTTATTCGCTTCTTTGATATCTTGATCAGAATAGTTAATAATTTCTTTCGCACTACAATAGAAAGTTAAAAATAACTCTGGCAAAACTATTACATCTAAAGAGTCACTAGATTGAATAATACTTTTTATTTTTGATAATCTACTATCGATGCTGGGATAATTATTAATATCAGGTTGGAAAATTGCAATTCTCATTATTTATTAACGGTAAATTATACTGATTTTGTATAAATGTCGCACTTATTTAAACATCCTAAAAATTTTAAAAATTTATATTAGTTAAAGGCCTTATAAAATAATCAATTTTAATAAGTTTTTTGGTATGTGTAATACATTATACCAAGAATTTTTTTTTGTATAAAATTTTCTAAAACGAAATAGATTTTTAAAACAATAATAATTCAAGAGGGAAAACAAAATGAAAAACTTTACCATAAAATTAAGTAAGTCTTATGACTTTGATATACAAGTTGAAGCGCGATCAGCCGAAGAGGCAAAAAGAATATTAGTGGATACACCATTTGAAAAATTAACCAAAGATTGTGATTTTTCTGAACCCTCACTAGCAATTAAAGATGTTGTTCTTAATGAGTTTGATCCTCGATTTTACAAGGATGACAATAAACTTCAATAAATTGAAAGATTTTTATTACTTTTAAGTACTCTTTTGATATTTTGATTTATGAAAACATTTCCAGAGCTTTTACAGCAAGCAAATGCTGAAATAAAATCAATTACAGCCTTAGAACTTCACGAGGAAAAAAATAATAAGGATTTAGTCATTATAGATGTTCGATCCAAAGAAATCATCCAATCGGAAGGAGTGATTGAGGGCTCAATCAATGTCCCAAGAGGTATGTTAGAGTTTCATGCTGATCAAAGGGATGACAATCCCTTTAGAGTCCCAGAAATTAATACTGAAAAAAAGATCGTTCTCTATTGTGGTGTAGGTGGACAATCTGCTCTTTCAACTAAAACTTTACAAGATATGGGATTTGATAATGTTTATAATTTGACTGGCGGGGCAAATGGCTGGGTGGAAGCAGGTTTTAATTTAACAAAATAAATTTTTATTTTCTGTGACTTTCATGAAATCCATACTCTGAGATAGTTCGTTTTTTAAAAAAACCTTCAATTTTTACCATTGTATAGTAATTTTCTTGGCATTTTAACAATACTCGAAATGACTTAGCAGATGCTAATCGCTTAATATCCTTACCGTTTAAGTCATGTGTCTGACCACATGAACACTCATAATTTATGGTTCCGTAACCACTCAATCGAAGTAAATGTGTCTCTCCTAGTTTTTCTTGATTTAATTTATTTTTAACTTCTAGCTTAGATTTTAGGATATCCACTAAATTGCACTCCTTTGTTTCGAATATAGTAAATAATTAAAATAATTTATATGTTTGTAATTACTAGCATATAATAAAACAGACCTATGAATTATTTATATAATCAAAACTGGACATTCCCCGTACCAATACGTTATGGGCCAGGGAGATTAAAAGAGCTACAAGAAATATGTCAAAAAAATAAAATAAATAATCCATTAATTATAACAGATAAAGGAAGTGAGAATTTAGATTTCATACTAGCCCTTCACGGTGTTTTAAAAAATGAAGGATTTGGAGTAGATATTTTTTCTGAAATATCGCCTAATCCAAGAGATATTGAAGTGATAAACGGTAAGAGAAAATATCATGAAGGTAACCATGATGGGATTATTGGGATTGGTGGTGGAAGTGGGATGGATGGAGCTAAAGCCCTCTCTCTTATAGCCAATAATGACTACGATATATGGGATTTTGAATGGGAAAAAAACCCTCCAGTTATTAATAATAGTGATTTTCCCCCATTAATTTGCATACCTACAACCGCAGGTACTGGCGCAGAAACAGAGAGTTCTGCTATGGTTACCGATACTCAGCTCTTAGTAAAATGGTGCATTGCACATCCAAATCAAAAACCATTAGAGGTAATATTAGATCCAAAATTAACAATTCAATTACCAAAAAATTTAACAGCATGGACTGGTATAGATGCCTTAGTTCATGCAATAGAGGCCTATGTAATTGATGATTTTCATCCTCTTTGTGATGGTGCTGCACTTGAGGCTTTAAGATTAATCTATCCAAATCTTCCTATTGTTTATGAAAAGGGAGAGGATTTAACTAGCCGTGGTAAAATGTTAGTCGGATCATGTCTCGCTGGAATTTCATTTTTAAAAGGATTGGGCTTTGTTCATGCTATTTCACATATGGTAGGTGCGGAATATGATACTCAACATGGATTAACTAATGCTATCGTTTTACCTTCAGTCTTACGATTTAATAAAGATGGAATGGGTTCTAAAATTTCTGTTATGAGTAAAGCGATGGGTCTAAAAAAAAATGACTTTGATTATTTCTATAAATCAATTTGTGACTTACTTGACCAATTTGAAATACCTAAAAAATTAAGTGATATTGGGGTTAAGGATAGCTCAGTTAAGAGTCTTGCAAAAAAAGCATTGAAAGATAGTGCCTTTGCCACAAATCCAAAGACAGCAACTCTTGAAGAAATGATGGAACTTATTGAGACGAGCATTAATTATGGTCGCTAAAAAAAGTACATTTCTCTGCTAACTTTACTCGATTATATTAAAGGTATAAAATATGTACTATGTTATTGTTAGCAGAATTAGTATTTACATTTATTGCTTTTTTTCTTGGAGTAATGATCATTCATTTAATAGCAAAAACAATTTTGAAATTAGATGATTTTATTCAGAGAAATAAAATTACTTATTGGAGTTGTCTGGTAATAGGTGTTTTAGTTGCTGGGTCAATATATATATCAGTTAGCTGAATTATTATTTTCTTGTTCAGCTGAATCTAATGAAATAAAATCCCATCACGATAACAGTTGATAAATATAGTTTATTGCTAATTTAAATAATTGGGGCCATAGCTCAGCTGGGAGAGCGCTACGCTGGCAGCGTAGAGGTCAGGGGTTCGATCCCCCTTGGCTCCACCATATTAATTTTTTTAGATATATCTAGATTGCTATAGTTTCGCTAGAACACTTCCTCCCATAGTAACTAAAGGATTGTATTTAGAGAATAATTCAAAAAATTCGTTTATTCTTTCCCATTTCTGTCCCATTTCTACATGCTTACCCATGTGCTCACCATCTTTATGAACTTCATTCACTGAATAAATAACATTTCCAGTAGTCCCTTTAGATGGATCCATCATATCATTTAGTTCAGATGCTTTTGTTACATAATACTCTAGGGTGTGAAGCTTACCTTCTTCTTCAACCAATGAATGTGTCTCGTTCATCCAATTAGCATGCGATTCAATTAACCCATCTACATACTGAGCATCTGATTCAGGCACTCTCATAGTAAATCCAAATGTTACATTTTCTTTTCCAAAACTCATTGTATCTCCTTTGATTTATATAAATTCAATCTT
>NHLE01000045.1 GCA_002169365.1 Pelagibacteraceae bacterium TMED259 | reverse complement strand
GACTGATGCGGACATGGCCATGATCAAAGATCCGGCCTATCGAGAAATCTCTGAGAAGTTCTATAAAGATCATGAATACTTCAAAGATGCTTTTGCGCGTGCATGGTTTAAATTAACTCACCGTGATATGGGTCCAAACAATCGCTACATCGGACACGACCTACCGCAAGAAGATTTAATTTGGCAGGATCCTGTTCCAGCTGGTTCTTCTAACTATGATATTGATGCTTTGAAATCAAAGATCCAAGCAAGTGGTCTGAGTGTTCAAGAGTTAGTAGCCACTGCGTGGGACAGCGCTCGCACTTATCGCGGTTCTGATTTACGGGGAGGTGCCAATGGTGCCCGTCTACGACTCGCACCTCAAAAAGATTGGGCAGGCAATGAGCCNGANCGCTTNNCNAANGTNCTNNGNNTTCTTGAACCNCTTGCTGCAGANGCNGGNGCAAGTATTGCTGATACTATCGTCCTTGCTGGTAACGTNGGATTAGAGATGGCGATTACAGCTGCGGGTTCATCNGNCAAAGTTCCGTTTAGCCCTGGACGCGGAGATGCAACTGCCGAGATGACAGATGGAGACTCTTTCTCCCAGCTAGAACCTATTCATGATGGATTTCGAAACTGGCAAAAAGAAAACTATACCGTCAGTGGCGAAGAGATGCTCCTTGATCGCGCTCAACTCATGGGACTTACTGGTGTTGAGATGACCGTATTAATTGGCGGGATGAGAGCACTGGGTGTGAATCATGGAAATAGTCAAAACGGTGTATTTACTGATAACGTAGGTTCACTGACCAATGATTTCTTCATAAATCTATTAGATATGGCCAATAAATGGAACCCTTCCAATGGTCATTATGAAATCATCGATCGCGCTAGTGGAAATGTGAAATGGACAGCAACGTCCGTTGATCTTGTTTTTGGATCAAATTCTATTCTTCGCTCGTACGCAGAGGTCTATGCCCAAGACGATAATCAAGAAAAATTCGTTGCAGATTTCGTGGCTGCTTGGACTAAAGTCATGAATGCTGATCGTTTTGATCTCAATGCTCACTAACATAAATAATCTAGCAGGTCTTTTTTGAATAAAAGAGACCTGCTAATTTTGTCGCGGCTACAAAATTAACTAGTGCTATTCTTCTAAAAAAGAAGTTAAATTTTCATATGATAAAAATTATTGTTGTACTTTTCTCATGGTTTGCGACTGCTAATCTATGGGCTTTTGATAACGTTAAACTCTCACTTGATTGGGTTCCCCAAGGTGAGCATGGTGGATTCTTCCAAGCGATCGCTAAAGGTTATTATAGTGATCAAAATATTGAAGTAGAGATTATTCCAGGTGGCCCTTCGGTCAATACCAAAGCAATGNTAATGGCTGACCAAGTAGAATTTAATATTGGTGGAAGTGCCGGTGCTTTCAATTATGCCAAACAGGATTTACCCTTTACAGCCGTTGCTGCTTTTTTTCAAAAAACNCCTCAAGTCTTGATGTCTCATCCAAATGTAGGCATTGATCACCCTTCAGACTTTCAAGGAAAAACAATCTTCTTATCAAATTTTGGCCGATTATCATTTTGGGGTTTTATCAAAAATAAATATGATCTTTCAGACGACCAACTCAAAAGTTANAATTTTAATTCCCAACCGTTTATTGATGATCCTCAATCGGTACAGCAGGGNTATCTTTCCAGTGAACCTTTTGCGATCAAAAAAGTAGCTGGCTTTGAACCTGTCGTTCATCTCTTAGCCGATCATGGCTTTAGTGCTTATGCCAATACTATTGANGTATCCAATAGGCTTATTGAAGAAAATCCTGATCTCATCAAAAGATTCATTGCTGCCTCAAGGCTTGGATGGCAAGACTACCTTGCAAGCGATCCTCAACCTGCTTTTGATTTAATTCAACAACTCAACCCGGATATGCCATCAGAGAAGTTAGCGTATGCTCGCGAAAAGATGATCGAGTACAATATTGTAACGGGTGATAATCAAAAAATTGGCTCCATGAATGNTGATCGTTGGAAAGAATTCTACGAAATGTCGCTTGAATTGGGCATTTATGAGTCAGAATTTGACCATGAAAAAGCTTACACTTTAGAATTTTCTAACTAAAATGGGCTCGCTATGAGCTTNCGAGTTTTATCAGATNTTGATCGCCAGTCTAAACTGGCCGAAGGTCAGTCGCGACTATTAGCGGTACTCGATGGGGTTTGTAAGCAATTTGCCGGATCCAATCAAAATGCTCTAGAAAATATTAATTTAGAAGTATTTCAAAAAGACTTCCTGTCTATAGTTGGGCCTTCCGGATGTGGAAAAACCTCTTTGTTAAAGATGATGTGTGGCTTAATTAAACCCACCGCTGGTAAAATAAGCTGGCCTACATCGAATTTTCAAAACTCTCCAGAAAATCCGGCTAACCTGAGTTATGTTTTTCAAGAGCCCAACCTACTACCTTGGATGAATGTTTATGAAAATATCAAACTGCCATTAAAAATAGTCAAGGAAGACAGCTATAGCGCTGATGAAAAAATTTATGAAATTATCAACCTTGTGGGACTCAAGGGATTTGAGGGGTACTATCCCAAACAACTCTCAGGTGGAATGAGCATGCGCGTCTCCATCGCTCGAGCTCTTGTNACNCAACCCAAAGTCTTATTAATGGATGAACCTTTTAGTGCGCTTGATGAAACCAGACGATTTGAATTAAGCCAAGAAATTTTAAAAATTAAAAAAGAAAAGAATTTAACTGTNATTTATGTAACCCACTCNATNTATGANNNTGTTTACTTAAGTGATCGTATTTATGTCATGCAATCCCATCCCGGAAAAGTCTTCGAAGAATTTGATTTTTCTGGTATCGATAAAAATGAAGACTATCGATTTACTTCAGAATTTTTTGAACAAGCAAAAGTCGTCTCCGACTCTCTTCAGCGAGCACAACATGCCTAAGACTCACTCCTTCTTAGTAATCCTTGGACTATTTGTTTTATGGGAAGTTCTCTTTCATGCTCTGAGTTTAAAGTGGTACTTGCTTCCTCCTCCGTCGATGATTTTTGAGTCTATCCAGTCAGACTTTGCTTCTTTAATGGGTTCTTTGTGGATTACGATTAAAGTTACTTTGATTGCTCTAATGGCGTCTGTCATTATCAGTCTTTGCTTAGCAATCGTTTTTTACTTCTCTAAATTTATTGAGCGCTCCATGATGCCAATAACAGTTGTACTTCAAGTCACACCGATTATTGCGATAGCCCCTTTAGTATCTATTTGGGTGGATAGTTCGCAGATGGCAACATTAATTTGCGCGTTTTTAGTAGCNTTTTTTCCTCTTCTCACAAATACAATTGCNGGACTCAAGAGCACAGAAAAAAACCATCTTGATTTAATGAAACTCTATCGAGCTAACAAGTATCAATTGTTGCGCTATGTAGTTTTACCTAACGCCCTTCCTTATTTTCTGTCAGGTTTAAAAATTAGTACTGGCTTAGCATTAATAGGTGCGATTGTTGGAGAATTTGTGATTGGGCCTATTTCTGGTCATAGTGGTCTCGCGTATCGAATAATAGAGGCAGGGTATCAATTAGAGATACCTAAAATGTTTGCATCTGTAGTTTTGATCTCTCTTACTGGGATAATGTTATTTAATACTATTCGTCTTATTAGTTATTTAATTTTAAAAAACTGGCATTCCAGTTACAGCAATACAGAGTAAAAAACTCCCTCTAACCTTGGAGGGAGGCGGGTCTATTAAGGGACCATCCTAAAGTATTATCTATTCGTCAAAATTGATTTTGTTTAATAAATTAATTACCGCTTTTCTATTAGAGGCTAATTTTTCTAAATCTAGAGAGTCAAATTTTGCGTTGCCTGCCAATTTTTTTACTTTTTCTGATACAGAAACCTCCGGACTAACAGGAAATTCATTATTATCATTAGCATAAATTGATTGAGCTTTTTTTCCTGCTAAGAACTGTACTAATTTTTCTGCTAGTTCTAGTTTGTTTGGATTTAGAATAGCTATACCTGAAATATTTACATGCGTTCCCCTATTTTCTTGGTTAGGGAAAACTACGGTAGCTTTATCTAACCACACTTTTTGATCATCATTGTCCTGCATCTTAAAAAAGTAATAATGATTTCCTATGCTGTAATCACAAACACCAGCATAAATAGCTTTCACTTGGTCTCTATCATTGCCTTGAGGTTTTCTTGCAAGATTTGCTTTTAANTCAGTNAGGTAAGTTTCAAGCCATTCTTCNCTATGATGTGCCATTAAGGATGCAAATAAAGAGATATTATAGGGATGGAAACCTGATCTTACGCAAATTTTTCCTTTATAGTCTTCATGTGCTAAGTCCTCATAGTTAATATTTTTAATATTTAAATCTTTATTAACATAAATAATTCGTGCTCTTTGTGTCAAGCCAGCCCAATAATCACTTTGTAGATTAGTTGGGACAGTAGAAAGAGGTTGTATCTTGACACTCGCTCCTGCTTCCGAAATATCAATTAATCGAGAAATGTCTGAAGAGAGAAAAATATCAGCAACAGGGTTGCTTTTTTCTAAAATTATTTTTTGTACTAATCCTTTCTTAGAATAAATCCACTCAACTTTGATGCCAGTATCTTTTTCAAATTCTTTTAATAGGGGTTCAATTAATAGAGGTTGTCTTTCAGAATAAATCTTTAATTCATTGGCTTNNATCGGAAGANNNAAACATAGTGAAATTTAAAATTATTATGAGAGATAATTTTAAAGGAGATTTAAGAATTTTTATCATAATGGATTAATTAAAGAAAAATTTAGATATTAAAATAACAAAAAAAATTAGTACTTATATTAAATAATTTAAGAAGTTTTTTGAAATTAATTATAGAAAAGAGATTACTTCTTTTTTTTAATATTTATAACGAGAGAGTACTCTTCTAATAGTGCCAGGCAAGCCGGGATCGGCAAATCTTGGTGAAGTTCTTTATAATCTTTATAGTCATAAATTCTGTTTTCTTCTTGGTTAAACACATGAACATGATCAGTTGTGTTAGTGTCATAAAAAGACTGCTTATCTACAGTAATTTGTTTTAGAAAACCTTTATCAACTAACGTATTCAAATTTTCATATAGAGTAGTTAATGAGAAATAACTTCTATTATCTTTAAGGGTTTCGTTTATTTGATTAATAGAAAAATGTTTGTCTTTGCCATCGAAAATAGATTTTAATAAAATAATCCTTTGTTTTGTTTGCCTCCAACCACATTCTTGCAATAAGGAATCAATTTCAGGTTTACTAGCATCTAAAAGGTTCATGGGCATAACTTAGGTTAAAAACCTTGAATTATCAATACTATTCAATGTGTCAGGTGAGGTCAAATTAGCCCAACTAATCTGAAATAGGTTCCAATAAACTCATACTTATAAATATCATCAAGATTTGAAAGATGTAATTTTCAAATTTGATTTATTTAAAATTTCTTTTTTTTTATAAGAGTTTAAATGATACATAAAATTTACCCTATCAGTAAAAGATATTGGATAATATCGGTCCTCAATTATTTTTTTAAATCTCTTATTACACACCTTTGGTTTATTTGATTTCATATTGTATATAAAATCTTTTAAAAAATATTTGTAAATATTCTTTTTTTTGGAGTTTGATTTTAGTGATAAATCAAAATTTAATGAAATATATTTCAGATTAAATTTTAAAAAAAAACCAGGGGTCTTAAACCCCTGGTCATTTCTAATTCAAATAAAAAACAAAAAATGAAGGTTAATTACATTTATCAATTGAACTAGAAATCTGTTTGATTAAGTCAAAATACATTGTATTTCCTTTTTCTAAATAAGCACCCAATGGATCCATTATTCCAGTTGAAATATTCATATCACTAGCTAATGTTTCAATAATTTTTGGATTATATTGAGGTTCAGAGAAAATACACTTTATACCTTTGTCTGAAATTAAGTCTTGTACGTCAGCTATCTGTTTTGCCCCAGGCAATACATCAGGATTTAATGTAAGAGCCCCAACTGAGGAAACACCAAATCTTTTTTCAAAATATTGGTAAGCATCATGAAACACAATATAGCTAATATCTTTAGGTACGGCTTTATCAACATCTTCAATAAGCTTATCTAATGACTTTAAAGTTTTATTAGCATTTGCCTCATATATCTCTTTATTTGAAGGATCTAATTCTGAGAGTTCGTGAGCAATTTCATGAACCATTTCTTTAGCATTCATTGGATCTAGCCAAATGTGAGCATCAAACTCACCGTGGTTATGTCCTTCATGTCCTGCATGATCATCGTGGCCTTCATGTTCATCATCATGGCCATCNTGNTCNTCATGGTCATCAAATATGTTTTCTTCTCTGAACTTTAATTTCTCAATTGACGCTAGGTCCATAAAAGCTATCTTTTTTGCATTAGAAGCAAGGGAATCCAATGGTTTTTCCATAAATGCCTCTAAGTCCTCTCCGATCCAAAAAACCATATCGGCCTCTTCGAGTAATTTGGCATGCGATGGTTTAAATACAAAAGTATGGGGATTGTTTGTACCTTCAATAATCAAAGAAGGTTCGCTCACACCATCCATTACACTAGATACTAATGAATGAAGAGGTTTAATTGTTGTTACTACTTTAATATCAGCTTTTGCAGAAAAGCTTAAAAAAAGAGGGGCTAATCCGAAAAATATTGATTTTTGAAATAAATTCATATCTATTACCTGTCTATATTTGTTATATTATTACATGATGTAATATTATAACAAAAAAGATATGTCAATAAGGTAATATGGAAAGCTCTTTAATTGAATTAAATAACTGTGGAGTAATAAGAAGTCAAAAGTGGTTAGTCAGGGGAGTTTCTTTAAAAGTTTCTCATGGACAAATCGTTACTTTAATCGGCCCTAACGGATCAGGTAAATCCACAACTGCAAAAATGGCTCTTGGTATTTTAAAACCCGATGAGGGGGATAACTATATCAAAAATGATATTAAAGTTTCATACGTGCCTCAAAAAATTTCAATCGACTGGTCTCTCCCACTCAGAGTGATAGATTTCATGAATTTAATTGAAAAATTTTCAACTCATCAGATTACCGATGCCCTTTCTATGACTGGGATTAAACATTTACTTTACCATGATGTTAGAAATCTATCAGGTGGCGAATTTCAAAGATTGCTCATGGCAAGAGCCATATCAAAAAATCCAAACTTTATGGTATTAGATGAACCCGTTCAAGGCGTTGATTATCCTGGTGAGATAGCTCTGTATAAAACAATCCAAGATATTGTTCGAAATATTAAATGTGGTATTCTTTTAATATCGCATAACCTTCATGTAGTCATGTCGCAAACAGATCATGTGATTTGTTTAAACGGTCATGTCTGTTGCTCAGGTGCTCCCAAGTCGATTATAAGAGAACCTGAATATATTAAGCTTTTTGGCAAAGATATTGACCCCACTCTTGCCCTTTATCAACATCAACATGATCATGAGCATCTTCCAGACGGGAGCATCGATCATACTCATTAAAGTTTATTATGTTTGAAGATTTTCTTTTTAGAGCATTTGTTGCGGGCATTGGCCTGGCAATAATTACAGGTCCTTTGGGGTGTTTTATTGTTTGGAGGAGATTGTCTTATTTTGGAGACACTCTTGCTCACTCAGCCTTACTAGGAGTAGTTATAGCCTATGCGCTAAGCTTTAATATTATACTATCTGTATTTGTGATTTCTGGGGTTATTTCTTTATCCCTTTTGTATCTACAAAAGAAAACTTTCTTACCTAATGATGCGCTACTCGGTCTTTTAGCGCATTCGGTTTTAGCCGTAGGACTAGTACTTTTAGGTATCCTCTCCTTCATTAGGATAGATCTAATGGGCTTACTTTTTGGAGATATTCTTTCCGTTAATGTTAACGACCTCTTAATTATTTGGATAGGGGGATGTGTTGTCTTGGCTTTATTAATTTTGATTTGGAGACCTCTATTTGCCGGGACAGTGAATTTAGAATTAGCTAAAGCTGAGGGTCTGAACCCAGAATTAGCAAATACTATCTTTACACTTTTGATTGCAGCGGTTATTGCCATCTCCATAAAAATAGTAGGTATACTTTTAATTACTGGTCTGCTGATCATTCCCGCCTCTGCATCAAGAAATCTTTCATCGACTCCTATTCAGATGGCAATCATTGCAAGTATAATTGGAGTCATCTCAGTGATCTTAGGGCTTTATTCTTCTCTGACATGGAATTCATCCACCGGTCCAACGATTTTAAGCATATCATTGCTAATATTTATTTTTACTCTTGTTCCTTGGAAAAATTTGCTTAACTCAAAAAAAAAAATAAGATCAATAACTAAGTAATGACTCGAACTAAAATTTTAGATGAAAAAGATTTTGATCAAGCTTTAACTAAAAATCAAAAAATTGTTTTCAATTTACTCCAAAGCTCTGGGGAGCCTTTGAAGGCGTACTCTATTTTGGATAGCCTTAAAAAAGAAGGATTGAAATCACCTCTTCAGGTTTATAGAGCATTAGATAAATTAGTCGAACT
>NHLE01000014.1 GCA_002169365.1 Pelagibacteraceae bacterium TMED259 | reverse complement strand
ATGTCTATATCTGCATCATTAATTCTATCACTTTTATTTTTAAAATTTATTTTAGTAAGTAATTGTCTTTTAGATATTGAAGAATGTAATGAAAACAAACAATCAGAAGAACTCATAAGATAATTTTCATTATCTTGAAGCAAAATGTTTGTTACGCCTTCAGGAAATAAATAATGATTTTCACGTTGTACATTTTGATCGGTTTCAATAATTTTATTTTCATGAATATCAATCCATAATAATTTATCATGTCTCCAATCCCATATTGGCCTTTGGCCTAAAATACTTTTATAGGAATTATTACAAACTAGTGGTTGTTCATACTTAACTCTCATAACATTAATATAAACTAATTATTAAATTGNAAAAGGGNACAGCACTTTAGTTATNAAAAANTAATGCTGTACCCTTGGTATTAAAAAAAAAGAGGATACTTCTTTTAATTAATTTTTAAGCGGCNTGTGACTTGCTAACCTTACTTGCAGCATCAAGACCAATTTTTAAATCATTAATTATGTCTTCCACATGTTCTAAACCAACACACAATCGAACATAGCCAGGAGTTACACCTGCCTTTAATTGCTCATCTGGTGTCAATTGAGAATGGGTAGTAGATGCTGGGTGAATTGCGAGACTCCTTGCATCACCNATATTTGCAACATGATAGTGTAGCTCTAAAGCATCAATAAAGGCTTTTCCACCCTGTACGCCATTTTTTAATTCAATTCCTATCATTGAACCATAATTTCCATTCAAGTACTTATCNGCATTTTCTTTAGACTTCCCTTGAGCAAACTTTGGAAAAGTAATCTTTGAAATTTGTTCATGAGCTTTAAGAAAATCGGCAACTTGTTCAGCATTTGAATTGTGTTGCTTTAATCGTAAAGGTAAAGTTTCAAGACCCTGAATTAGATTGAAGGAATTTTGAGGTGCAATGGCTGCACCAAGATCTCTAAGCATGACTACTCTTGCTCGTATTGCAAAAGCAATTTGAACNCCAAAGATTTGAGGAACTACATCTCCCCATACTGCTCCGTGATAACTTGCATCAGGTTGATTAAATAGAGGTTGACGGTCTGGATTTGCTGTCCAATCAAAATTACCTCCATCAATAATTATTCCCCCTATCGATGTACCGTGGCCACCTATCCACTTTGTCATTGAGTGCATGACAACNGCTGCGCCATANTCAAATGGTTTACAACTCAAAGGAGCTGCAGTGTTGTCAACAATAAGAGGTATTCCTAAGGGTCTTCCAATATTAGCAACTTCTTCTATTGGGAAAACAGAAAGCTTAGGATTGGGAAGTGTTTCGGCATAATAAGCTCGCGTTTTATCATCTGTTAACTTTTTAAAATTTTCAGGGTCTGATGGATCAGCAAAACGAACATCAATTCCCTGAGCCCTTAAAGTNTTATTAAATAAATTCCAAGTTCCACCATAAATATCTGTCGAACAAACAATATTATCTCCAGCTTGAGCAACATTTTGAATNGACAATGCAGAAGCAGCTTGNCCTGAACTTACCGCTAATGCTGCAGCTCCACCTTCAATGGCTGCTAATCTTTCTTCCAAAACGGCATTAGTAGGATTCATAATTCGTGTGTAAATGTTTCCGAGTTCTTTTAGAGCAAATAAATTCCCTGCNTGCTCNGTAGAATTGAATTCATAAGAAGTAGTTTGGTAAATAGGGACGGCGACAGCATTNGTTGTAGGGTCTTTTCTATAGCTCCCACCATGCAATGCTAATGTTTCTGGGTGTTTTGATGAAGTAGTCATAATATCCTCGCTTTTAAATTATGTTCTTTATAAAGAACNTNATTTGTTATGTCAAACAAGAATATTAATTGTTTGTTGTATATTTTCACTTATGATCTTCAAAATTTTATAATTATTATGTACAAAAACCTTATTNTATTGGGANTTTTTCTTNTTTTAATTGGCTGTGAGACAACCACCCCTACNNNCAAAATCATACCTGANCCAAGTGAAAAAGTGATCTATCAACCCGNTGAAGACACCACTAATGAAATTGAAGAAAATTTAAATAGCGAAAAAAATATAGTTATAGAAGTGCAAGATTTCACAGGCATTGAAGANTATATACAAAAAGATATTTCATCCGTCCTTTTAGAATATGGTAGTTTTAATTTTTCAAAGAAAGAAGAAATATATGAACTGCACAGATATAATGCAGATAAATGTCGAATTTTTATTCAAAATAACACTTTAAATAAGAAAGTGGTTACGATTACTATATTTCATATTGAAAATAAAAAGTTTTTAACATCTTACGAAAAAAATTTATGCCATTAANAATTATAGTGCGTTAATTAAGATGATTTAAGANTTTAGATTAAAAGATAGTATAAGTTATGAAAAAAATTATTTACTCGTTATTTTNAATANNNTTTTATCATAATTTATTTGCACATCATCCCGGTCATAAAATTGAAGCTGAAGCACCATACCCTATTATAAATTTAAAACTTATTAAGGATAGTATGGATGGGTATAATCTTTTTATAGAATTAAATAATTTTACATTAGCGCCCGAACAGGTTGGAAAAAATAATAAAGCAAACACAGGTCATTTACATCTGTATGTAAATGATATTAAGATTGCCAGAGTATATTCTCGTTGGATTCATATTCCTGAAAGATATTTNAATTTAAANGAAAATTTAATAAGAGTNACTCTCAATGCAAATATGCACGGTGGGTTTACAATTGATGGTAAGCTTATTGAAGCAATTTTAANAAATACAAAAGATTAGTTTANGCCTCATAAGGCAAAGAAGANTGATGTAAAATAATTTTAAGNGTTCCATCAGTTGCTTTCTTATATCCCCAACTTTTATCAACTTTNACGATCCCACCATCTTTATCTGTTAGGGTTACCCAGCCCATCCACATAGCTACATTTTCATTTATAAATATGGATGAGGTTTCTGATTCAACTTTACGCCAAAATTTAATACCAAAACCATTATCTGAGGGGAATTTAGAATTATTGCCAATAAAATAGGACAGGGCGCCTTCTTTATTAGATCGAAATGTTTGAATCCCACCACTTAAAGTTGGTTTAAATAGAATTGGTCCAAAATCAAAACCATATAAATTATCTAAGATTAGATTTGCAGTTGCAGTTGCTTTTTGAATTCCTTGTTCTTCATAAGCCTTAGATATTGCTATAATGCCGTCTCCCCAAGCTATACGTGCTTTGGTGAGCTCTTCTTCTCTAATCATTTTTATCTATCATAATTTAAAACACATAATTTTATTCAATTTATTTCACACGCCTAACAATAAAATCAACAAGACTTGATAAATATACCAAACCTTCATTATTNTTATAAAATAATNTTTGTAAGGCCATGTAATTTTTATTTTGTATTTGATGAAGGTGCCTCATGCAATCTTCATATTTTAATTTATATGCAATATTTGCCTTTTTGGAGTCTTTGTTAATCTTCTTTCCTACTTTTTTTTCATCTCCCCATCTGTCTAGCATATCATCTGTTATTTGAAAAATTTTTCCAATTGTTTCACCAATTTTTTTTAATTCTTCTTTCTTTTTTGAGTTCAAGGTCTTTACATTTGAAAGAAGGTTGAAACATAAGCTAAATAATGCGCCTGTTTTCAAAAGATACATTTTTTCTATATCTTTAATTGTAGAATTTTTTTTCATATAGATATCTAAAGATTGTCCTGCAATTAAACCCTCTAAACCATTTGCCCTANAAAGCATCTGGATAGATTTAATTTTTTGATTAGGAGANAGATNTTTTGATTCAACCAGTGTTTTAACTGANAGAACCTGAAACATGTCTCCAGCCAATACGGCTGTGGCTTCATCAAATTTTTTGTGAACCGTTAATTTACCTCTNCTATAATCATCATTATCCATAGAGGGTAAATCATCATGTATTAATGAGTGAAGATGGACGCATTCCACCGCTAAAGAAAAATCTAGTAATTGTCTTTTTGGGACTACTAAGTACNTGCCCATTGTGTGAATTAGGAAAGGTCTTATTCTCTTTCCTCCTGTTTTGACAGAATAGGTCATTGCTTTTTTAATTCTTTTATCCAAAGATTGCTGACGATCTATGTGTATAAGTAAGGATTGGTCAAAGCTTTTAGAAAAAGCTTTTAGGTGATTCTCTTCGAAGGGGCTTCTTAAGGGCATTANCCACTCAAATTACCCATATAGTGTTTNGAATGATAGGCAAATATTAGAACAACGACAATTATCATTAAAATAATGGCTAAAATATTAAGGTTTTTTTTTAAACTTGGACNTAATTGTGACTCATTTATTTTTTTTGTTGAAAACCATAGCAAATATGTGGATAAGAAAAAGAAAAAGCCCCCAACTAGCACAGAATCTTGAAATATAGCCATTTTTCANANTANTATATCTTCAAATTTGTGGAAAAAATACTCCAAATAATTGTTTTTTTTTTGCCTCTAATGGCTATACTCCGCGAGATATGTGACATCCAACCACATCGGATTCATATATAAGTACTTAGTACGTACAAAAAGTAAAAAAAAAGGAGTAGTACTCTAATGTTTAAAATAAAGACCCTATTACCAGCATCTCTATTGTTGGTATTACCTCAGTTCGCAAACGCTGCTGCGAACCTTGAGTCCGGCGATTTCGTTGGTATCTCATTTTGGTTAATTTCAATGGCGCTTGTTGCGTCTACAGCTTTTTTCTTCTTAGAAACTCAAAGAGTTAGCGCTAAGTGGAAAACATCTCTAACAGTTTCCGGTTTGGTTACTTTAGTTGCTGCTGTTCACTATTTCTATATGCGTGATGTTTGGATCTCAACAGGAGATACACCAACTGTNTATAGATACATCGATTGGTTAATTACTGTGCCTCTATTGATGGTTGAATTCTACATCATCCTAAGAGCTGTTGGAAANGCTTCTGGCGGTATCTTCTGGAGACTAATGATCGGTNCTTTGGTCATGTTAGTTGCTGGATACATGGGTGAAGCTGGTTACATCAATGCNTGGGCAGGTTTCATCGTTGGTATGGCTGGTTGGGCATATATTTTGTATGAAGTATTTGCTGGTGAAGCTGGAAAATTGGCTGCTGATAAGGCGCCTGCTTCAGTTCAACAAGCATTCTCAACTATGAGATGGATTGTAACAATTGGTTGGGCTATTTATCCTTTAGGATATTTCTTTGGTTATTTNACAGGCGGAGCAAGCATGGAATCTCTAAATGTTATTTACAACCTAGCTGACGTTTTAAATAAGATCGCATTTGGTGTGATTATCTGGAACGTTGCTACAACAGAATCTAAAGCTTAATTAATTAGATAANTTACTTAAAAGCAGGATCCTNGGATCCTGCTTTTTTTTTGCTTTCTCAACTAAATGAGTGATTTNTTCCATCCTAATCTTATCACCACAAAATTAATCATTGTCACAACTATAGAAGCGATAATCTTTCTNTTTATATTTTGGATGAAAGTAGCTTATAAAGAAAAAATAAAGATTATTGTTCCAATAAATTTTAAGTATTCTTTATTCTCTGTTTCAATTGCGATTTTATTTTATTTAATTTTAGTGCTTATAAATTTTGTTGTTTATCAATACTCTGCATTTACCTTATTAATTTTTACAGCTGTAGTAATTTCTATATTATATATTGAAATGGGCATTGTTTTATCTAGAAATTTTTTAGTAAAATTTTTTGATAATGAGCTGCCCAAAGAAATTATTTATTTTATTGGATTTATTTTGATGATTAATGCAGGCTATTTTACTATCATGTTAATATTAAAAATTGTGAAAGCTAATTCTATAATNTAATGAAACACTCTCTATCAACTTGCGAACAAATTCAACAATCTGAACTCGCAAGTGATATTAAAAAAGACTTTATATGTGCAAATGATCAGCTTCANGAATCATTTGTGAACAGTCCTATGGTTGTTATCGTTTATGTATTTGCAGTATTATTAGTGGCCTTTTTAGTCTTTCGTAGCTCAAATTATGATCACAAAGATCCTGAAGATCCTAAAG
The DNA here is from genome assembly GCA_002169365.1 of Pelagibacteraceae bacterium TMED259. The sequence goes on along the minus strand of NHLE01000014.1, from coordinate 3,036 downwards.
ATGACAACAAATAAGAAGGCGCTTATTATTGGATCGGGGTTTGGAGGAATAGCGTCTGCCTTAAGACTTAAAAAAATTGGTTTTGAAGTAACATTAGTAGAGCGACTAGATATGCTTGGAGGAAGGGCTAGAGTCTTTCAAAAAGGTGGGTATCGCCATGATGCTGGACCAACAGTTATTACAGCACCCTTTTTATTTGAAGAACTATTTGAACTCTATAACAAAAATCTCAAAGATCATTTAAATTTTGTGCCACTTGATCCGTGGTATCGTTTTTATTTTCATAATGGAAAAACNTTTNATTACCGACCATCAATAGATGACACAAATAAAGAAATTGAGAAATTTGATGCGAGAGACGTACAAGGATATCGAGACTTACTCGAGACATCAAAANATATATTTAAAATTGGTTTTGAAAAACTCTCAGATCAACCCTTTTCTTCTTTTTGGGAAATGGCAAAACAAGNTCCATCACTTGTTAAATTAAAAAGTTATTTAACCGTAGGTCAGTTAGTAAATAGTAAGCTTAAAAATGAGTTTTTAAGAAAGGCTTTTTCTATTCATCCCTTATTGGTCGGAGGTAATCCTTTCACAACAACCTCTATATATGCCTTNATTCACTATCTAGAGAGAAAATGGGGGGTTTTCTTTTGTATGGGCGGTACAGGAAAAATTGTTCAAGAATTAGAAAGACTAATGATAGAGAATGATATCACTGTTAAAAAGAATACTGATATTACTAAAATTAAAGTTAAAANTAACAGAGCAACCGGCGTTATAACTTCTACTGGTGACGAAATAGATGCGGATGTGGTCATTTGTAATGCAGATCCTCCAACTGTNTATAAAGAAATGTTAGATCCTCAATTTAGTAAAAAAGCTCTTATTAAACCTGAAAAATTTACCCAATATTCTATGGGGTTGTATGTTTTATTTTTTGGCAGTAAAAAACAATANCCTAGCGTTGCCCACCACACNATTTGGATGGCTGAGAGGTATAAAGAATTACTTAACGATATTTTTGATAAAAGAATTCTAACAAAAGACTTTTCTTTATATTTNCATAGACCAACAGCTACTGATGAAACTTTTGCACCTACCGGAAAAGATAGTTTCTATGTTCTCTGTCCTGTACCTAATCTAAAAGCAGATATAGATTGGGAAAAAGAGGGACCGAGACTAAGAGATAANATTGTTAATGCATTAAGTGAAACCATTATGCCGGATCTAGAAAAAAATATCGAAGAAGACTTTTGGATGACACCCCAAGACTTTAAGAATGATTATAGGTCCATGCACGGTGCTGGTTTTTCTATAGCACCCATTTTTTCCCAATCAGCTTGGTTTAGATATCACAATAAAGATAAGAAAATTTCTAATTTATATTTCTCTACTGCTGGATCACATCCAGGAGCTGGGATACCGGGTGTTTTATGTTCTGCAAAAGTGGTAGAGAAATTAATTAAAAAAGATTTTAATATCACCTAATATCAAGTGACCCANTACTATAATGATCCAAACTCTTTAAAAAAACATGGAAAAAGTTTCTATTGGGCAAGTTTTTTTCTTCCAAAAAGAAATAAGGATGCAGCTACTAAATTATATAGTATTTGTCGTTTTTTTGATGATCTAGCCGATNATAACANTGAGGATCAGACAAAAATTCTTACAGGGGAATTTAAAAAAATTTGTGATGATTTAAGTCATCCAATAAATGAATTTTTCACATCCCATAACCTATCAATAAAAATATTAGGAGATTTAGTTGATGGTTTAGTCAAAGANCAAACTGATGTAAGAATTAAAAATGAAAAAGAATTAATACAATACGCATATCAAGTTGCGGGCACAGTNGGTTTAATGATGAGCCCTTTAATTATGGTCAATAATAATAAAGCAAATAAACATGCTATTGATCTTGGAATTGCTATGCAGCTTACCAATATTGCNAGAGATATTTATGAAGACGCTTTAATGAATAGAATTTATTTACCACAAGATTGGATAANCAATANAGATATTANTGAATTAACAGATATTTCTTCAAATAAAGACCTAATACAAATTAAANGCGCTATAAAGAGATTAATACTTTTATCGGAGACGTATTATAAAAATGGATTTGCTGGGATGCGATATATTCCCTTGAAAACAAGATTAGCAATATTTTTTGCAGCGAAGATTTATAGAGCTATAGGACAAAAAATTAAAAAAAATAGATATGAGTACAGTTATAAAAGAATATATGTAAGCACAATTGAAAAACTTTTTATCACATTTATTTCTATCCCCGAGTTTGTATTTTTAAATCTTCGATACAATAAATACCAGTTAGTTAGAGAAATTTTTCAAAATGAAAATTTATGACATTGCATTTATTGGTATGGGTGCCAGTAGTCTTGCTACTGTAAAATTAANATATTCANATAGCAATATTTCCATAATTGGNATTGATAAAGAATTTAACAGCACTAGAAATAATTTTTTTGCATTTTGGTTAACAGATTGGATGAAATCTTTTGAGGGATTAACTACTCAAAAATGGAATAAGTGGANATTTTATAATCANAATATTGATATAATTCATGAATCTGTCTCAACTCCATATTGTGTTATTCGTTTCCAGGATTGGAAAAAATATTGCTTAGANGNTATTCATAATTTTAATTTTAAAGAAAATAAAGTTATTAAAATTTTTAAAGATAATGAATATTATATAATCACCTTAGATAATGATGAAAAGATTTATGCTAATAAAATTTACGACTCTAGAAGTTTAGAAATAAAAAAAGAAGGTTTGAAGCAACACTTTATTGGTCAAATAATTAAAACAATAAAGCCTCATAAAATAAATATTGCAACTTTAATGGACTTCCGAGTAACTCAAAATGAAGGATTACATTTCATGTACTGCTTACCAATAAATGAAAATCAACTTTTAGTAGAGTCAACTGTTTTTTCTGAAAATGTATTACCTGATGAATGGTATAAAAAACAAATAGATGAATTTATTGATCTAAAACTACAATTAAA
>NHLE01000044.1 GCA_002169365.1 Pelagibacteraceae bacterium TMED259 | reverse complement strand
AGAACTTTGTTCGAGCTTCTGGTAAGGCTTCAGACATAACTCCAATAATATGTTTTCTTCCTCCTGCAGCTTGGTTTAAAGCAATCTCCATAATTTCCTTCGTTATACTTGTAATCTTGATATCCATTTGAAGAGATGTAATACCATCCATCGTACCTGCAACTTTAAAGTCCATGTCCCCTAAATGATCTTCATCCCCTAGGATATCGCTCAGTACAACAAAGTCATCACCCTCTTTGATAAGTCCCATTGCAATTCCACCAATATGTTTTTTAACTGGAACGCCTGCTGCCATTAAGGCTAAAGAAGAGCCACAAACTGTAGCCATTGAGCTAGATCCATTAGATTCAGTAATTTCTGAAACTAATCGAAGCGTATAAGGAAAATCCTCCTTTGAAGGAAGCATAGGATTAACCGCTCTCCAAGCAAGTTTACCATGACCAATTTCTCTTCTGCTTGTAAAACCTGATCTACCTACTTCACCTACTGAATAAGGAGGGAAATTATAATGCAACATAAAATGCTGCTTATGCATAGGGTCTAAGGAGTCGATCATTTGCTCATCATCACCCGTACCAAGTGTCATTACAACAAGAGCTTGGGTTTCTCCTCTAGTAAATAAGCTAGAGCCATGAGCGCGAGGAAGAATATCTAAATCACATGTAATTTTTCTAACCTCATCAAGATTTCGTCCATCAATACGACTTTTATTTTTAATGATATCTCCACGAACAACATCTTTTTCAATGTCTTTAATAATGGTAGTTGCAGATAATACCTGATCATCTTCAACGTTTTCTATAATTGAAGATCTAATTTCACTAAGCTTTTGACTTCTTTCCTGTTTATCAGTTAGGCCATAGGCTTCTCTAATAGGATCGGCTATTTTAGAAGAAATATCCTTTTGGAGTCCTTCATAAAACTCAGGAAGGGACGGTACATCAAACTTTTTAATTTCAGTTTTTCCTGCAAATGCCTGAATTTCTTTTATAAGATTTTGATAAAAATCATGTCCAAACATTACTGCTTCAAGCATAGTGCTCTCAGGAAGTTCTTTGGCTTCTGACTCAACCATTAAAACGCCTTCTTCTGTTCCAGCCACTACTAAATCTAGAGATGACTGTTCTAATTCTTGAATTGAAGGATTTGCAACTAACTTACCGTCTATATGTCCTACTCTAGCAGCACCTAATGTTCCAGCTACAGGTAAGCCTGATACCGCAAGCGCAGCACCCGTGGCATACATTGCAATAATATCTGGGTCTATAGATCCATCATAAGAAAGAACTGTAAGGGTTACTTGTGTTTCATTTTTAAAATTTTTATGAAATAAAGGCCTAATAGGTCTATCAATTAAACGACAGATCAATGTTTCTCTTTCAGTCGGCCTTGCTTCTCTTTTAAAAAAACCTCCAGGAATCTTTCCTGAAGCATAATATTTTTCCTGATAATTAACCGTTAAGGGAAAAAAATCGATATCAGGTTTTTGTGTTTTAGCAGCACAAATATTTGCCATCACCATGGTCTCCCCACAGGTAACAACAACAGATGCATCTGCTTGTTTTGCAATTCGATTAGTTTCTAATGTGATTTGTTGGTTTCCCAACGTAAAAGTATGTTCTATTTTCATCTTCCTCTTTTCTACGTAATGACTAATTAAAAAGTTTTTACTTTTTTCTTAGTTTTAGCTTATCTGCTACTTCTGTGTACTTTCCTACATTCCTCTTCTTTAAATACGCCATCAATCTATTTCTTTTACCAACCATCATCAGCAGACCTCTTCGAGAATGAAAATCCTTCTTATGTATTTTGATATGTTCTGTTAACAGATTAATTTTCTTTGTGAGAAAAAAAATTTGGGACTCTGGTGAACCAGTGTCGTTTTCAGCACGTGCTATATCGTTTATTTGTATTTCCGACATCGTTACTCCTTTCAAAGTAAAACATCATCTGACCAGGATGTCGCCCAGTTCAAATGGTAATTAGATGGCTATGTAAATCATTTATGGTTGAGAAATCAAGAATTTTCTCATAAGGAACAGCATTACTCTTTGTAAAATCACCTATTTTCAGTCTTTTTATAACACTAGCATAGGCAATATCTCCCAAAGAATGGGCAACCTCTTCAGCAAAAGCTCTCACATAAAATCCTGTCTGACAATCTAGCTCCAACCCTAACGTGTTTTGATTAGAGTAAAGTATCTTCATTCTTTTAATAGAAACATTTTTCATGCGCTCTTCGATCACTTCATTGTTCCTAGCTAACTCATAGAAATTTTTACCTTGAGATTTATGTGCAGAAAAATTTGGAATTTTTTGTTTNTAATCTCCTATAAATTTTTTTAAATGATGCNTACGGCTCATAGGAGAGTGNGANACTGGNTTCATTTCTTCAAATCTCCCTTCAGAGTCAAGCGTCGGTGTTTTGGCACCAAATCGAATTTGCACTTGATAAGTTTTTTGAGCTTTGTGAACTTCAGGAATTTTTTTAGTAGCCTTATTAATTCCAATTAATAACAAACCCGTTGCAAGCGGATCTAGAGTTCCTGCAAAACCTATTTTATGAAATTGAAAACGAAATTTTAATTTACGAATNACACCAAAAGATTCTACNCCNTCAGGTTTNTCGACAAGAAGCCATCCATTGCTTACAAATTTTTCTTTCATAATTAAAGCTTATCAAGAAGAGATTGAACTTTTAAGGATTCTTGAAACGATTGATCAAANCTTAATGAAATCTTAGGGGTATATTTAGTTGTTAGTGTTCTTGCAATAAGGTTTTGTATATCTTTTATATAGAGTTTACTGAAATATTTAAATTCATCTTCTGTAATATTATGTACTAAAAAAATTCTAGCAAAACGAAGATCCTTACTAACCTTAACATTAGTTATTTCAAAGCGAGCATTTGGAAATTTAGTGAGGTAATCGCGTTGTGTAACAAAAAATTCTGATACTAAGCGTTTAATTGATAATTCTATTTTTTTAGTTCGAAAGCTTGGTTTNTTGTCCACTCTATAATTCTTTTTGAACTTCCTTNGTTATATAGAATTCGATTTCATCTTTGACGAGGATATCCGAGTAATCTTTAAATGAGATACCACATTCATAATTTTCACGAACTTCTTTGACGTCATCTTTAAATCTTTTGAGTGTGCCGACTTCACCCTCATGTATAATTTTACCTTCACGCACAAGTCTGATTTTAGCAGAGTTAGAGACAAGCCCATTAGTTACATAACACCCAGCAATTGTGCCCAATTTTGATGAGCTAAAGGTGTCACGAACTTCTGCATGACCAATAATTTCTTCTTTAGTGTCGGGNGTAAGNAGNCCTGAAAGCATTTTCTTCATATCATCGATAAGCTCGTAGATAATAGAATAATATCGAATATCTACTTTGTCTCTTTTGGCTATTGTNCTTGCCTGAGGTATCGCACGAATATTAAATCCTATCACTACACCTTGGGCAGAATTTGCAAGGCTAACATCACTTTCATTGATAGCACCGATGGCATTATGAATAACATTCATTTTAACTTCATCGTTACCAACTTTTTCAAGCGAAGAAACAATTGCTTCTAATGACCCTTGAACATCGGCTTTCACAATAATAGGTAATTTTTTAACTTCTCCTTTAGATACATTAGCCATCANNTCNTCTAANGANGATTTTTTNATTGCTGCNGTCTCTTCTAATTTNTTTTGTTCTTTAACTTTTTCAGTTANNGATTTNGCNNTCTCTTCNTTNGGNAGAGCAAATACAGTCTCCCCCGCTTGAGGAATAGAGTCAAAACCTAAAACTTCTACGGGCATTCCAGGAGGAGCAGATTTTACTCGTTTTCCTTCTTCATCAAATAATGCCTTAACTCTTCCAAATGAAGATCCACATGTAAAATGGTCTCCCTCTTTAAGCGTGCCGTTTTTAATAATTACTGTAGCAACTGAACCCTTACCTGTTTCTATTTTTGACTCAACAACTATAGCTTCAGCTAATTTGTTATGCTCTACGTTGAGATCTAATATTTCTACTTGCAATAAGATATTATCTAAAAGTTTGTCTAAATTTGTTTTTTTAACAGCTGAAATTTCTGTCTCTAAAACATCACCACTGAAAGTTTCTACTACCACTTCATGACTTAATAAGTCATTACGCACAACATTAGGGTCAACATCAGGTAAATCCATTTTGTTAATAGCTAAAACAATTGGTACTTTAGCTGTTTTGGCATGAGATATTGCTTCAATAGTTTGAGGTTTAACACTATCGTTTGCGGCGACAACAAGCACTACAACATCCGTTAAGCTTGCGCCTCGTGAACGAATATTTGAAAAGGCAGCGTGGCCAGGTGTGTCTAAAAATGTAATTGGGGTTTTTTTATGTTGTATCTGATAAGCACCAATATGCTGGGTAATTCCACCCGATTCTCGTGCTGTAACGTTAGTATTTCGTAATGAGTCTAGCAGAGAAGTCTTACCATGATCAACGTGTCCCATAACTGTCACAATAGGTGGGCGGGGCTGCATCTTAGAATTTGACGTTTTTTGATGACTAGCAATTTCATCATTCAAGCTAATTGCTGCTTCACGCTTAGGTGTATGCCCTAGCTCGGTTACAATTAACTCTGCGGTATCACCGTCAATGTATTGATTAGCTGTTGCCATAATACCATTTTTCATTAAAGCCTTTACGACGTCACCTGTCTTTTCAGACATTCGACTAGCTAACTCTTGAATAGAAATCTTTACAGGAATGTCTACTTCTCTGACAATTTTTTGAGAACTAGTTAATTTTGGCTGATACTTTGTTTTCTGTTTTTCTCGGGCCCTTTTTGTTCGAGCCAAACTAGGCATTTTTTCGTAATCTGGTTCTTCTTCTAAAATATTGTTAACTGAAATTGTAGAGAGCTTTTTTTGGAAAGCAGTTGTGTTCAGTGTTAATTTTTTTCTAGGAGCGGCAGTACTCGATGTAGTACTTTTAGACGGCGTGCTAGGTGATGGAGTCTTTGTATCTTTTGTCATAGATTAATTCTTAACTGTTAAGATATATCTCCCTAGCATCCATAATGATTTTTTCAGCAACAGACTTTTCTATTCTTTTTTCAAGAATACCTTCTCTACCTACAAGCTCATCAGTAGCTAAATCGGCCAAATCTTGTCTAGTAAGAATTTTATTGTCAATGAGCGTAGAAAGCATTTTATTATCTAACTCTTGAACACCTTTAATATATTCGTCTAAACTGGATTGTTGAATAAGCTTTTCTAATTCAGCTTTTTCATTTTCCATAAATTGAGAAGCACGAGCATAAATTTCTGCTGCTAATTCACCATCAAATCCTTCAATTTTTTCAATATCATTGACAGATGCATTCGCAATTTTTTCGATACTGTTATATCCTTCAACAGCAAGTAACTGAGCAATCATATCTTCCAAATCAAGCTTTTCTGCAAACAACCCTGTTACCTTTTTGAATTCTTCTTGGCGTCTTTCAGCATCTTCTTTTTCAGTCAAGATATCTATCTCTAAACCGGTTAAAATAGAGGCTAATTTCACATTTTGGCCTCTACGTCCAATTGCTATACTTAATTGATCTTCTGGTAAAACTACTTCCACTCGATTAGCATCATCAAATTCATTTACTTTTGCAACCTGTGCTGGAGCAATAGCATTTTGTACGTACACAGATTTTACTTCTGACCAGTTAACAATATCTATTTTTTCACCTTGTAGTTCATTAACAATTGCTTGAACACGAGAACCACGCATACCAACACAAGCACCGACAGGGTCAATCGATTTATCATTAGCCCTAACAGTAATTTTACCACGGCTTCCAGGATCTCTAGCAACAGATAAGATCTCTATTTGACCTTCATAAATTTCAGGCACTTCTTGAACAAATAATTTTGCCATGAATTGAGGATGTGATCGTGAAAGAAAAATCTGATGACCTTTGGCCTCTTCTTTAATATCAAAAAAGTATGCTCTAATTCTATCGCCTGTTTTAAAATTCTCTCTTGGAATTAATTCATCTTTTCTTAAAAAGCCTTCGGCTTTTCCTAAATCAACAATAATNTTGTTAAATTCAATTCTTTTCACAATGCCNGATAAAACTTCTCCTACCCGATCTTTAAAGTCATTAAACTGTCTTCTTTTTTCAGCCTCACGCACACGNGAGTAAATAACTTGNCGGGCCATATTGGCNGTNACTCTTCCAAAATTNACTGCAGGAAGGGGGATNTGAATTTGCTTACCTACTTCTGCTTCAGCATCATATTTTTTAGCTTGATCCAATAAAATTTGATTAGCCTGAAGAACAGGGTCAATTACTTCAACAACNTCTTTCACATGTGANAGNGCAATNTTTCCTGTCATACGGTCAATAACTGCTTTGATGTTATTGTCCATTCCATATTTTGATTTNCCAATTATTTCAAAAGACTCTTCGAGAGCCTCCATAACAATATCNTGATCGATGCCTTTCTCTTGAGAGACAACTTCTGCAACTTTTAAAATTTCTGTATTATTTAGCATTATCTTTTCTAGTTAAAAAAAAAGGCGGGATAACCCACCTCCTTTATTGTTGGTTAATAATTTTTACGAACGCTAAAATAGAATAATTTATGATTTTTGTCTAAGGCTTTTTTCTCAAATTTTGTGTTTAAAGCATTGAATTCATTATATTTCCATGAATCTGGAGTAATATTGGTCAATTGATAGTTAAATTGTTTCATCAAAATCAGAGCTTTCAGAAAATAGTCACTGTTATCTGTTGCAAAATGAATAAAGCCATTTTTTTCCAATTTATTTGTAAGGGTCTCAACAAGTTCATAATTAAATGTTCTTCTTTTTTTATGTCTGGCTTTAGGCCACGGATCAGGAAAATATACTCGAATACCCTGAAAGTAATTATCTGGGACAAAAGGAAGGATGTCTTGAATATTTAAATGAAATACTAATAAGTTCTTAAGATTATTATCAAGAGAATTTCTTATTGCTCTTAAAACACCATCAGCAAAAATATCACATCCTATAAAGTTTATATTATTTTGCTTTTTTGCATCTTCACTAATTTTTTCGCCATCACCAATTCCGATTTCGAGAACCCGTGGTGAATGAATTTTATCAAAAATACTTTTTGTTGGTAACTTCAACCTACTTTGTAGGTGTTCTAGGCGAATAAAGGATTTTCCTTTTTTTCTTCCATAATATTTATTTTTTGATTCGAACATAAAAATAGCTTCCACTAAAAAATAAAAATAAAAATACGATAGAATACAATAACTTTGAATGGCAATACCCTACAGTTTCCTTAATTGGGTGTTGATAAATTAAATAATTACGTTGATCATTAGATATACTTTTTTCAATCACACCACTTGGATTAATTACTGCAGAAATACCAGAAGGTGTGGAACGAATAAGGGTTTTTTGAAATTCAACACTGCGCAATAAGGAGTTAGCAAGATGTTGTTCGGGGCCATACCACTTACCAAACCATGAATCATTAGAGATTTGTATAACGAGATCAGTTTGACAAATATTTTGATTAATTAATTTATAATTAAATATGGACTCAAAACAAATCATTGGGATGGCTTGTACGTCTTTGGGTAGGCGAAGTATTGATTGACTCAATCCAGGGGAATAATTCATTCCTAAATTTAAAAACTGACTAATAAATGGTTTTATAAANGGAACATATTCACCAAACAAGACAAGTTTTTGCTTATCATAGTNATGNATAACATCACCGTCAGCGTTTATAACAAATAAACGATTNTANAGTTGATTTTTTTCAATAGCACTTGCGCCTAAAATNATTATTTGATGATCTTTGATCAAATTTCCNACTCTGCTTAAAAGACCAGGTCGATTATTTAAATCAATAGGAAGAGAGCCCTCTGGCCAAATAATAACATCAATATTCTTATTATTTTTTAAGGCCTCCAAAGTGAGACTTTCATATTTTTCAAAATTATTTAGGACGTCAAACTGTACTAATGACTCATAAATATTAGGCTGGATGAGAGCTATATTGAGTGTTTTTTGATTATTCTCAGCACTAGGAGGATTGTAAAATAATCCGATTGTAAAAATAATGAATGCAAAAACTGAAAATAAGTAGCTTAATTTTTTTTTTCCAACAATCTGTAAGTAAATGATTAGTCCTATAAAGAGATGTATTAAAATTCCCATACCATAGACACCTGTCAAGGGTAAGAAATTTAAAATCCATAAATTTTTATAATAGATAATTGCTGCAGGGCTCCATGGGAAACCTCCAAAAATAAATTCTTTTAAAATTTCAACAAGACTTAAACTTAATGGTAGCAATAAATATTTTAAATTTGATTGATGATAAAAGATGAGAGTTAATTTAATAAAAAGATAATTTAGAAATGCAATAAATGAAGCTAAAAGGATTATAAGAAGAATACCTAATATTAAGTATCCCCAACCCCCTGATGCAAACGATTGTATGATCCAACTAAGACTTAAAAATTGAATAATAAAAAAGAAAAAATAATAATATCTATGATGATTAATAAAGTTATAAGCCATAACTAAAATAAATAATGAAAGGCCTAACCAATATAAAAAGGAAAGACTAAAAGGAGGTAGTGAAAGAACTACAAAAAAAGCACTAAGTACAATAAAAAAATAAGGTCTTTGTATAGTTTGAAACAAACTATTGGGATTTCACACCATTCACAATTACTTCCAGAATTTTTCGGGAGGAAACCTTGTGTATGGTAAAAGATAATTTTTTATTAATAGAAAATTTTTCTTTTTTCTTAGGAATACGGCCAGCAAGGTTAAAAATAATTCCCCCAATTGTTCCCACATCTTCCTTTAAGTTATCTGGGATAATGACATCAAACTCTCGCTCAAAATCATCTACCAGCATGGCTGCATCCATAATTAACTGCTTATTTTTTTGATGATACATCGGAGTCTCTTCTGAGTCATGTTCGTCTTCTATTTCTCCTACAATTTCTTCAACCAAATCTTCAATAGTGACTAATCCAGCCACACTATTAAATTCATCCATTACAATAGCGAGATGAATATTTTGTTTTTTCATTTTTTGAAGAAGGTTAAAAACAGGCGTTGCTGAAGGGATGTAAATTACTTCTCGTAAAAGGCTTTTAATATTGAGTGATTTATTATTAATTTTTTTGAAAATATCTTTGATGTGAACCATCCCTAGACAATTCTCAAGATCACTTTTGACTACCGGCATCCGAGAGTGAGCCTCTTTATTAATAATTTTAAGTAAGTTTTCTTTATCTATTTTTTGATCAATATAGATAATCTCCCCTCTTGGGACCATTACATCATCTACAGTTTGTTTATGCACTTTTAAAAGATTATTAAATATTTTCTTTTCTTCATTTTTGGCAATGCCTGAACTATCTGAATTAGCAGAAATTAAATCAATAAGATCTTTTTTAAATTTTTCATCTTTTATAAGATCTTGAATTAATTTTAAAGCGATGTTTTTTTTAATCTTCATGAATTTTTTTTAAACCTAATAGGTCCATCAACATGTTCTCTAAAAATCTCATATTAGTTCGCGACTGTCTATCATAATGACTATAGTCAAATAAATGAAGGATGCCATGCCCCACTAACATAAAAAAATTTTGCGCATTTATAGTATTATTCTTGTTTAGAATATAACTATCAGCTATGGCTATATCACCTGAGGCATGATCATCAGGAAACGATAAAACATCTGTGACTTTATTTTTTTTTCGAAACTCTTTATTCAACGATTTGATCTCATCATTTGTAACAATTTTAATAGATATTAATGTTTGCTCTGTTCCTAAATGCAACGTATCAAAATAAGATATTAATTTTTTTAATCTCTTTTTCGAATTATTTAAAAACTTTTTTAATTCTGAGTTGCCAATAAACTCTATTATTAATCTTTTACTTTTAATTTTCAAAATTACTTATCATATGCATTAATAATTTTTTCAACTAGCGTATGTCTACAGACATCACTGCTATTTAAATGGACAAATCCAATATCTTTTACTTTTTCTAATTTTTCCATGGCATCTTGCATGCCGCTTTTGGCATTATCGGGTAAATCTTTTTGACTTAGGTCTCCTGTAATAACCATTTTAGAATTTTGCCCAAGCCTGGTTAAAAACATTTTCATTTGAGTAGATAGAGTGTTTTGAGCTTCATCCAAAATAATAAAAGATTTATTAAGAGTTCTTCCTCTCATAAAAGCCAATGGGGCTATTTCTATTAGATTATTGACCATTTTTCGGTCTATTTCTTCTCCAGGCATCATTTCATATAATGCGTCATACAAAGGACGTAGATAAGGATCAATTTTTTCTTTCATGTCCCCTGGAAGAAACCCTAACCTCTCCCCTGCCTCCACTGCTGGCCTTGATAGGATTAATCTATTTATCTTGCCCTCCACAAACAGACTAACGGCATACGCTACAGCTAAATAAGTTTTACCGGTACCCGCGGGTCCTACAGCAAAAACAATATCCTTTGATTTCATGAGTTTTAGGAAAATTTCTTGGTTCTTGGTTTTAGGATAAATAGTTTTGAGTTTAGTTGTAATTTGATGTTTCTGATCTTGTTCAATTTGTTCTTTGATGTATGCCGGCTTAGCTAAGTCAATATTATTTTCTATTTCTTCAGCAGAGATATCTTTATTTTTTAACTTCACATATAATCCTTGAATAACATAATAGGCTTTTTCAACAGGATCTCTACTTCCTTTAATTGAGAGGAAATTTCCTCGAGTATAAAGTTTAACTTTAAACTTATCCTCTAAGACTTTTAAGTTTTTGTCATGATAACCAAAGAGACTTGCAAGAAATTTATTATCGTCAAACTCTAATTGTTTTTGATGAGAAGAGGTATTAGGAGTAGCCATTAAGCCCTCTCACCTATAAGTGAATGCATTTTAACATCTTTGATTTGAACAGAGATAATTTGGCCAATATGATTTTCTTCTCCCTCAAGTGCAACGCTTTGGTTAAACTCTGATTTTCCTTTTATCTGTCCTGCATGCTTACCTGCGCCATCAATTAGGACTTTGACAGTTTTTGTAATAAAATTTCTATTATATTCCATTTGTTGTTCGTCCAATAGCTCTTGCGTTATGGCAAGCCGTTCATCAAGAATATCTTTATTAATTTCTTCTTTATTTGCAGCAGGCGTTCCTGGACGCGGACTATATTTAAAAGAGTAAGAATTCATGTATTTTATACGTTTAATAAGATCAAGTGTATCTTCAAAATCTTTTTGTGTTTCGCCAGGAAATCCAATAATAAAATCAGACGATAAGGCTATATTTGGCTTGGCTTTTCTAACTTTTTCAATGATTTCAAAGTAAAAATCTCGGGTATGTTTTCTATTCATAAGTTTTAAGATTTTATCGGACCCTGATTGAACAGGGAGATGGAGAAAGGGCATTAATTTATGATTGGTGCCATGGAGTTCAATTAAATCATCCGTCATGTTAACGGGATGACTAGTAGAGTATGTAATTCTTTCTACTCCATTAATCTGGGAAACTGTATCAATCAAGGAAGCTAGGCTATGTGACTGCCCTGATGCGTCTGAACCGTGGAAGGCATTTACGTTCTGACCTAAAAGAGTAAATTCTACAACGCCCAAGTCAACTAGTGACTTTACTTCATCTTCAATTTCATAAATAGTTCGAGAATACTCTGCTCCCCGTGTATAAGGGACAACGCAAAAGTGACAAAACTTATCACAACCTTCTTGAATAGTCACAAATGCAGATTTGCTATTATGATTAGTTTTTAATTGATTTAGAGTATCAAACTTTTCAATAGCATCAAATTCTGTAATTGTTTTTTTTCTAAAATCACTTTCATTTAAAAATTGGTTAAGCGATTGAATAGACTGAGGACCAATGATCAAATCTACATATGGAGCCCTTTTTTGAATTAATTCACCTTCAGCTTGAGCCACACAACCAGCTACAATAACTTTTTGATCTTTTTTACCTTTTTTATTAAATCTACCTAAATCAGAAAATGTTTTTTCAGTTGCTTTTTCTCTTATGTGGCAGGTATTCAAAACTACATAGTCAGCGGTGGTGTAGTCATCAGTAGGTTGAATATTATGAGAAAGAAAAATATCTTTCATTTTATCAGAGTCATAAACATTCATTTGACAACCAAAGGTTTTGATAAAAAAATTTTTAGGAGATGTCATCAAGAGATTTGGCAAATAAAATTGCGTCTTGGGAAGCAAAGGAGTTTAATGAATTACCCCTATAGTAGTTTTTTCTTTCATTGTAGGCTTTATAGCCTAATTTTTCATAAAGTTTAATAGCAAATTTATTGATAGAACTAGCTTCAAGAAAGATTTTTATAGATTTATCAATCATTTTAAGCTGTTTTTCCAATTCTTCTAAAATTTTTTTTCCAATGCCTTGATTTCTATAATCTGGCATAACAGCAACATGCAAAATTTCAAATTCACTGTTTTTTTGATCTTGATATAGGAAGTGGCCAACAAGCATTCCAATAATCTTATCATTTTCTGTTAAATAGAAGTTAAAGCTATTTTCTTTGTTTAAATGAAGAGAGATTGACTCTTTACTCCAATTAATCTCTAAGTCCTTTTGATGATCAATGATCCACTGATCAACATTGGGTATATCAATTTTAAACTTCAAGGGCAGATAATAACATAAATTCTTAAGTCGCCTAAGGTTGTAAATTATATAAAAGCATTAAGTGACTCTTTACTTTTATCAAGTGTATGCGAATATACCGAACTCAAATAAGAAAGAAATACTGTAAGTCTAAAAATATCAAAATCAATTATGCCTGCTACTCAAAAACTCTATATTCGAAAGAATTCCAAAATTCACTCATCGGGTCTCTTTGCAAGGAGTGACATCGAAGCGGGTGATAGAATAATAGAATATCGAGGTTTAAAAATTACCAAGGCTCAATCTGATAAAATTGCAGATGTTCATATTGCTGCTAATCAAAAAAAAGGAACTATAGGAGCCGTATATATTTTTACACTAAACGAGAGATATGATATTAATGGTAAGGTATCTTGGAATTTAGCAAAATATATTAATCACTCTTGTGACCCTAATTGTGAAACCGATATTATTAAGGGAAAAATTTGGATTAATGCCATTAAAGATATTAAGCAAGGAGAAGAGCTTACTTATGACTATGGTTATGACATGGGCAGTTTTGAAGATCACCCTTGTCGATGTGGTTCCAAAAATTGTGTAGGCTTTATTGTTCGTAGTAATCTTCGCTGGCGAGTTCTAAAAAAAATTCAAAATAAAAAGAAAAAATAATTCATAAAATTTTCAAATACCGCTAAATCATTTTCCAATAAATTAAAATTATCTTTAAACTAAGTTTCCAATTAAGTTGAGTTCATCTAGTTGGATCTTTTTTGTATGGTTATATTTTTCAACCATTGCGTGGGTTCGTTTCGCAAGAATTGCAAAGATCCGCTGAAATTCATTTTCAATTTCTTCTTCGCTACCCTTAAACTTAGCTGGATCTTCTACGCCCCAATGCACTTTAGGAGCATTACTTAAATAAACAGGACAGGCTTCGCTACTGGCATTATTGCAAACTGTAATCACTAAATCAAAATCTATATCACTAAACTCATCCCAAGATTGGCTTTTATAATCTGTTTTAAAAATACCTGATTTTTCTAAAGTTTTAATACTCATTGGATGGACATAACCTGCGGGATTGCTCCCTGCACTAAAGGCTTGAAAATTACCTTTACCAAAATGATTGATTAGCCCTTCTGTCATAATCGAGCGACAAGAGTTACCGGTACAGAGAACTAAAATTTTTTTTTGATTATTCATCAAAATCTATGGAATAGCCTGCTGACCTAACTGTGCGAATTATATCTTTTTCTTCATTTTGATTTAGTTCTTTTCGAAGTCTCCTGATATGAACATCAACTGTTCTTAATTCTACGTTGACTTGATTAGGCCAAATTTTATTTAAAATTTGCTCTCGAGAGAAAACTCTTTGTTTGTTTTTTAGTAAGTAAAATAAAATATTAAATTCTGTTGGGCCAAGTTTAAGTCTTCTGTTTCCTCTGTAGGCTTTTTTTTGAATAGTATTTATTTTAATTTCATTAAAAATAAGATTGTCTTGATCTTGATTTGACTGACTGGTTCTTTTTAAAATTGCTTTAACTCTTGCGATAAGTTCGCTAGGTAAAAAAGGCTTAGTAATATAATCATCTAATCCACTTTCAAAACTTATGATCTTATCTTGTTCAGAGTTTTTTGCTGTAAGCATTAATATGGGCAAGTTTTTATATTCTTGCTTATTTCGAATTCTTCTAAGAACCTCTAAGCCTGAAAGGCCTGGTATCATCCAATCTAAAATTATGAAATCAGGCATAAAGTTATCAAGATGGGATAATGCATCTTCTCCATTATGAACAACTAAATACTCGAAGTTATTTTTTTTTAAATGCAAAGAGATAAGGTCTGAAATAGACTTATCATCTTCTACAACTAATATTTTTGGTAACAATGTTTTTAAGAATTATTATATTTACCTTCAATTAAGAAATGTACTTCTTCCATAATGTTGGTTACGTAATCTCCAATTCGCTCAATACCTTTTGAAATCTGGATTAAAGCTAAGGAGTCTGGAATAAAATCATCGTGTTCTTTCATATAAGAGAGGACGTCTTTGATAAAACTACCATGTAAATCATCAATAATGTTATCTCGTTCAGCTATTTTATCAGCATCTGCTAGTTTTCTATCAAATAAACAATTTAATGCATCATGGGTCATCAAAGAGGCTTTTCCCCCCAATGCCTCAAGTTTTTCAATTAATTGTTCAGGGATGTTGGTACTTACTCTATAACCTTTTTTTGCGACTGTAGTTAAATGATCCCCTATTCTTTCTAGATCTCTGATAATTTTAATTGAGCAAAATAAAAATCTGAGATCATCTGCCATGGGTTGTCTCATTGCAATAATCTGAAAAACTAAATCACTAATTTCATGATTAAGTTGATTTATTAAGTCATCTTTTTCAATAACTGTATTTGCTAAATTTTGATCTCTTGAAGCAACAACTTTTAAGGCGTCACTGAACTGCTGTTCTAAAATTGATCCCATCTTAACTAGCTTTTCATTAATTAAGTTTATTTGATTTTCATAATTTTTATCTGTGTGCTGCATTCTTAGCCAAACCTTCCTGTAATATAATCGTTAGTTTTTTGGTTATCTGGTTTTGTAAAAATTTTAGTTGTATCTCCCTCTTCAATTAAATTACCTAAATGAAAAAAAGCTGTTTTATCTGATACTCTAGCAGCTTGTTGCATAGAGTGAGTAACAATAATTATAGTATAACTCTCTTTAAGTTCAGTAATTAGTTCTTCAATAATTGAGGTGGCAATCGGGTCAAGAGCAGAACAAGGTTCATCCATTAAGATCACTTCTGGCTTGATGGCAATGGCACGTGCAATACATAGTCTTTGCTGTTGGCCGCCTGATAAACTAGTGCCTAAATCATCTAAGCGATCTTTAACCTCTTCAAATAGTCCTGCTTTTTTAAGAGCGGTTGCTACAATTTCATCCATTTCATTTTTCTTATCAGTAAAACCATGAATTCTAGGACCATAAGCAACATTATCGTAAATTGATTTTGGGAACGGGTTAGGTTTTTGAAAAACCATTCCTACTTTTTCTCTTAGTTGTTCAACTTCGATTTGATCTTTGTAAATATCTTGATCATTAATTGAAATTTTTCCCTCAACTCTACAAATATCGATAACGTCATTCATTCGATTTAAACATCGCAAAAAAGTAGATTTACCACAACCAGAGGGTCCGATCAGAGCAGTGACTTTATTTTTTAAAAAATTAAGAGAGATATTATTAATGGCCTGTTTATTACCATAAAAGACATTAACGTTTTCAGTTGTGATTGCGTTTACCATTTTTTTTCATATTTCTTTCTGAAATAAACAGAAACAAAATTTACAACAATTAAAAAGATCAACAATAAAATAATAGCCGAAGATGTTTTTTCAATAAATCCTCGCTCCGCACTCTCTGACCATAAATAGATTTGAGCAGGCATACCTACGGCTGGCTCTAAAGGGGTACTCGGAACATTCATAATAAAAGCAACCATTCCTATCATTAACAATGGGGCGGTCTCACCTACGGCTCTGGCTAAACCTATAATAGTCCCAGTCAAAGTTCCAGGCATTGCCAGTGGAAGAACATGATGAAAGACAACTTGATTTTTTGTTGCTCCCAAGGCTAAAGCACCTTCTCGAATAGAAGGGGGAACAGCTCTTAATGACGATCTACAAGCTACAATAATCGTAGGTAAGGTCATAAATGATAAAACCATGCCTCCAACTAAAGATGTAGATCTTGGTAAACCAAAGAAATTCAATAATATTCCAAGACCCAGTAAACCAAAAATAATTGATGGAACAGCCGCTAAATTATTAATATTTATCTCAATTAAATCAGTAACTTTACCTGACTTGGCAAATTCCTCTAAATAAATTGANGCAAATATTGCTATCGGGAAACTAAGTAAAAAACAAATGAGAATTGTGAAAACTGATCCCATCACCGAACTGGCGACACCAGCAGACTCAGGATCACGAGAGTCACCCGATGTAAAATATCTCTTATTAAAAACACTTTTTACTTTTCCAGACTCAATAAATTGATCATAAATACCTAATTGAAAATCATTTATTGATCTTTGTTTTTCTGGGATATTGCGATTGAAATTACCTTTATGTATCTGATCTATATCGGTTGAAGCCGTAAACAATAATTCAACTTTTTGATTTAAATATTGGGGTTTTTTTACAAGATAACTTTGNGTCTCTTTNTCGATCTTTCGATAAAATAATTTTTTTATTTGTTTTAATTCATCTTTCGAGTATTGAGAGAAATTTTCTTTAAAATTGTAAGAGATGAGTTTTCTAAATGATGCGTCCTCAATTTGTTCACTAGAGGGATTATCTTCTAGCTTTAGAAGTTTTTGATCAAAATGAATTTCCATTAAAAAACTTGTTTTATAAAAACCTCCTATACCAGAAGAAAAAATGTTGACAATTAAAGTTACAACAAAAAGAAGAGAAAGGCTGACCGCAAAAATCCCATATAATTGAAATCTTCTCTCAGCTTTTTTTCTTTTGATCAGATTAGTCATATATTTCTCTATATTTCTTTACAATTTTAAGAGCAAAATAATTTAGGAATAAAGTGATAAAAAATAATGTNAGNCCTAANGCAAAAGCNACTAAAGTTTTAGGATTATCGAACTCAGTATCTCCCGTTAATGCTGTAACAATNTGNGTNGTAATTGTTGTTGCTGGCTCTANNGGATTGATAGTTAAATTTGCTTGAAGACTAGCTGCCATAACAACAATCATTGTCTCACCAATTGCTCTAGAAATCGCTAAAAGAAAAGAGCCAGTAATACCAGGTAAAGCAGAGGGTAATATAACTTTGATAATCGTTTCAGATTTTGTAGCACCCAATGCATATGATCCATCCCTTAAACTTTGAGGGACAGCATTAATAACATCATCTGATAATGATGATACAAATGGGATAATCATAACNCCCATCACAAGACCAGCCGCTAACGCACTTTCAGAGGAGACTTCAAAACCCATTGATTTTCCTAACATTACTATCTTAGGAGCAACAACCAAGGCTGCAAAAAAACCATAAACCACGGTTGGGATTCCTGCCAAAATTTCAATTACAGGTTTAGAAAAATCTCTAATTTTTTTTGGTGCATACTCTGCAAGATAAATAGCTGACATAAGACCTAAAGGNATGGCAACNATCATTGCTAAAAAAGCAATNAGCAGNGTNCCTCCAAGCAAAGGTATTATTCCAAAAGCATCTCTTAANATATCTTTGTCAATTGTTTCAGCACTATCAATTACAAAAGCTTTATTNGGACTCCAATTNAGNCCAAATAAAAAATGTANTGGATTGACATAGCTNAAAAAATTTAATGTTTCAAAAACAAGTGAAAGAAAAATTCCTANAGTAATNANAATAGCAATAAGNGAACAAATTTGGATAAANCGATTAACNATTTTTTCAACAGTCCTTTGGCTTTTAAAATTAGGAATAACTTTTTTTCTAGCAATTANAAAAGCAAGAATNGAAGATAGAGNAAGAACTAAATAAGTGAGCAAAGAAAATATTTTNTCAAAACTTATAATTTTTTCTNCNGCAAATTTTTCTAGATCAGTTTCATTGCCAAAAGAAATNCCTAAAGACAAATTTTTAACTTTGCTCANGAACAAATTAATTTCATCTGAGTTCATTATGCTTAATGAGTCTCCTAAAGTTAAAATTAAATAGTTTTGTAGAATGAAATTTTTACCGATTAACAGTCCAAGCCAAATAATTATAGCAGGGATAAAAATATAGAGAAAAGCTAGATANCCGTAATACGCAGGAAGGCTTGCTAATTTTTGATTTTTAGATAAATAAACAGATTTATTTTTATTGAGATAAAAGCCTACAATTGAAAGCAGTAATAAAAATAATACTGGGTAGAACATTTATGACTTTCTTATATCAAATTATCAAATGCAAAAGGGGGCTATTTGCAGCCCCCCTGTGAATAAATTAAACTTTCTTTTACTTACAAGCAGATCCGAAGCCACTTAGCTCTTTCAATGGATGTTTTTTATCAGCACAGGCTTGTAAATCCATCGTTGATAATTCTTCTATTGCTTCAATCGTCCTCTCTGTGAGATCATCAGTCATAGGGGCTAAACCATATTCTGTTAGATATCCATCCTCCCCGATTGCATCATCAGAAATCATAAGTGATGCATACTCTTGGATNCCCGGCACTACTCCTATATGTGCTTTCTTAATATANAAGAATAAAGGTCTAGCATTAGGGTACTCATAAGATTGTATCGTTTCCATTGTAGGCTCTACACCATCAATAATACTGCCTTGAATTTTATCTTGGTTAGCGCTTAAGAAACTATAACCAAAATATCCAAATCTCTCAGAGTCCTCGGATANTTTTTGAACGATTAAAGTATCATTTTCTCCCATTTCAATTGTTCTTCCATCTTCTCTGTAGGAAGTACAGCCCTCATCATCGCCTTTAATTTCCGTGTAACCTGATCTCTCACATCCCTCTTCCATGACTAATCCGTCAAAAGCATCTCTTGTTCCTGAAGTTGGAGGAGCAACGAGTACTTCAATTTTGTATTCTGGATATGAGCTATCGATTTCATTCCAGGTAGTATAAGGGTTTGTAACAATTTTACCGTCAACTGGAACTTCAGCTGCCATTGCTAAAAAGATATGCNCTTTTTTTAAACTGAATCTCTCTGCCTCAACACTGTTGGAAAAGGTTAATCCATCATTACCAAGAACTACTTCAATAACATCTGTAACACCATTATCTAAACATAGTTTTGCTTCTTTTGCTTTCATAGGTCTTGAGGCATTAGTGATATCAGGAAAGTTAGTTCCTAAACCACCACAGAATAATTTCATACCTCCACCAGTTCCAGTGGGCTCAATAGTAGCTCCATTGTATCCTTCTTCACTAAATCTCTCTGCTCCTATTGTTGCATACGGAAATACAGTTGAAGATCCGACAATACTAATTGTATCTCTAGCGTAAGCACTTGAGGCAAATACTAAGAGAGCTATTACTGTAAAAATTTTTTTCATTTTTGTTTTCCTTATTTGGTTATTTAACTACTTTTAAATTAAAAATTAATTATGAAATAATTATCAAAGAAATATTAAAGATTTATGACAAACTGATATCTATCTTAAAGCTAGAACCTTCTCCTAAAATGCTTGAAAATTCGAGTTTATGTCCATTTTTTGAGAGTAATTTATCCACAATGGCAAGACCCAATCCATGACCTCCTGTCTCACTATTTCTACTCTGGTCAGCTCTAAAAAATTTAGTCGTTATTTTTTTTAAATCAGCTTGAGAAATGCCAATGCCCTCATCTTTAATAAGCACAGAGACTTCATTGATTGATTTATTTGCTGAAACATAAACATTCTTACCTTTGGGAGTGTATTTTAAAGCATTTGATAAAAGGTTATTTAAAATAAAATCAAAATCATTTGGGGTGAAGTCAAAGAATACCTCTTTAGAATCTGAAATATCAATATTGAGCGTGGTACCTTTTTTTTTAAATAAAATTGAGTAATTATCTAATGATTTTTCCAATAAAGAATGTAAATCATTACTCACCTTTTGAATTGCAAGAGAATCAATTTCATCCAACTTAAGTGTTTGATCAATTAAATCTTTCATTTGAAATGTCTTGGAGTTAATTATCTCCAAGTATTTTTGATTTTCTTGATTTGATAAATTTTTCAAATTAATTGTCTCTAAATAGCCAATAATCACAGAAAGAGGTGTTTTTAACTCATGCGTTAAACTTGTTAAGCTATCGTTATATTTGTCATCCTTATTTTTCTCTATAGTGGTTTCAACAAAAGTTAAAACGTAAAATTTTGAGAGCTTCAGAACTTCTGTTTTAAAATATTGATTACTTGGNANTGGTTTATTCCAATTAAAAATATTGTAACTATTATTTTTTTTAAATTCTTCTAATTGAGANATGAAATCATAATCACGAANTACTGAGATTATATCTTTNTCTTTATTTTCTCCATAAGCTCGTAAGGCCTCTGAATTTTGATAGTAAATAGTAAAGTCGTTTTCTAGAATAAATACGGGATTTGGATATTGATCAAAAAACTTTAAAATAATTTGTTGATCTATTTTACTATTAGGGTCTTTAATCAGTGCAAAGTCTGATGAATTTTTAACCTTTCTTGATTGCATAAACTTAAAAGCAAGAAAAAAAGATAAGATCTCAAAAAAGATAACAATAAGAATTACATCTATTTGAAAAAAAAATAATAAAGATAAATTGCTTAAAAATACTAATAAAAGAAAAATAATGTTTTCTTTAATGAACATACAATTATTTAGAACTCAGATAATAATATCAATAATTATATCTCTAAACTATTTTATTTCTCCAATTTTGAAAACGAACTAAAATCTTTTTGGTTATAAGTACATAAACTATTCTTACAGCAGCATTAGTATAAAAAATCATCATACCCATAGCTGCCGCAGGGGCTATATCACCAGCATCATCCATATTTAAAACAGCAACAGATGCTAAAGTTGTTTTTGAGCTGTATAGAAAAACTACAGCAGATACAGTAGTCATAGCGTTAACGAAAAAGTAAATACCTATTTCAAATATAGCTGGAAGGCTGATTGGTACTGTTACACGAAACAAAGTTTTATAAAATGGTTGTTTTAGAGAAGATGAAACATGTTCAAACTCATTGTCAATTTGTTTTAAAGATGTAAGAGCTGTCAAATGCGATACGGTATAAAAGTGGGTAATTGTACAAATAACCAATATGGCCATTGTGCCATATAAAAAATTTAAAGGATTATCGGGGTGGTTAAAAAAGAAAATATAAGCTAATCCCAATACCAACCCAGGTATTGCCATCGGCATCATCGATAATAAATGAAGTATTGACCGACCAGTTTTAAGGCCTCTTGATTTTTCAACAAAGTAAGCACCAGCAAAAACCACAATTGTTCCAAAAAAGGCTGTGTAACAAGCCATACGAATAGAATTATAATATGAGTCCCAGCCACCTCCATCCATGAGATCAAATTGATAATTTTTTAGTGAAAGGGTTAAATTGTAAGGCCAAAACGTAACAAGACTTGCATAAAAACACATTCCTAAAATCGTTAAGATTAATACTGAGATTGCTGAACAATAGCCAAACATAACTCTATCAAAAGTTTTACTCTCATTGGGCTCATGGACAACAGAACGAGAAGTTAATATGGCCACCTGTTTTCTTTGTACAATGCGATCAACTGCAAAGGCTATGAGAGCGGGAAAAACAAGCACCATACTTACAACTGCACCCATTTCAAAATTTTGCTGACCGATTACTTGCTTATAAACATCTACTGCAAGAACGTTATAATTACCCCCTATAACCTTAGGTATTCCAAAATCAGTAATCACTAATGTAAAAACTACAAAAGCTGCGCTTATAACACCATATTTTGCAGAAGGTAGTGTCACAGTAAAAAAGGTTCGAATTGATTTGGAGCGCAGAACTTTAGCGGCCTCATATAATCTTGCGTCTCCTATTGAAAGTGCTGTAACAATTATAAGCAGCGCATGGGGAAAGGTATAAAAAACCTCAGCTATTATAATTCCGATAGGACCATAAATTTCATAGCCCATTAATAACTCCCTAAATATTCCTTGCTTGCCAAATAGATAAATAAGGGAAATTCCTGATAGTAACGATGGTACTAAAATTGGAATCATAGCTATCGAACGAAACACACCTTTTCCTGCCATACGACTTTTAGTGAGAGCATAGGCAAAAACAAAAGCTAGAGAAATAGTGATGACCATCGTCACTATAGAGATAAATAAACTATTGTAGATTGAATAAACTAATGAACTATTTTCGAAATAACTTTGATAATTTTCAAATCCAATAAAAGCGCCATCTTTATTTTCAAAACTTTTTGATAAAATGGCATACATAGGAAAAGCGAGAGCAATAAAAATATAAAATCCAATAATGGATATAAAAAATAAAGTTAAATAGTCGTCTCTACTTTTTTTCATTTTAAATTTTAATCTTTAACAATTTTAATTGCATGCGGTTGAAGAGAAATATTAATTGATGTGTCCTTTTGAATATTATGATTTTGAATATATTCAGATGCAAAGTTACAAATAACAATATCTGTTTGAGATTTAAAGTTTACCTCAATATGCCCTCTTATGTTTGAACCCAAAAATTCAAGTTCTTTTACTGTTCCAGTAAAAATATTTTGATTATTTTCGCTATTAGAGATTTTAACATCTTCTGGTCTGATAGTTACTGTTGAAACATCGTCTTTGATATCATCATTACATTCTAAGATAGAGCCATGAATTTCAATTGAATTTGAGGAAATTTTATTCGCCTTAAATAGATTTGTGGTTCCTATAAAGTTTGCAGAGAAAGCAGTTGTAGGTTTAGAGTAAATGTCTTGAGGAGACCCTTCTTGTTCAATAACACCTTTATTCATTAGAATAATTCTATCTGCCATTGTTAACGCCTCTTCTTGGTCGTGAGTAACCATGATAGTTGTCACTCCTAATTTTCTTTGAAGATTTTTAATTTCTAAGCGTAAATGCTGTCTCACTTTTGCATCAAGCGCAGAGAGAGGCTCATCTAGTAGTAATAATCCTGGAGAGGGTGCTAGTGCCCTTGCTAAAGCAACACGTTGTTGCTCGCCACCTGATAGCTGTGCAGAGTATTTATTGATATGGTCAGACAATCCAACCAAATTCAATAATTCATCCACTCGTCTGTCTATTACATCTTTATTTTGTTTTCTCGTTTTTAAACCAAAAGATATATTGTTTTTTACAGTTAAATTTGGAAATAAAGCATAAGACTGAAATACAATTCCAAAATCTCTTTGATCGGGTGGTAGTTGAGAAATATTTTTATTATTTTGATTAATTTCTCCTTCTGATTGACTTTCTAGCCCTGCTATAACTCTTAGAAGAGTAGTTTTCCCGCATCCAGAAGGTCCAAGAATACATACAAACTCTCCTTCTTGTACATCAAAATTTACATCTTTAAGTGCTTGAAACTTACCAAAATGTTTATTGACTTTTTTTACTGATAAATATTTATCCATGATTTTTATTAACTAAAAAAGCTTACAAAATTAATTGTAAGCTTTTTTATAAGATTTTTATTTAGTTTTTAGGTTCTGACTTAGAATCATATCTTCTTTGCCATTCAGCAAGGATATCTTTTCTATTTTGAGCCGCATATTCAAAATCATTTTTGATCATTGCCTCTAACAAACCTTCAGGGAAGTGTTTCACTGGTTTTGCTACACCAGGCATACCAACAACAGCGTAAGCGTCATTGTACATTTCCATAGC
>NHLE01000013.1 GCA_002169365.1 Pelagibacteraceae bacterium TMED259 | reverse complement strand
TCAAATACTGTGACTTCACTACCAAGAGCATTATAAATGCTAGCAAACTCAATTCCAATAGCTCCAGAGCCTATAATAGATAGTTTTTTAGGAAGAAACTTAGGTATCATTGCCTCCTTTGAACTCCAAATTACATCTGAAAAGGATGTGTCACCAATTGTTCGAGATTTACAACCTGTGGCTAGAATAATTTTATCGGACTCCACAAAATCATTTTCAATATTGATAGTAAAACTATTTTGATTAATTTCAGGAATAGCCTTTTGATTATAAACATCAATTTTATTTTTTTTCATAAGACCGCTGACACCTTTTGAAAGATTTTCAGAGGCAGACCTTGACATTTTGACAACTTTTTCTAGGGCAATTTTTGATAAGTCTTTCTTATCAAGGCCAAAATGAGTAGCCTCCTCCATAAATTCAGCCGAGTGTAAAAGAGATTTTGTTGGAATACATCCCCAGTTAAGACATACGCCTCCAAGTTTAAATTCTTCAAAAAGTGCTACTTTGAGACCTAATTGAGAGGCTTTAATGGCAGCAACATATCCACCAGGACCACCTCCAATTATTGATAAATCATATTTTTTAGACATTAGATATTTTCTCCAAATTTGATACGAGACTAGAAAAAAACTGCGAGGCAAGTACACCATCAACAGCCCTGTGATCGCAAGATAGGGTTAAATTTACAAAACTAGCAATCTCAATTTTTCCTTTATTGACATAAACATCTTCAAATATTTGCCCAACAGCCAAGATGTAAGTTTGGCCTGGAAGAATGATTGCGTCAAAGCTTCTGATATTAAAAGATCCAAGATTGGAAATACTTATAACACCCCCAGATAACTCAGAGGAAGAAATTTTGTTGTCTCGAGTTAAATTAATTAAATTTGATAAATCTTTATTTATATTATCTAAATTATTTTCATTAATATTTTTTAAAACAGGCATTTTTAAACCAGTGTCTGTATCAACGGCAATTCCTACATTAATATCATCATGGACTACGAACTCTCCATTATCCTTATATGTACAATTTGCTTCAGTAAAATTTTTAAAGGCTTTGGCAATGGCGTGCATCATAATAGCATTAAAAGAATATTTATTGCCTTTTTGTTTTTGATTTTTTCTAAATTGCAATAATTCATTCATATTCACTTTAGAATTTAAGTAAAAGTGAGGAATATTTTGCTTAGAGTGGATAGTTGCTTTTGCAATAGCTTGTCTTAATTTATTGATTTTAGGTGGCTGCTCCATAGACTTATTAGATATGATATCTTTACTTATAATTCTATGCAATGGTCCAGATCCTTTAATATTATCTGTGTTAACTCCACTTTCAGAAGCTAACTTTTTAGCATAAGGGGTTATAAATATTTTATTAGAATTTAATTCAGATGNATCGTTTACGGNTATCAAATCAGCAAGGTGAATTCTTCTCATCGCAGGAGTAATTCCTTCTAAATCAATATTGTTTCTTTGAGCATATTTTCTTGCTAAGGGGGTAATGGCAATTGAATTAGAAATTTCTATTATATCACTGCTAATTACTTGAGAATTCATATTCTTATTTTCAATAATATCATCGGAGGGTTTGTCTGATTCTTTGGAAGAAATGAAAGCATCTACATCCTTGCTGCTATAATCTTTAGATTCAGATATCAAAGCAACAAGTTGATTTACTTTAGCAGTGCTGCCTTCATCTATAAAAATCTCTGCTAAATGACCATCCTCGGGAGACTCATATTCCATTGTGGCTTTATCAGTTTCTACTTCAAAGAGCACTTCCCCACTCAATACATAGTCACCTTTTTTTTTAATCCATTTTACTATTTTACCCTCTTCCATAGTAGGGGAAAGAGAAGGAAGATTTACCTCAAATANCATTAATTTTTATAAGTAACTTTTTTGACCGCAGAAACTATTTCATCTTTAGTAGGAAGAGCTAAAGACTCCAAATTTTCAGCATAAGGCATAGGAACATCTTTTCCACTCACCTTGATTATTTCAGAGTCCAAGTAATCGAAACAGTTTGATTGTATTAAATACGATAAATGTGAACCGAAGCTAGTATTACCCCACCCATCTTCAACAATTACAACTCTATTAGTTTTTTTAACAGATTTATAAATCAAATCCTCATCTAGAGGCTTTATGGATCTTAAATCAATAATATCTGCATTTATATTCAGGCTTTTAATATCTGGTAAGGCGTTTAAAATTTTATGAACACTCATACTAAAGCCAATAATAGTGACATCGTCACCTTCAGAAATCATTTTACCCTTCCCTAGAGGGATAACAAATTCATCCTCTTCTGGGACCATCATTTTTTCTTTGTATAAAAGCTCATGTTCTAAAAAAATNACAGGATTGGGATTTCTAATTGAGCTTTTTAGTAGTCCCTTTGCATCTCTAGCATTTGAGGGAGCAACAACTAACAAACCAGGAATATGGGAAAACCATGATATAAAGCACTGACTATGTTGGGCAGCAACTCTTGCAGCTGCACCATTAGGACCGCGAAATACTATTGGAACATTAATCTCACCACCTGACATGTATAAAGACTTTGCAGCTGAATTTATAATTTGATCAATTGCTTGCATTGAAAAATTAAATGTCA
Source organism: Pelagibacteraceae bacterium TMED259 (assembly GCA_002169365.1). The sequence goes on along the minus strand of NHLE01000013.1, from coordinate 15,456 downwards.
TGAATTCACAAATTGGTTTAAGTCCTGCCATGGCAGCTCCTATTGCCAANCCTGTAAAACCATGTTCAGAGATGGGTGTATCCAAAACTCTCTTTTTTCCAAATTTATCTAATAAACCCTGTGTAACTTTATAGGCACCATTGTATTCAGCAACTTCTTCACCAAGCAAAAATACGTCTTTATCTCTATTCATTTCTTCCNCAATAGCTTGATTTAGAGCCTCTCTCATTGTTATTTCAACTTCTGTCCAGTTAGAGTTATTTTCCTCAGAGCTGTTAATGATAGAGTTCATACTAATTGATGAGTCAACTTCTTTTTTTGGCTGTTCTTTAGTGACTATCTCATCAGAGGGAGTAACATCATTTTCTAAGTCTTCCCCTTCTACATCTAAGATAGCTATTAGTGAATTAACTTTAATATTTTCTGTTCCTTCAGAAACAACAAGTTGATTTATAGTACCATCATCGGGAGCTTCTAATTCCATAGTTGCTTTATCTGTTTCAATTTCAGCTATTAAATCTCCAGAATTTACTTTTTGACCTTCTTCAACAAGCCACTTCACTAAGTTGCCTGTTTCCATTGTTGGGGATAATGCTGGGAGGAGAATTTTCATANATACACCTCAGTAAATAACTCTTCTAACTCTGGTAAAGGGGACTCTAATGAGAACTTTTCAACATCTTTGATTTGTTTTTTTATATCACTTTCAATTTTAGATAATTTATCTTCATCAATTTTATAATCGTCAATTAAAGCCTTTTTCATATTTAAGAGAGGATCGTTAGACTTCATATCATTAACTTCATCTTTTGATCTATAGGTAGCAGGATCAGACATAGAGTGACCTCGATATCTATAAGTATCCATTTCAATTACATAAGGTTTGGAGTTTTCATAAATGTATTCCCTAGCTCTTATNGCCGCTTCACTGACATCAAAAAAATTCATTCCATTTATTTTTTCACCCTTAATACCAAAGACTGTTGCCCTTTCAAATAATTCATTTCCAGCAGCAGACCTATTNACTGCTGTTCCCATNCCATATNTATTATTTTCAATTATGAATAATACAGGTAATTCCCATAATGAGGCTAAGTTAAAAGCTTCAAAAACCTGTCCGTTACTCATTGCCCCATCGCCAACGTAAACCCTACTAATTTTTTTTTCCTCTCTGTACTTATGAGCAAAACCAAGCCCCACTCCAATTGGAACTTGAGCTCCTACAATACCATGCCCACCATAAAATCTATTTTTTTTAGAAAACATATGCATCGAGCCACCTTTGCCTTTNGAAATNCCATCTTTCCTTCCAGTTAATTCCGCCATAACTAATTTTGGGTCAACGCCACGTGCCAATATATGGCCATGATCTCTATATGAGGTAACGACNGTATCNTCAGATTTAACTGATGATAAAATTCCTATCACTACAGCTTCTTGACCAATATAAAGATGACAAAAGCCACCAATTTTACCAGCACCATAAAGCTGNCCTGCCTTTTCTTCAAATTTTCTTATAAGAAACATTTTCTCATAAAACTGAGTCAATTCATCATTAGAAAAAGAGTTATTAATTTTTTTTACCATTTAATCTAGTTTAATTATTACCTCAGAGTCTGATGGATTGGAATTCTTCTGTTTAGATATTTCATCAATATAATCATCTTTATTAGAATAAAACGAATGTAAGTCNACGTTTANGTCTATCATATTTNTTTTTAATTTTTCCTGAAGNTTTAAATACATTTTATGCTCAAATTGGTGAATTAGATAGTTTCCAATATTAAATTTTCCATAAATAGTATGATAAATAAGATAAATTATAACAAATGCAAAAAATAAATTAATTATATTATTAGCTTTTAAAAACTTCACTTAATTTACCAGCATACCCTTGAATCATATCACTTTCTGATATTCTAAGTAGTTGGTTATACTTAGCAACCCTATCTGAACGCGCGAGAGATCCTGTTTTAATCAACGGGCATGAGGAAGCCACAGCCAAGTCAGATATAAAAGAATCCTCAGTTTCACCTGATCTGTGAGACATAATAGAAGCAAAATTATTATCCGAAGCCATTTCAATCGCTTTAAGAGTCTCCGTAACAGTACCTATTTGATTTAATTTTATTAAAATACTATTTGCTTGCTTTTGCTCGATACCAATCTTCAATTTATCTAAGTTAGTTACAAATAAATCATCACCAACCAAACGAATTTGTGATCCAAGCTGATTAGTTATTTCAGTCCAGCCTTCATAATCTTCTTCATTTAAAGCATCTTCAATAGAAAATATAGGATAATTTTTACAAATATTTTTATAAACATCAATCATTTGATCAGTTGAATAACTGTTTCCTTCAAAATTATATTTTCCATCTGAATAAAATTCACTTGATGCTGAATCTAGAGATATCTTAAAATGATCGTTTTGTTTGAAGCCTGCTTTATCTATAGAATTACAAATAAGATCTAAAACATCTAAGTGAGATTTTAAATTTGGAGCAAATCCACCTTCATCACCCAAGTTAGTATTTAGTGATTTACTTTTTAAATCACTTTTAATATTGGATATAACTGCATGTGTGGCAGCAAGCGCATCCTTTAATGAATTAAATCCGATAGGTAAAATCATAAATTCTTGAAAATCAACATCATTGTCTGCGTGTTGCCCACCGTTAATAACATTCAACATTGGAACAGGAATAGTTAAGTTTTTATCTCCTTGAGATAGAAATATATTCCCAAAATTTAGATGAGACCATGCTTTGTAAAAAGCTAGACTTAAAGATAAAATAGCGTTAGCTCCGAATTTAGATTTGTTTTCAGTTCCATCTAAATTTATTAAAAATTCATCAAAATTTTGATAGTTAGTAAATTCTTTTGAGAGTACGTTGGGCTTAATTAGATCATTAACATTAGACACAGCTGTTAAAACACCCTTACCTCCCATTCTATTTTTATCACCATCTCGTAATTCTAAAGCTTCAAACTTACCCGTTGAAGCGCCTGAAGGAACCATACCCTTAAATGAAAGAGGTGAACCTTCCATAGTTAATTCACATTCAACAGTTGGGTTTCCTCTACTATCAAATATCTCTCTTGCTGTTATGTTTTGTATTTTCATTTTATTTAGCTGCCTTATTTATTTTGTTAATAGAATTTAAAAGCTTGGGCATATTATGTAAATGCATCATATTAGGACCATCGCTTAATGCCTTTTCTGGATTAGGATGAGTTTCAATAAAAAAACCTGCAAGTCTTAAAGAGGCTGCAGATTTTGATAAAGGAACAACATATTCTCTAGCACCGCCACTCTTTATACCCATTCCACCGGGTAATTGAACACTATGAGTGCTATCAAAAACTATGGGATATCCAAATTGCTTCATAAAATGGATACCTTTAAAATCATTGATTAAGTAGTTATAACCAAAAGAATTACCTCTTTCAGTTATTAGAATCCTATTATTATTTTGGTTTTCAATCTTTAAAATAATATTCTCAACTTCTCTATGTGAAAGAAATTGACCTTTTTTTACATTTACAATTTTTTTAGTTTGTGCGGCAGCTCTAATTAAATCTGTTTGCCTGCAAAGAAAAGCAGGTATTTGAATAATATCTAATAAAGACTCTAGTTTATCAATCTGCTTAGTTTCATGCACATCAGAAGTTATAGGTATCTTAAGATCCTCTTTGAGATTTTTTAAAATATCAATTGATTTTTCAAATGAAATTTTATTTCGGATAGTTTTACCGGAACTACGATTTGCTTTATCAAAACTACATTTGAAAACTAAATCATATTTATTTTCATTAGAAAATTTAATTAATTTAGTAGCTATATTCCTGATCAACCGTTCATTTTCTAATAAACAAGGACCTGATATTAATAAAAGTCTATCGGTATCATTTTTAATATTAATCTTACCTAAACTGACTTTTTTAGACATTTTTATGTGCAAGACTATTTTTAATAAATGATAAAAATATAGGGTGTGGCCTAAAAGGCTTAGACTTTAATTCAGGGTGGTATTGAACTGCTAAGAACCATTTATGGTTTTTATTTTCAACAATTTCTAAAAGTTTTTTATCTTTTGAAAAACCAGAAAAAATTAAATCTCCCTTTTCTATGATTGATTTGAATTTAGGATTAACCTCATAGCGGTGTCTGTGTCTTTCACTAATAATTTTTTTTCGATAAACTTTTGATGCAAGGGAGTTCTTTTTTATATAGCAAGGATAAGCTCCAAGACGCATAGTTGCACCAAGATCATTTTCTTTAGATCTTTTAACTTTTTTATTATTTAAGTTCCATTCTGTCATAAGCGATATGATATTATTTTTATATTTACCAAATTCAGAACTACCTGAATTTTTTAATTTAATCACATTTTTAACATATTCGATGATTGTTAATTGCATTCCCAAACAAATTCCTAAAAAGGGTACGTTATTCTCTCTAGCAAATTTTATAGCCTCTAATTTTCCTGAGATACCTCTATTTCCAAAACCACCTGGAATTAATACACCAGAAGCTGATTTCAATAATTCATTCACATTTTTTTTATTGATGGTCTCTGAGTCAATCCATTTGATAATTACATTAGCCTGATTATGAATTCCGGCATGATAAATAGCCTCATAGAGTGATTTATAACTATCTTTGAGATGAACGTATTTACCAATAATAAAAATTTTTAAATCATCTTTTGTTTTAGACTCTAGTATTTCAAAGTTTTCCCAAATAGTTAGATCCTTAGGTTTAACTGGCTTAATTCTTAATTTTTTAACAACTAAGTCATCAAGTTTTGATTTTGAAAGAAGTTGAGGTACCTGGTAGATACTTTTAACATCATAAGAAGGAATAACAGCATTAGAAGGTACATTGCAAAATAAGCTAATTTTTTGAATTTCTTCTTTACTAATTTTTTGATTACTCCTACACACAATGACATCAGGTTGAATTCCCGAATTTAGTAGCTCTTTGACTGAGTGTTGAGTTGGTTTTGTTTTAACCTCGCCAGACGTTTCAATATATGGGAGTAATGTTAAATGTATTAATAAAGTATCAAATTGTCTCTCATTCTTAAATTGCCTTATGGCTTCTAAAAAAGGAAGGCTTTCGATATCTCCAACTGTTCCTCCTATTTCACATATAATAATGTCATCTTTATGTGATGATTTTGTAATAGATTTTTTAATTTCTTCAGTCACATGAGGAATAACTTGAACAGTAGAACCTAAATATTCTCCTCGTCTTTCTTTAGCTAATATTGTTGAATAAATTTTTCCAGAAGAAATTGAGTCATTTTTTGAACATGTTATATCTGTAAATCTTTCATAGTGACCAAGGTCNAGATCTGTTTCATAACCATCATCTGTAACNTAAACCTCACCGTGCTGATAGGGACTCATNGTACCTGGATCAACATTNAGATAAGGATCAAGNTTTCTAATCTTAATCTTGACTCCTCTGGAGCGAAGNAATGAGGCTAGTGATGCAGTGACTATTCCCTTACCTAGTGATGATACAACACCTCCGGTAACAAAAATTAATTTCACTGATTAGGCACTTCTGGAATTTGCTCCTCTATTGATTCATCAATAATTATTTGATCTTGAATCTCATCAAGGTCTGTTGATGAGGAATATTGCTTAGTTATTACAGCGCCCATGAATAAACACCAGAATAAAAAACCAAACCCAATGGCGTATGTAATTTTTGTCATACCTGAGAATGAAGATTTATTTGCAGTCATTCCACCAGTTAGTGAAGTTTGTGTACCTAGTCCCAAACTACCACCCTCTGTTTTTTGGAAAAGAATAATGAGTATGAGAACAGCTCCTATAACAGCACTAACAATTAAAAATAAGTTTATCATTATTTATTTAAAGTATTTTATGAAATCAGATTTGGTAGATGCAGATCCAACCAAAACACCATTCACTTTTTGTAAATTTAGTATGTCCGACACATTATCTAAATTTACCGAACCACCATATAAAATTTTTATTTTTTTAAAAGAGTATTTTTTACAAATATCATGTAAATAATTGCTGATATCGTCAATTTCAGACATTTTAGGGGTTAATCCAGTCCCAATTGACCATAACGGCTCATAAGCAACAATAATTTCTTTATAAGAAGTCTTTTTATCAAAAATACAGTCTATTTGTGTTTTAAGAAATTTCTTAGTATTTTTTGATTTATATACAGATTTAGACTCCCCTATACAAACTATGGGAGTTATATTGCCAGAAATACACAAGTTAAGTTTCTGGGCAACTGTATTATCTGTGTCTTTAAAATTCGATCTAACTTCTGAATGGCCTAAAATACAGTATTTGATTTTACTATCTTTGAGAAAACTAATATCTAAAGATCCTGTACTGGCCCCTAATCCGTGTAAGTCTAAATTTTGAGCAGCTAGTGCATTTTTAATATATTTTGCCTGAATCGATAAATGAAAAAAATTATTAGGAGAGCTAATAATTTTATGTTTTTTTGACTTAGGAATTGAGGCAATAAGCTTTGATAAAGAGCTTGTTTCTTTTAAATTTAAATATGATTTCCAATTAAATATTATATATTTCATGATGTTTTACTGATATCAGATAATAATTGTAAATAAAATGAAAAAACTAATAGTATTATTTTTTAGCGCTGCTCTAGGTATAAGTTTTTTATTTATTGGGTTTGGATCATACTTTGGTCAAAGTCATCTAATAAAAGTTGGAGATATAAAAATTACAACAACTGAATTCTCCAGAGAATATGAAAACTATAAAATAGAAAAACAATTATCTAGCTTGAGTGATGAAGAAGAGTTGTATTCTAAAATACAATTTGTCAATCAATATGTAAATCAGCTCGTATTTGAAGAATATCTTAATAAAAAAATTAAGATTAGTGACAATTCTAAGAAAGTTGTTTTAAAAAAATCACTAAATAATGAAGAAATGTTTAATAATCTCGATGAAGCAAGCTTGCAAAACTACCTGAAAGAAATCACAGGCGGGATTAATAAAGATATATTCAATAACTCACTAAAAGTTCAAGAGTTAGTATCCATGGATATAAATGAATCTTTGTTAATTGAAAAAAATCTAACCATTTATGAAATAAAACAACAGCAAAAGATTAACCAAAGTAATTTTGATCAGGAATTTTTAGATAATTACAATTTCTATAAAGTAGTTATTCAAGAATATGATATTGAGTCTTTTTTAAATGATAATTTGATAACTGAAAATTTACTTAATAGCTATTATGAAGAAAATTTAAATGAATTTACTACTAACAAAGAATATTCATATGAACAGATTATTTTAGAAGAAAAATCTCTTGGTGATTTCGACTCATTAAAAACAAAACAAAATGCGAAATTCAAGTTTTTTGAAAATATTGATGAAAATTTAATACTACCACAAATCAAAACAGAACTAGAAAAGTTAGAAGTTAATGGGAATAGTGAAGCTATAAATATAGGAGATAATTTTTTCTACATTAAGAAAATTAACTTTTTTGATACATCAACCAAAAATTTTGAAGATGTAAAAGAATCAATCAGGCAGAGTATTTTACAAGCCGAAGTAAGCAGTTTTGAAATTACAACAGAAAATGAAAGTATAGTTCAACAATATTTAAACGAATATGAGATTTATTCTAATTCATTTAATTTTATTGAAAATATTCCAGAGAAATTTCAAACATTTAACTTTAATAAATTTGAAGATGAATTTATAAATGATAACTTTTTTTATAGCTATAGAGTTATTGATATAGACTCAGAAGAACTGATTGATGGGAATAAGAGTAATTTCATTGCAAGCTACTCAAACTTTCAGAACAATATTAAAAATGAACATAATTTAGATCAACTAATAGAAAAGGGATCAATAAAAGTTAATTATTTTACTGACTCGTTGTCAATTAAGGGGTTTTTTATACCGGAAGAAGATTTGGAAAATATTGTAACAATCAAAAAAAATGAATTATTAAAAATTATCCTACCTAACGAAGTAGTATACCTATCAGTAGAAGATATTGGCACAATTCAACCTGAGGAAATAAAACAAAATATTATCAATCAATTATATTCAAGTATAATTAATCAAATAAAAAAAGATTTAGAAATAGAAGTAAATAACCAACAGTTACTTCAATTATAGTGATTGATGTTCATACATGGAAAAAAAATCTTCCTAGATACCGAAAATTCTATAACTATTTATCAAAAATTAATTAAAAAATTTAACGATGTTTCAATCTTAGAGTCAGTAATCGGTGGTGAGAATAAGGGTAGATATTCAATAATCCTATTTAATATTTATGACAATATAGAAATTCATCAAAACCATATAGTTTCTAATTTAAAAAAAAAGAAGATAGCATCCCCCAATCTCTATCTTAAATCTTTACAAAAAAATAATAATTTTACTGATTTATATAACAAAAAAATACCTATACCTTTTACAATAGGAAACATATCGTTTGATTTTGCTAAATTTAGTCTTCCTAAATTAAAATATGATATGACTAAAAGCGAAATTAATATTCCACTAGCGCATTTTGTAAAACCAAAAAATTTAATAATCATAGATAATATATTAAATGAAACACACTTAATCGAATTTTCTATTAACAAAAATAAAAACAAAACTAAACTTAGTAAAATTGAAGACCTTTTGTTATCAACTCCCAAACAAAATAAAAAAAATTTATTTATTAAGCCTTCTAGCTTTAAAAAACACATGTCTAAAAATATTTTTTTTGAAAAAGTAAATAATTTAAAAAAAGAGATTATTAATGGGGAAATTTTTCAAGCTGTTCTCTCTCAGAGATTTTCAGCTAAGTATGAAATAGATCCTTTTAAATTTTATCGTGCTCTAAGGTCTATCAATCCCTCTCCATATTTAGTTTTTTTAAATTTAAAAAAATATCAAATCATATGTTCAAGTCCAGAAACCATGATTAATGTGAAAAATAAAAAAGTAACTCTTCGACCAATAGCCGGGACTAGAAAAAGAGGAAAGAATCATAATGAGGATATTCAATTAAGAAATGATCTCCTTAATGATACTAAAGAATTAGCTGAACATTTGATGTTAGTTGATCTTGGTCGCAATGATGTTGGCCAAATTTCTAAAAAAGGAACAGTTAATGTGACAGAAAAAAACATTATAGAATATTATTCACACGTTATGCATATTGTAAGTAATGTGACTGGAGAATTGAGAAATAATTTAACTCCGATTGATGTTCTTTATGCCGGTCTCCCAGCGGGTACGGTATCAGGCGCACCTAAAATTAGAGCACTAGAGTTATTAGAAGAGCTAGAAGAGGTTAATAGAGAATTTTATTCAGGATCTGTATGCTATTTAGACATTAACGGGGATATGGATAGCTGCATTAATTTAAGAACAGCTATGATAAAAAATAAGACAATCTACACTCAAAGCGGCGCAGGAATTGTTTACGATAGCATAGATAAAAATGAGTATTTAGAATGTATCAATAAGGCTAATGCCATTTTTGAAGCTTATAAAATAGCTCACCAAATAAAATGATTACCTTAATTGATAATTACGACAGCTTTACTTTCAATTTATATCATGAATTGTTAAAAAAAAATGATGTTCAAATTTTTAAGAATGATGAAATAAAAAATAATTTTATTAAGATTGTTAATAGCAAAGCAGTTGTTATATCCCCTGGGCCAAGTAATCCTTTTAATTCCGGGGATTGCTTAGAATTGGTTAATAAAATCTATTCTTTTATGCCTATACTAGGGGTATGTCTTGGCCATCAGATTCTAGGTGTTTACTTTGGTGTGAAAATAAAAGTATTAAAAATTCCTAAGCATGGGAAGGTTTCATGCATAAAAATTAATAATGATTGTAAAATTTACACAGGTATTAATAAGACCTTTAAAGCTACAAGATATCACTCCCTATACCTAGAAAAACAAAATTTTCCAAATAATTTGCAAATTACCAGCCAATCAACTGATGATAATATTCTTATGAGCTTCAAACATAAGACTTATCCTATTTATGGTGTACAATATCATCCAGAAAGTATTGAAACAATTGACGGATCTACAATATTAAAAAACTTTATTGATATATTATGAAATTTTCTATCGATAACAAAATCACTGAAAAAAATTCTTTAGAAGCAATAAAGTATCTTTTTGAAACAGAAAACCTAGTTCATCAATCAATAGTAATATACCAACTCAATAATTTTATTAAAAATAAAAAAGTATTACTTAATCTAAGAAGCTATATATATAAAAATTCAAATAAAATTAAGAATGTACCTTTTTCACTAGATACCTGTGGAACAGGTGGTGATGGACTGCAAACACTTAATATTTCGACATCAGTAGCCTTGTTACTCTCATCAATAGGAGTTCCTATTGCAAAACATGGCAATAGAGCTGCCAGTTCTATGAGTGGGTCATCAGATATAGTTAGTCATTTAAATATTAGAATTGAAACTGATGAAAAAAAAATTCATAAATTATTTAAAAAAAACAATTTTGTATATTTAAATGCCCCTCTTTTTTATCCAGATTTAAAAAAAGTTGCAAATGTCAGAAAATTGTTTGAAACAAAGACAATATTTAATTATATGGGCCCAACATTAAATCCTTTAAAAGCAAAATATCAATTGCTAGGTACCTTTAATAGGTTTTCTGCTGAAATATTAAATAAGATTTTGTTTAATATAAATCTTAAAAGCTATAATATTTTTTATTCACATGATGGGCTAGATGAAATAAGTATCTTTTCACCTACAACTTTCTACAAAAAACAGAATGGTAAATCTTTAAGAAAAACGATATCAAATGAAAAATATAAAAAATATTTTTCTTCGAAGCCAAGTTTCAAGAACATAAAAGGTAAAGACCCAAAATATAATGCAGATAGATTAATTGAATTGTTTCTTGGGAGAAAAGATAGCTATAGAGATATCGTCATTATAAATGCTATATATGGAATGCAGTTAATAAAACCCAATTTAAGTTTTGATGATTGCTTCGAACAATTAAATCACGCCTTAGATAGCAGCATTGCCATTAACCATTTAAAAAAACTTCAAAAATAATGAATATTTTAGATAAAATAGTAAGAGAAAAAACTAATCATCTCAAATACCTAAGTCAAAAAAAATATCAAATTAAAAAAGAAAAACCTTCTTTCCTTAGATCAATTAAAAATGAGATAAAAAATGGAAATAATGCTTTGATAGCAGAATTTAAAAGATTTAGTCCAAGTGTGAGTAAATTTAAAGAAACAAAGTTCCTTCAACATGTAATAAATGATTACGACAAATCTAATACTTGTTGTATTTCTATATTAACTGATAAAAATTTTGGTGGAAGTTTAAATGATTTGATAATTGCAAGGAAAATAACTTCAAAGCCCATAATAAGAAAAGATTTTATTATTAATCAAAAACAAATAGAAGAAAGTAAATATTATGGAGCTGATGCAATTTTATTAATAGCTAAAATCCTAACAAGGAAAAATTTAACTCAACTGTATAATTATTCACTAGACATAGGATTAGATGTGCTAATTGAAATAGAAAATAAAAACGAAATTAAAAAAATATCTGAAGTAAATGCTAACTTAATTGGAATAAACAACAGAAACCTTCGAGAACAAAAAATAGACATCAATAAATCAATAGAATTGGCTAAAGTATTAAAAAATACAATTATTGTGTCAGAAAGCGGGGTAAATAGAAAAAATATTAATTCTATTAAAAAAAATAGCAATATCTCTACCTTTTTAATAGGGGGAAGTATTTTGAATCAACAAAATAAAGTACAATATATAAATAGCTTATATAAATCATAATGAGTCTTACACACTTTAAAAATAAAAATAAAGATGTAGAGATGGTAGATATCTCAAAAAAGAATAAATCAAGTAGAATTGCAGAAGCAGAATCGTTCATTAAAATTAGCCATGATCTATATAAAATCTTATTAGAAGATGAAAAATTATTTAATAACTTGTGTCATACGGCTAAAATTGCTGGGATATTAGCAGCAAAGAATACTTCATCGCAAATACCATTAACTCATCATGTACCGCTCGATCATGTAACTATCAACTTTATTTTAAAAAATAAATGTTATATCTATCTCAAGAGCTCCATTAAGACCAAATATGCAACTGGACTTGAAATAGAGGCATTAAATTGTATCTCTACAGCAGCCATAACTATTTTTGATATGTTAAAGTCTTATAAAAAAGAAATAATAATTGAAAATATAAAATTAATAAAAAAAAGAGGCGGAAAAAATAATATTGGATGACATTTTTACAGCAATTAGAATAATTCAAAAAGATCTTCCTAAAAGAAAACTTAAAAAAGAATATTTAAAAAAATTAAATTTTGGAGATAAATTTCTTTTTCCATTAAAAATTAATGAAAATATTCCTCCATATAATCAATCATCTATGGATGGAATAGGTGTCAAAACAAAGAAAAAAAAATATATAATCAAAGGAGCTACAAAGCTTAATAAATATAAAGAATTTGATTTAAAAGACGACGAATGCTTAGTTGTTAAGACAGGGTCTTTAATACCTGATAATATAAAATACATTGTCCCTATTGAAGGATTATTTAAACATAAAAATGAATATCATATTCTTCAGAGTGATTTCAAAAAAGACTTTATCAGGAGAAAAGGACATATCTTTAAGAAAGGACAATTAATAAAGTCTAATAATAAAGAAACACCATTAAAAGATTTTATATCTTTAAAAAGTATTAATAATATTGAAGTTAAATCATTTACAAAAATTTCATTTAAGATTATATCTACAGGCAGTGAATTTGATAAAAATCATTTCATCTATCCTACAAATGCTGAGTATATAGAGCATTTCATAAAACAAAATGGTCATATTGTTAAATACAATATGCATCTAAAAGATAATCAAAATATAATTTATAAAGAAATCCAAAAAAATAATTGTGATATTACAATAGTAATAGGCGGAACTGGAAAAAGCATAGATGATATTAATTTTGGTAAGTTTAATCTTAAAATTAATGGATTAGATCTAAAACCTGGAAGGCCATTTAAATATATTTGTGAAAAATCAAAAATGGTTTTATTTTTTCCAGGAAATCCAACTTCATCATTTGTATTAACCAACATACTTTTAAAATCAATTATAAATTATTATTGGGGCTTATCACATTTGAAATTCAAAAAATTACATATAAAAGATGTTGATTATGATTTTTCAAATCTGAAAAGGAAAAGTTTTTTATTTGCTAATATTAAAAATAAAAAAGTTAAGATATTTTCAAATCAAGAAAGTTCTAATTTCAGCAATATAATAAATTCGAATTATTTAATCTATTATGATAAAACAAGATATCTTAAATTGTATTACCTAAATGACTAAAAAAGCCAAAAAACTTTTTGATTTTTTAAAAAAATATATTGAAAAAAATGGTATAGCTCCTTCTTTTGAAGAAATGAAGGCTCATATGGAGTTAAAATCAAAAGCATCAATCTTTCAATACCTAGAATATTTAGAAAATTCTGGCAACATAACAAGAGATAAAATAAAGTCGAGATCAATAAGAATAAATAATCTAATACCTTATTTTAATGAGATATCTGCAGGAATTCCATTAAATACTAGCTCAGATAATATCGAATATATTCAAATAAATGATTTATTAAAAAATAAAGACTCAAATTGTTTTGCTTGTAAAGTGAATGGAAATTCAATGGAAAGCTTTGGAATTTTTAATAATGATATTGTGATAATTGATAAAAATACTTCCTATAATTCTAAAAATATTTATGCAATTGAAATTGACAATAATGAAATAACTTTAAAAAAAATTAAATTAATAGATAACTATATTATCATCGAGGGTGATAAAAATAATTATCAATCCTCAAAATACAACAAAGATAGAATTAAAATAATTGGTAAAATGATAAATTTAGTGAGAAGTTATTAATGATAATTACGAGATTTGCACCCTCTCCCACAGGTAATTTTCATATGGGGAGTTTAAGAACTGCAATATATAATTACTTATATTCTAAAAAATATAACGGTAAATTTATACTTAGAATTGAAGACACAGACAAAGAAAGATCCAAAAAAGAATATGAGAAAGAAATATTAGATATCTTTAATTTATTTAATCTGGACTATGATCATCTTTCATATCAGTCGTCTAATGAAGATAAACATAAAAGCTATTTACAAAAACTCATAGATATGGGATTAGCATTCAAAGAGAAAGATGGTCCCTATAGATTTAAAGTTGATAGAACTAACAAGTATTTTCAATTTCAAGATCTAATACTTGGTAAAGTTAAAATCCCATCAGATAATATTGAAGATTTTTCAATTGCAAGGTCTGACGGTAGCCCTACCTTTATTTTATCCAATATTATTGATGACTATTTAGAGGGTATAACTCATGTAATACGAGGAAATGATCATTCTATAAATACTATCAAACAACAACTAATATTAAATTCTCTGAATATTCCCAATATTAAATATGCACACATTCCTTTAATACACGACATGCAAGGAAAAAAATTATCTAAAAGAGACAATATCACTAATGTTAAAGACTACATAAAACAAGGGTATTTAACTAAAAGTATATTTAATTTTATTATTAAATTAGGTAATAATTTTAATGATCAAGAATATCTAGACTCTAGCTCAGCAATAGATAATTTTGAATTAAATAAAACTGTCCTATCACCAGCTAAGTTTGACTTAGATAAATTAAATTATATTAATCAAAATTATTTAAGCCAATTATCTTATTTAGATTTTAAAAAACATATAAATTCAAAAAATATATTACTTGTTGAAAACTTAGATACGAAAAAAATATATGAGTCAATTTTAGAAAGATGCATTAAGCTCACAGATATTAATATCGAATTAGATAAGCTCTTAACTTTTTATCATTCTCATAATCAACTCGTATTAGATGAAGAAGAAAAAAACTTAATCAATAAAATTTATAAAGCTATTCAAAAATTGCATAGCACTGATGATTTAATTCATATACTAAATGAAAACGACTTATCTTTAAAGAAAATAGGGAAGATTATCAGAAAGATTTTTGTAAATTTTGAATCAAAATTGCCAATTGAAAAAATTATTTTGTTCTATGGTATTGGTAATTTGAAAAAAAGATTGTTATTATATATCGATGATTGATGAAAAAAGATTTAAACTTATAGATAGTAAAACTGGTAAAGAATATGAATTTGATGGGCTTAAAGGCTCTGTTGGTCCAGATGTTATAAATATTTCATCTCTATATAAAAAAACAGGATTGTTTACTTATGATCCTGGCTTTACCTCTACTGCAGCTTGTAATTCTAAAATTACATACATTGATGGAGAAAAAGGTATACT
>NHLE01000012.1 GCA_002169365.1 Pelagibacteraceae bacterium TMED259 | reverse complement strand
ACTGCTATTTTTACTATAGTAACTTGGTTAGGTGGTTGTATTGCTATAATTTATTTAAGTAATAACTTTTCTTTTAGTGAGTCTTTTATAAAAACTATATTTATAGGCCTTGCAGCTTTAACCTTACCTCATATGGCTTTNATTGATTATTTTTATCGAAAAAAATTTAATTAAGNAAGTTNGGTACTTTGAAAGTAATATTTTCGTCTTCTTTGTAGTCAATAACATCNACTGTAAACTTTGACTTAATTTTTTCTATAAGCATATTAAGTTGCTCTTCTGGNGCAGATGCACTTGCTGTTAATCCTATAGATTTAAATTGACTTAATTGTGTGCAGTCAAAATTATTAATATTTTCAATGAGTTCACTGTGATTACAGCCAAATCTTTTGGCAGTTTCAACTAGTCTAATAGAATTGGAACTATTAAATGCACCAACAACGAAAATAGCATCTACTTTTCTTGCCATCTCTTGTATTGATGTTTGTCTGTTAGATGTAGCATAACAAATATCTGACTTCTTAGGTGCTAAAATTTTTGGAAACTTTTTTTCTAAGGCATCAACTATTTCTTGTGTATCAAATACTGAAAGCGTTGTTTGGGTAATATAAGCCAGCTTTTGATCTGATGAAAAATANAGTTTTTCTACATCAGATAATATTTGAACAAGTGTTAAGCTACCCATGTCTTTCAATTGTCCTGCTGTNCCTTCTACCTCAGGATGTCCTTCATGNCCAATCATAATTATTTGNTACCCCTGACTCTCTAACAGTGTAATTTCTTTATGAATTTTACTTACCAGAGGACAGATAGCATCATAGAAAAGTAAATTGTAGTTCTTCGCTTTTTCAATTACTCTTTTTGCAACNCCGTGAGCAGAAAATATTACAGGCTGATTAGTTTCTTGAGGAACTTCATCTAATGACTCAACAAAGATGACACCTTTTTTTTTTAGATTATTAACAACAAATTTATTATGAACTATTTCATGACGAACGTATACTGGAGCACCATACTTGATTAAACTTTTTTCAACTATTTCAACAGCCCGTTCTACTCCNGCACAAAATCCACGATGTTTTGCAGTGAAAATTTTTTTAAGCACCAGTCAAAAGTATCATATAAATTAAGGGAAAGAATTATTTTATAATAAAGAGAAGTTGGTTAGCATCAATATTTTCACCTGCAGAAGCTAGTATTTTATTAACCGTTCCAGTTTGATCAGCATAAATTACTGTTTCCATTTTCATTGCTTCAATAGTGCAGAGCTTAGCTCCTTTTTGAACCTTAATACCCTCTGTAACCGCCACGTCTACAAGCAACCCAGGTATGGGTGCCGCAACATGTTCCTTATTGCTTGAGTCGGCCATTTCTTTTGCAAGATCATCCACAGCGATAGAGTGGTCCTTGATATCTACAGATCGGGGCTGTCCATTTAATTCAAAATATACAGTTCGATATCCTTTTTCATTAGGCTCACTAAGGGTGAAATACCTAATTATTAGTGTCTTTCCAGGCTCAATAGCAACATAAATTTCCTCACCAGTATTCATTCCAAANAAATAATTTGAGGTTGGAATGACACTAGTGTTACCAAATTGTTTTTTGTGCTTCATATACCCATCAAAAACTTCAGGGAAGAATATTTGTGATAAAGTATCTTTTTCAGATATATTTTCTTTAAAGTTTTTTTCTAATTCTTTCNTTCGATTTTTNATATTAAGCGAAGGCAACTTGGAGCCAAAACGATAAGATATTGGTTTTTTTCCTTTTAAAATCTTTTTTTGAAGAGACTTAGGGAAGCCTTTATAGGGTTGGCCTAAACGACCGCTGAAGAATTCTATAACCGAAGCAGGGAAGCCAACATCTTTTTTAGGATCTAAAATATCAGAAATTTGAATATTATTAGCTAACATGTAAATAGCCATGTCTCCTACAACTTTAGAGATTGGGGTTACTTTGATAACGTCGCCAAAGATTTTATTTACTTCAGCATACATAGATGCAAGCTCTGGCCACCTTGCATCATTTATGCCCATTGAGCGTGCCTGTTCTCTTAAGTTGGTATATTGACCTCCAGGCATTTGATGCAGATAAACTTCCGACATACTTGTACGAGTCTTACTTTCAAAGGGTTGATATTGTTTTCTTACGCCCTCCCAATAATTAGCAGCTGTTCTCACAACAGCAGATGAGATTTTAGGGTCTCGGGAATTACCGTCCAGTGATTCAACAATTGCCCCAAAACTAGGCTGTGATGTAAAGCCAGACCAAGAGTCAATAGCAACGTCAACGATATCTACACCAGCATCAGAGGCGTTTAACAATGAAGCAATACCATTNCCGCTAGTATCATGAGTATGAAAATGAATTGGAATTTTTATATTTTTTTTCAATTCCTTAAAAAGGATTTTTGCAGCTTTGGGCTTACACAAACCTGCCATATCTTTTATAGCTAAAAAGTGAACTCCCATTTTTTCAAGCTTTTCAGCCATTTTGAGGTAATAATCAAGGGTATATTTTTTCTCAGAAGGTGAGGATAAATCGCCTGAATAACAAATAGAGGCTTCGCAAATTTTTCCTGACTTTAAAACTTCATCAATTGACACCTTCATATTTTCAATCCAGTTAAGCGCATCAAATATTCTAAAGACATCTATACCTGATTTAGCAGATAGTTGAATAAACCTTCTAAGAACATTATCAGGATAGTTTGTATACCCAAGAGCATTTGAGCCTCTAAACAACATCTGCAATAGGGCGGATGGTATTTGTTCTCTTAACTTTTCTAATCTTTCCCAAGGGTCTTCTTTAAGAAATCTCAAAGCACAATCAAATGTAGCGCCTCCCCAACATTCAATAGAAAATAAACTTTTTAATCTTTCTTCATATAAATCTGTAATCCCCAGCATATCTTGGGTTCTCATACGCGTTGCTATAAGTGATTGATGGGCATCACGGAAAGTCGTATCTGTAATCAATAATTTTTTTTGTTTTAAAACAAAGTTTGCTACCTCTTGCGGGCCTTTATTATCTAAAATTTGTTTAAAAGTTTGCCCAACTATCTTTTGCGCTTTCTGGGATTTAGCAATACCATAATCCGAGAGTTTTGCAGGAATTGTTTCGCGAAGTTTAGGTCGATTTGCAACTTCAGCATTACCATTCACTATAACTTCGGCTAAAAAGTTGAGTGTCTTAGTAGCTCTATCTTTTCTACTGCTAAATTCAAATAAGCTTTTTTCACTATCTATAAATTTAGTATGGTAATTAAAATTATCAAAACCATCATGGTTGATAAGCTTAAGAAGAAAAGGGATATTGGTCTTAACTCCCCGAACTCTAAATTCACTTAACGCCCTATTCATTCTTACTTTTGCTTCAACAGGTGTTTGCCCCTTTGCAGAAACCTTAACAAGAAGTGAGTCATAATAAGGAGTGATAACAGTACCAGTGGCTGCCGTACCTGCATCTAAGCGAATTCCATGACCACTAGCAGAACGATATACAGAAATTTTACCATAATCGGGCGCGAAATCATTAGCAGCATCCTCTGTAGTCACACGTGATTGAATGGCATGACCTTTCATATGAATATTTTTTTGAGTTGGTACTCCACATATTCCATCACCGATTGTTGCACCTGCAGCTAATAAAAATTGAGCTTTAACAATATCAATACCAGTTATTTCTTCGGTTACAGTATGCTCTACTTGCACTCGTGGGTTAACTTCTATGAAATAAAAATCTCTAGATTTAGCATCCATTAAAAATTCTACGGTGCCGGCACAAGAATAATTTACTTGTTGACCAATTTTTACTCCAGCCTCACAAATTGCTTGTCTCTCTTTATCGCTTAAATAAGCAGCCGGTGCTCTTTCTACAACTTTTTGGTGTCTTCTTTGTAAAGAGCAATCTCTTTCAAAAAGATGGACAATGTTTCCGTGTGTATCTCCAATAATTTGGACTTCTACATGAAAGGCTTTTTCTATTAACCTTTCATAAAAAACATCATCTTTGCCAAATGCACTTTTTGCCTCTCTGCGAGCAGTATTAATTTGATTTTCTAACTCAGATTCTTTTCTGATAACTCTCATACCACGTCCGCCACCACCCCAAGAGGCTTTTAGCATAATGGGATAACCAATTTTTTTAGCAAAAGATTTACATTGCTTGATATCTTTTGGAAGAGGTCCAGTTGAAGGTATGGTTGCCACATTCGCTCTATTTGCAGTTTTTTTTGCTTCAACTTTATTACCCAAAGATCTCATTATCTTTGAGGAGGGGCCAACAAATAAAATATTATGTTTTGCACACTCATCTGCAAAATCTGGGTTTTCAGATAAAAAACCATATCCAGGATGAATAGCATCGCATCCAGAATTAATAGCTATTTGAACGATACCTTTATAATCTAAGTAAGCTTGAATAGGGCCCAAACCGGATCCCACCAGATAGCTTTCATCAGTTTTAAATCGGTGGAGAGCAAAACGATCTTCATAAGAATAAATAGAAACTGTTCTATAACCTAGTTCTGTTGCAGCTCGTGAAATACGAATAGCAATTTCACTCCTGTTAGCGATAAGTATTTTTTTTATATTTTTCATTGGAGTGCTTTTACATGTTTTATAGAAAATTTTTTATTTTTCCATAATTATCGTTCTTAAAATGTATGCATTCTTTCGATATTATACATTCACCACATAGAGGGTTTCTCGCTTTACAAGTATAACGGCCATGAAGAATTAGGAGATGGTGGGCGGTTTTCTTATACTTTTCAGGGACAATTTGCATTAAATCTTTCTCAACAGCATCAGGAGTTTCACCTAAGCTTAAGTTTAATCGACGAGATAAACGATATACATGCGTATCAACAGCAATTGTTGTATGTCCAAAAGCAACACTCATAACTACATTAGCTGTTTTTCTCCCAACCCCTGGGAGTTCTAATAATTTATCGAAGTCTTCTGGGACTTGACTTTGATATTTTTCAATTAGAATTTTGGATAACGCAATAATATTTTTGGCCTTTGTATTGAACAACCCAATACTTTTTACATATGAAATTAGCCCAGATAACCCCAGCTTAATAAGTTTTTCTGGTGTGTCATATTTTAAAAAAAGTTCTTTTGTCGCTTTATTAACTTGCGCATCAGTGGATTGTGCAGAAAGAACCACAGCTACTAGAAGAGTATATTTGTTAACATATGATAAATCTGATTGGGGCGCAGGAATAGCTTTTGCTAATTTTGAAAAAATTTGATTAATTATTGATGTATTCAAAATGAAAAAACAAATTGATATTAAACCAAACAAAAGCTTAAATCAAAAACAGATTTTACTTTTTTTAACAATTACAGGAGGATTAATTTTTTTTATTGGAGTTAGGTTTGTTATTGTTGGAGCATGGCCTATACTAATTTTTGGAATTATTGAGTTCTTAATACTGGTTTTCTGTACTTATCTTTATGTAAATTTTACTAAAAGAAAGGAGAGGATTATTCTTGACCAACAAGAGATGAAGATTCAAAAGTTAGATGATAAAGAAATAGTTAGCGATCAGAGCTATAACCTATATTGGAGTAATATCAAAAATAATAGGGATAATTTAACTTTAAATTATGCAGGACAGAAAAAGATTTTTGCTAAATTTTTGAACCCTCAACGTCGATTAAAATTAAAAAAAATTATTGAGCGATATAAGTCACGCTTATCTTAAAGCATATCTTTATATGTGTAATAACCGCTTTTTTGTCTAGATACCCAAATAGCAGCTTCAATGGCACCATCTGAGAAAATTTTCCTGTTAAAGGCACGATGTGTTAATTCAATACTTTCATTTTCACCATGAAAAATAACTGTGTGCTCGCCTGGAATATTGCCACCACGAATAGAAGAAAAACCAATTTCATTAATTTTTCTTTCTTGCTGATCTTGTTGACGACTAAGATTAAATTGGTCTTTTGAATATTTTAACTCTTCGGCTATCTCTTCCCCTAACTTAATTGCCGTACCACTAGGTGCATCTTTTTTAAAACGGTGATGGGTTTCTATAATTTCAATATCAAAATCTTTTAGGTAAGATGCTGCTTTTCTTGCAAGACTAAAAAAAGAATTAACGCCAAAACTCATATTGGGTGCATAGAAAACGCTCGTAGACTTTCCTGTTTGTTTTAAAAGATTGAAATGTTGCTCTTCAAGGCCAGTCGTACCAATAACAAGTCCGGTCTGACTAGAGACTGCGCTTTCAGTAAAGGCAAATAAAGCTTTTGGGGAGGTAAAATCGATAATAACGTCTGCTGCCTCAAATGATTTTTCTCTATTAGTTGCTATTGCGGCAGGAAGTTTTGCTGTCTGTAAAAACTCTTGATCAATTTCAGCGATATCAAAAACCCCTACAATTTCGATCCCCTTATTTGAAAGGCCGGACTCAATGAGATTTTGACCCATTCTTCCTTTAACACCGGCGATTGCGATTTTAGTAGCCATTTATAATAACTTATAGAGAAAATTACTGTTATAAAATAGTAAAAATTTTTAAAATAAAGATAATAATACCAATGATTAGATTAATAGTAATTTTAGTGATTTTATTGATAGCGAGTCTTTTAATTTTTAATAAAAGATTTCGCGAAGCTTTTACTCTTTCAACGATACCCCTGATAATTTTAGTTTTAGGACTGATTGGCTATATGGCTTATTATATGATTTCGACTAATTATTTTAACTAAATATTAATAATCTGCTCAACTACAATATAAAATCCAACAACTAAAACCATAATTCCAAAGTATTTTTTTAACTCGTCTCCAGAAAGTTTTTTAGAAAAAAGACTGCCGAGAATGACACCTAATAAAGTTGCAATCATAACATAAACAACAAATAACCAATTTGTTTGAAACCCCCCAAACAAATCTCCTCCAAAGCCAATGATTGATTTAAGAGCGATAATAATTAAAGAAGTGCCAATAGCAATTTTCATCTCTAATCCTGCCAATAAAACCAATGCAGGAATAATTAAGAAACCACCGCCAGCTCCAACAAAACCAGTTACAACACCAACGANAAGGCCTTCAGTNAAAACTAAAATGGNGTTATTTTTAAAAGAAAAGTTTTTTGGTTTTTTTTCTTTATTTTTTTNTCTGATCATCATNGTTGCTGCAAGAATCATCAACGCTGAAAAGACAAACATAATAATAAAATCTTTGGTTATGAGTATGCCTAAATCAAGTTGGTCTGGTATNGTTGGTAGTAAATAATTTCTTGCTAATAGCACACCCACAACTGAAGGAATGCCAAAAATTGTTGCTGTCCTTAAATCAATCGTACCTTGACGATAATANCCTATAGANCCTATTANNGCTGTTAAGCCTACTAATAATAGTGANTAGCTTGTNGCTTCAACTGCAGNNATCCCAAATAAATAAACTAAGATAGGCATCGTCAAAATTGATCCACCTGCACCTAAAAGGGATAAAGTAGCGCCCATAATAAACGCTCCGAGAAGGCCTAAAATAAACACTTATATATCAGATAAAATTGGTTGATTGGCGTCAATCCAGGCAATTATACCCTCGTCAAGTTCTAGTATTTCTCCAGAGTAATCCTGACTTAAAAGAATATCAGCCGCAACTTTTGATCTTTTGCCAGAGCGACAATGAATTAAAATTGTTTTATTTTGGGGATTGATTTTTTGAATTTTTTCAGCAGTAATCGAAGATAAAGGCACTAAAAATGCCCTCTCTAAATGAGCTTGGTCAAACTCATTTGGCTCTCTAACGTCAATTATAAGGGCTCCATTTTTAATTGATTGCACTGCATCTTCAACACTTATTGATTTAAACCCCATTAGCAATGNTCTTTCTTTTTAATAGGATTGTTTTGTGCAATCCAATTTTTAATACCACCCATTAAATGATAACAATTCTGATAACCATATGATTTGGAAACTTGTACNGCAAGAGTGGAGCGATGACCTACTGCGCANTACATTANAACNTTTTTTCCTTGGAGTTTTTCCTTTTCTTTNATTAAGAAGTCAGAAACCATATTGAAAGGAACATGANTAGAATTTNNNATTTTTCCATCATGATAAATTTCACTATNTTCNCTTAGNTCTAAGAGGGNATGATTNTCATTGGTAATAACATTTTGAAATTCTTCTNCCGTTAACCCATTAGTATTTTTTTGTCTTTTTAAATCTATTCCNAGCCTNAAATTNCCTGGTACAGCAATATCCATCATTTTAGGNTCAGGAAGGTNTAAATTATTCATAATATTAGCATACTCTTCTGCAGAGCTGACTTGAAGACGTGGATTGAATTTTTTTTCTTCTCCAATTGTGCTGACTGTGTCACCTTTATAGTCATGTGCTGGGTATAATAAAGTTTCTTCGGGTAATTTTAAAATTCTCTCAAACAAAGAGTTATATGCATCATAGGGGTCACCATTTTGAAAATCAGTTCTACCTGTTCCTCGTATTAAAAGCGTATCGCCAGAAAAAATTCTATCATTCATGAGGTAGCTAAAGGAGTCATTCGTATGACCTGGGGTATGAAGCGCTTTTAGCTTAATGCCCTCAATTGAAACCTCATCGTTGTCTTTGACTTGCATCGAAACTACATCGCCAGGGGTCGCATCACCCATAATGGTGATACAATTAGTTCTGTCTCTTAGCTCTGCCATTCCTGATATATGATCTGCATGAATGTGTGTATCGATAACTTTAACTAATTTTAAATCAAGTTCTTCCATCAGCTTGATATATCGTTCAACATTTTCTAAGACTGGGTCAATCACTAATGCCTCCCCGCCTTTTCTGCTTGCAACTACATAAGTATATGTTGAAGAAATGTGATCAAATAACTGTCTAAAGATCATTATATGTTTTTATATAGGTAAAAAAGGTTGGTTTTCAATCTATTTATTTCAATAAGCGTAGTTAGAACACATGGGGTTATTAGTAGACGGCATATGGCAAGATAAGTGGTATGACACCAAAAAATCAGGTGGAAAGTTTATTAGATCTGAGGCTCAATTTAGAAATATCATAGAAGCCAATAGTAATTTTACCCCTGACAGCGGTCGATATCATTTGTACGTTTCTTTGGCTTGTCCTTGGGCCCATCGAACTATGATTTATAGAAGCTTAAAGAATTTAGAAGACCATATATCTTATAGCGTAGTTAACCCATACATGCTGGAAAATGGATGGACTTTTGAAGAAAGCTATCCTGGTGCAACTACTGATCATTTGTTTTCTCAAAATTATCTGTATCAAATATATTTAAAAGCAGATCCTAAGTTCTCAGGTAGAGTAACCGTTCCTGTTTTATGGGATAAGAAAAACCAAACCATTGTCAGTAATGAGTCTTCAGAAATTATTAGGATGTTTAATAAATCTTTTAATGAACTTACTGGTAATCAGTTAGACTTTTATCCTGAAAAATTTCAAAAAAAAATTAATGATATAAATAATTTTACTTATCACAATATTAATAATGGTGTTTATAAGGTAGGCTTTGCTACCAAACAAGATGTCTATGAGGAAGAACTAGATAAGCTTTTTCAATCACTAGACAAACTTGAGGAAATGTTAAGCGAAAATATATATCTATTAACAGATGAAATTTTAGAATGTGATCTTCGCTTATTCCCAACACTTCTTAGGTTTGATCCAGTGTATGTTGGTCACTTTAAGTGTAATAAGAAAAGAATAATTGATTATACAAATATCAATCGATATTTACAAAAAATTAAATCACACCCTCAAATACAACCAACCATTAATATTGATCATATAAAAACTCATTATTATGGGAGCCATCCTACTATCAATCCAAATGGAATTATTCCAGCTGGACCAGATAAATATTAATTAGTTTTTAAAACGGGAGTGACAGCTCTTGCAGCTGCTAAAAAGTTTTTGATGGTGTTGTTGTGTAGTCTCTAAATCTTTATTTTTTACTGAAATTATCGCTAGGGCTGCCCACTCACTTGCCTCTTTAGCAATTTGCTCAAAAGCCTGCCTATTATCAATAATATCACTACTGGCTTTGGTCTTGCCATCAAAACTATCATCGGGAAAAAGTGTTGGATATTTAAGTAATATAGCCTCAATTTCTATATAAATTTCCTCCAAACCCTGACTTTCACCACTATTTAATATTTGAGTTGCTGATCTCATTAGTTTATTGAAATCTTGCATGCTTTCCTGTCTTTGATGAATAACATCACTGGCGAACAAAGAACTAAAAGCTAAAACGAAGATTAATAAAAATTTATTCATCTAATTATCAACATATTATCTAATTAATAGACTAACACAAATTACAAAGAAAAATTAT
>NHLE01000011.1 GCA_002169365.1 Pelagibacteraceae bacterium TMED259 | reverse complement strand
TAATCTCTATGCAAATTAATTATGCTTTTAATCGTCAAACTAAGTTTTTAAAGCAAGAAAAAATTTCGTCATACGGTCATGCTATAGAATGTAGAGTTTATGCAGAAGATCCATCTCAAAACTTCCTTCCCTCTCCTGGTAAAATATCCCAAATGAGATTACCAAAGCCCCCCAACGGAATAAGATTGGATTGGGGATTTGATGAAAGTGACGAGATAAGTTTTTATTATGACCCTATGATTGGAAAAATTATCTCTCATGATTTAGTCAGAGAGGATGCTATAGAAAAATTGATTTCGTATTTATCTAAAGTACAGATACAAGGAATCAAAACTAATATTCCTTTTTTGATCTCTCTTCTTAAAAATAAAAACTTCATGGAAGGAAGTCATAATACAAAATATATTGAAAATAATTTAAATTCTTTAATATCAAGTATTAGTATGAATTCTCAACTTAATTATAATAATGATATCAATCCTGAAAAAATTAAAATTATNGATACTGATAAAATTAATATTANTAGAAAACAAAAACGNGTTTCANGNAATGGAGAGGANATGAAAGTAGTTTTTTTTGATTAACAATGGTTACGCAAGTTTTAACATCAATTAAACCTTCACAGATTTCTGGATCTGATCCACAGTCATCGAAGTACTTAATTGTTCCAATATTTATTTTTTTTGCACTTATGATTTTNGCTTTAATTAGAGGTCCACAAATCATATCTGGNTCAGGNATNGGNACNGCAATTATGGTNTCTACTCCATTAATTTTGGCNACATATGCCCTTACTGCNTTGGCNCTTTCGGGAAGAGTAACAGTTGATTTNTCGATGGGTCCTTTAATTGGATTCATTAATGTCACCACAATTCAACTTTATGGAGCAGGCTATCTGCAATCTCCAGTGTCTTATTTTATATGCGCTATAGCTATTGGGGTTATCTACCAATTTTTATATGCATTAATCGTTTTATTCGTCCGAGTTCAGCCAATTATTGTTGCNTTAAGTATGTTTTTAGCATTTTCAGGTATTAATTTAGTTATCCTTCCAAGACCNGGGGGAAGGGCTCCTGANTGGNTGCAGTCATGGAGTGCNGGTACAGAAGTTATNCAACCNACNTTAATACTTTTAATTTTTGCTACCTTNATTTGGTACGCACTNACGCATACNGCATTTTGGCAACATTTAAAGTTAATGGGNTCTGATGAGAANTCAGCATATACCAGTGGTGTTAGAATTTATTTAGTAAGAATTGGNGCACATATAATAGGTGGTGTTTATGCTGCTCTTGCNGCTATCGCTTTTACTGGCCTAATTGGATCCGGAGATCCTACTCAAGGAACAACTTATACATTAATGGCAATAACGGCATTAGTNCTTGGTGGCTCAAGTTTAGTTGGCGGTCGAGGTGGTGCTTTTGGTGCAATACTAGGTGCATTAAATATTTATCTTATCAATTTTATACTCTCTACATTTAGATTTGAGAGATTTCAAAGTTTCGTAACTGATTTATCCTATGGTGCGGTACTAGTTGCATCCTTGCTTATATTGATAGCTTTACCGTATATACAAAAAGCATTAAAAAATTTATCTGTATTTGTTTTCTTTATAATAGGTATGTTAAGTGCTGCTGCTGTTCAGATACATATGAAGTTTGATCAAGTCACTAGAGGAACGGTTGGGGGCTTTGGTGGAAAATCTAAAGATGCAGAAATTTTTGAAAAAGCACTAGAGTCCGGAAGTGACTGTCTGATCACTGGTAAAGCATGTGCAGAGGGAGGTAATTCAACAGTTTGGTTATTCATTGCAATTGGCATAGCTTCATTGATTTATCTTATCTACTTGTTATTTAAACATAGAGATGCCCCAACGGTTTCATTCATCATTGCTTCAATTGTAATATTTTTTGGATGTGTTTTTAGTGGCACAAGAGCAGTAAATTTCGTCAATCAAGATCTAGGATCAAATCTTCAATATATTTTGAATTATGCACCACAATATTTCTCATCTGAGTATTTACGAGTTGGGGCGGGGTTACCTGATTTCACCTCATCAAGCCTTTTAGTCGGACTGGCTTACGCTATTGCTACCCTGGCTGGAATTGTATTTTTTACCTCGGCTATTGTCATTATTGCTATGCCAAAGTTTAGAAAAGAAATAAAAACTCAGACATTAATTCTTTTTGCAATTGCTGTTTCCTTTATTGTATTCGCAGGTGTTGCTTATTATGGAGTTGAAGCTAATCGACAAAGCTTCTTTGGCATAGATGGTTATGCAGTCATATTAATATGTTTGCTGCTATTTCTTTTGACAGCACCGACACTTTTTTCCCAGGTTAATTTAAATAATATTTTTATTGTATTCTTGGGCTTACTTGGAATTTTAGCCGTTTACTTTTTAGCCTCACCTTCTGGTTCAATTATATCTGATGATGGGTCGAAATTTTTTGCCCCAATAATTACTGAACTTGTTGTAGGGGACACGTCCTCTGTGATTTATGATAAACCTTTAAGGGGAGAGTTTTTTGGTGAGCAAATGACTTTCTTAAAGGAGACAGGATTAATTATATTTGTAATTTTTGTATTTCAGTTTTTTACTTATCTGACTTTACAAGGAAGAGTTACCTTCAAAAGATTTAAACCCTATATACCTATTCTTAGTATTGCTGCACTTACGTGGTCAGCATTATTTTTTGGAGTAGGGTATCCTTTCTGGAAAATGCTTTTGATTACTGCCATTGGTATTTTATCTGCGCCTCTAGTTTGGCAAGCATTTAGTGTTTACAAGGTAAAATTAAAATCACAAGAAGGTCTTGAAAAGTGGGGCGGCTTATCAGATGATAGGGAGGTATAATGATGGAAAAAAGAACATTTAATTTTTCTAAAGGATTGGGTATCTTTTTTGCAGTCGCTGCTGGAATAGGAACAGCTGTNCTAGGGTATGTTGATAGGACAGATTGGATACAAGTTGCTTTTTATTCAATTGCAGTTACATCNTTAGTTCTATGGGGCTGGCATCATTTTTCAATTAAATGGTCTTTTANATCNAATGATGAAAAAGATAATTTAGAAAGCAATGATCAAGTTGATGAATCATCAAAAAGAAGTTTATTTTGGGAATTAATCTCCAGAAACTGGGTTGCTGTAACAGGCTTTCTTCTTCTTTTAGCATTATTTATCTTATTATGCTTTCTTGTTCCTNGATTCTTNTCAGGTAGAACTGTTGTTTCAGCAATAATATTTCTTGGTTTCTTAATATTAGCTTTTGTAGCCTATAAATTTTTAAACATTAATCGAAGTGTAATTATAGGTGTTTCTGTTTTGATTGGTTTATTTATCATTGGTTCGGTTTCTATTGATGGTTTTTTATCAATACAGAATATTAAGTCGATGTTGGTCTTTGCATCTTTCTTGGGCCTTGCCACAATAGGACAAACACTTGTGGTGATGCTTGGAGGACTTGATCTTTCTATNCCTTTTTTAATTGGNTCTTCGAATTTAGGTTTAATGTCAATGATTTCTCTTGGTGTCCCTCCTTGGTTAGCCTTCATAGTTATTCTAGTATTNGGAATTCTTGTAGGTTTGTTTAATGGGCTCATAAGTTATAATCTNCANGGACAGGCACTCATNGTAACCATGGGCGTAGGNTTTATGTGTGTGGGAGGAGTCCAAATATTAGTTTCTCTCCCAACTGTTACTGGTGGAACNGTTTTTGGAGTTGTCCCAGACTGGTTNAAAAATTTAGCATCTTTAAATGGAAAATTTTTTGGGCTTCCAATCCCACCTGTAATTTTAATTTGGATTCTTGCTGCCATNATATTGATTGTTGGNATGAAACATACTAAATGGGGAAGAAACTTATATGCCGTTGGAGGCAAAAGACTTTCTGCTGATAGACTCTCAATATCTGAGAGGCTTTATTGGGTAGGAGTNTATGTGATCAGTGGATTTACATCTGCAGCTACAGGAGCAATGCTTTTAGGATGGAGTGGTGGAGGNTTCATTGGAGTTGGNGACCAATATTTATTCTTAACAGTTGCAGCGGTTGCTGTTGGAGGTACNTCTTTATTAGGTGGGTATGGNGGATATGGCTACACTGTCATAGGTTGTTTNGCNCTCCAAGTTATAAGCACATTTTTGGCCGGATTGGGGTTAAGCTTTGAAGGTCAGCAATTCATATTTGGATTATTAATTTTACCTTTGGTTGCTCTGTACTCTCGAGGGCCACATATAAGAGAGCAGATATGATTTACGCACTTGTGGGTAATATGTATGATTCTAGGGGAATATTCGTTTCATTTGTTGAAACAAAAACTTATAATCTTCTAGACTTTAATAATATAGTTAAAATTAAGAGGAATAAAAGTTAATGAATAAAATGTTATTACCCTACGATATCGTNGGTGGNTCTTTTTGGTTGATTTCTGTTGCCATGATTGGAGCAACTCTCTTTTTCTTTTTTGAGAGAAGTAAGGTCAGCGTTCGCTGGCATACTCCAATGACTATGATCGCAGTAGTTTGCCTAATGTCTTCAATTCATTACTTTTTTATCAAAAATTTATGGGTAGTCAGTGGTACAGCTCCCACAATCCTTAGGTACGTTGATTGGTTTTTAAACTTTCCTATGCAGGTGCTTATTTTTTATGCAATGCTGATGTCAGTTGTAAAAGTAAAACAGGGGATGTTTTGGAGATTATTAGTCGGAACTCTAGTTTTTATTGTTGCTGAATTTCTTGGAGCCGCTGGTTACATGAGTAAGACTCTAGGCTTTATCGTTGGTTTAGTAGGTTGGTTATATGTTTTGGGTGAGCTTTATGTCGGTGAGGCCGGTAGAGCAAATGCTAAATGCGGAAATGAAAACATTCAAATGGCATTTTTTTCAAATAGATTAATTTTAACAATCGGATGGGCAATTTATCCAATGGGATACTTTATTGAACATCTTGGCGGGGGTATAGACCCTAATAGTGTGAACATTATTTATAATCTTGCAGATTTTCTAAATAAAATTGTCTTTGGAATGATTATNTACAAGGCAGCAACACAGGATACAAGAGCTAATGCTTAATAAAATCAATCTAGTAGGAGGTGATATATAGGTATGAATATTACAAGCGGAGCAGACATAATTGCAGTTATCATTTTAATAGCTTTAGCGATAGCTATTATCGTTTATTTACTTCACTGGCTATATAGGCGCTCTTCAAAAGAGATTGCATTTGTTAGAACGGGTATGGGTGGTGAACAAGTTGTGATCAGTGGTGGTGCTTTTGTGCTACCTATAATTCATAATATCACTTCAGTCGGCATGAAGACTCTTTGNATTGAAGTTCAAAGAAATGGAAGTAAGTCTTTTATTACCAAGAATAGAATGAGAGCTGAAGTAACAGCTGAATTTTATGTAAGAGTTGCCCCAACAAATGATGCAGTTTCCATTGCTGCACAGACACTTGGAAACAGAACGCTTGAGCCAGATAGTTTAAAAGAATTAGTACAAGGTAGGTTCGTTGACGGTCTTGGCGTGGTTGCTGCAAAAATGAGCCTTGATGAAATTCAAGAAAATAGATCAGATTATATCAAAAAAGTTGCATCTCATGTTGAAGAAGCAATCAAACACACCGGTTTAGAATTAGAGACTGTTTCATTAACATCCCTTAACCAAGCACCGGTAAGTGTTTTTGATCCCTCAAATACTTTTGATGCGGAAGGTTTGACACAAATTACTGAATTTACCCAATCCAGAAAGAAAAAAAGAAATGACATTGAAAAAGATACAGAGGTTAGCATTAGAAATAAGAACCTTCAGTCAATCAAGCAAACTCTTGAAATAGAAAAGGAAGAAGAATTTTCCAAGTATCAACAAAAAAGAGAAATNGAACAACAAAGAGCTATTGAAAATACTGAAACTGTTAAAACAAAATCAGAAAAAGAAAAAGAGTCAGAACTTGCTGAGATTTCTTCACAAAAAGATATTGAAATTGCAAGAATTGGCAAAAAAGATTTTGTTGAAATGGAAAAAAGTATTCAAGAAACAAAACTTATTCAAGAAATTGAAAAAAGAAGAAAAGATCAAAATGAATTTAGAAAGCAAACAGATATTGAAATTAAGCAAAGAGATGTTGATACCGAAAAATCAATCCTTGAGCTTGAGCGTGAGGTTGAGTTTAGCCGTCTAGAAAAACAAAGATCTGTAGATATTAAATTAGCTGATGAGAAGGCTCAAACTGCAAAAGAAGAGGCAAGAAAAAGATATGAGTCAGAAGAGGCTTACATTATGGCGGAAGAGCAGATTAAAAATGCTAAGACTGCTCAGCAAAAAAATGTTGACTCATTTAAAATTGCTGCGGAACAAGAGACCAGAGTTTTAGATATTGAAAAAGCTAAAAGAATTGAAATTGAAGAAAAACAAAAACAACTCGAAGTTTTAGAAAAGTCTAAAAGCGTATTAAAAACAAAAATGGAAGAGGAAGTCGCTAGGGCAAAGGCAGTAGAGGCTGAAGAAAAAGTAAATTCCATAAGAGATATTGAGCAAGCGGAAAAAGCAAAAGCTTTAGGTGTTATTGATGCAAGTAAAAATGCTGAAAGAGAAAAACTTGCTGCCATGGCTGCAAAAATTCGATATGAGATTGAGGCTTCTGGCAAAAAAGCATTAAATGAAGCTGAAAATTTAAGAAGTGATGCAAGCCGAAGAAGTGCTTTAAGGCTTAAACTAGCTGAGAAAATTGAGGGCATTATCAGAGAGTGGGTTAAACCAATGCAGAATATCGACTCTATCAAAGTTGTAGACGTCAATGGATTACCTGGATTTAGTCAAGGTGGTGGATCTTCATCTTCAGAGGGTTCTGGCTCAGAGGGTTCAAGTGCATCTTATGGAGGTGACTCCAAAAAAGGTTCTTTAGCTGATAATGTTGTAAACTCTGCTTTACGTTACAGAGCGCAACAACCATTTCTCGATAGTTTATTAAAAGAAATTGGAATGTCTCCTGGTGAAGCTAGTAATATTAGAAACATATTAGGTGACTATGATGATCCAAAAAAAGATAAACATATGAGATTTGATGAAGATAACAAGAATCCAAAAAAGAAATAGGAATAGAACATGAGTACAGACATAAAATCTTGGGCTAAAAAATTCAAGGACACGACTGAAGCCGATGAGACGATTAAAGCTATGGCTAAATATTATACTTGTTCATTTTTGTTTGATATGGAAAGTGTCAAAGTCATTATTGAAATGCATGATGGTAAAGTAAAAAACATTAATACAAATCCAGGTGGACTTGACCCATATGATTTTGCGCTAAGAGCCTCAGAGAAAACGTGGAGAGAATTTGCACGTCCTATTCCAAAACCTATGTATCATGGTATATATGCTGCTTCATTTAGAAGAGATCTTTTAATTGAGGGAAATCATCTTGTGTTAATGCAAAATATTAGAAATTTTGTAGTTCAGTTTGAACTTCTAAGAAAAGTAGGGGTACCCGTCTAATGACTATTTACAGTAAGGAGTCTTTCTAATGGCAGTTAAGCATCACGATCCCATCGGTAGATATGTAACAATCGANGTTGATGGGCAACAATATAAAGTTTTTTATCTTTCAAACGGTAAAGGAACACCTTTAGTGTGTCAGCATACTGCTGGTTGCCATAATCACCAATGGAGAGGGTTGCTTGAGGATGATGAAATTACTCAGAACTATCAAGTCATTGCATATGATTTACCAAGACATGGTAAATCCGATCCGGCGCACAACACAGAATGGTGGAAAGAGGAGTATAAGTTAACAGCTGATCATTATTGTAATTTTATACTTGAACTTTGTAAGGCTCTAGATCTGGATAACCCTATTTTTATGGGGTCCTCATTTGGTGGAAACGTAGCTTTGCAATTAGCTCTTCGCTATCCAAATAAGTTTAAAGCCGTTATCCCTGTTGAGGCAGCTCATTANTCTCCTGGTTTTTATATTGACTGGTGGAGACATCCTCANGCAAATGCCGCTCAAGTTTGTGGAAGTGGAGTATGGGATTTAATGGCACCACAATCGCCTGATATGGATAGATGGCTTACATGGCATTATTATACTCAAGGAGCAGAGGCTTTTAAGGGAGATCTCCACTTTTATTCTGTTGATCATGATTTAAGAGATGAACTGCAAAATATTGATGGTCATAAATGTCCAGTTATTATGCTAACGGGTGACTACGATTATTTAACTCCACCTGAAGCTACAGAAGATACAGCAAGACAGATTAAAGGTGGTGTTTATATTGAAATGAAGGATATCGGACACTTTCCTATGAGTGANAANCATGAACTTTTNCGAGTNTATCTTTTAGANGCNCTAAGAATAATTAAGGAAAAAACTGAATATAATTCTTAATTTAACATTGTTTTATGTTAGCTAACTTATATTGGTTTTTTTTCTTTCTAGTTGTTTACTGGAGTTTTTGTTTATTCTGGGGAGCAAGGACTCTTAGAAAGAAAACATCACCCGAGTCTTATTATTTAGCAGATAGAAATATATCATCCTGGGTATTTTTTTTCTCAGCAACAGCCGCTACTTTTGCAGGCATTACTATAATATCTTATCCTTCTCTAATTTATGCAGATGGATACTCCTTTCTCGCAACAGCAGCCATAGTGATAACAATCCCATTGGGGAGCATCTTATTTTTTAAGCGCCAATGGATGCTTAGTAGAAAATATAATTTTATCACTCCTGGTGAAATGTATTTTAAATATTATCAAAGTCATACACTGCGCATTACAATTTTAATTATAGGTTTGTTTTTTGCTGTTCCTTTTTTAGGAATAATTATTGGAGCAACTGGAAGTATGGTTGAGTTTGTCAGTGCAGGTGAGCTTGGAAGGGACTCTGCAATGTGGGTCTTGACAGCGGTAGTTTTATTCTACGTTGTTTCAGGTGGTTTCAAACCTATGGTCAGCATCGGTGTGCTGCAATCTTGGTTATTTTTTGTATTATTTATATCTATTGGTTTTGGTGCTTTTTACTTTTTAGGAGGTCTAGAATTTTTTGATGATCTGGCCATTGTAAATAGATTTTTCCCTCTTGGTAGCTGGGGTTCAACTCAAGGATATGGTGGTGGTGACTTATCAGGATTTTTTAATGTTCCTGGGGTAATTCAATGGGTAGCAGGTTTAGGGAAAAATAATCCTGCAGGAGGCCCTTGGACTGCGGTAATGATTTTATCATTTACTCTTTCATATATGGGAATAATTTTATCGCCTACATTTTCTATGTGGAGCTATAGCGTAAAATCTCCTAGGTCCTTTTACTATTTTCAAATATGGGGATCTGGTGCAATTGTTGGTGTATTTTTATTTATTTTTGCAGCACTTTTGGGAGTTGGGGCTAACTTTCTTGGAGCCAATTCTTTTGTTAATATGAATGGCTTTGCAATTAGCCAGATATTACCTGAAATTGATTTAAATAATATTTCATCATTAATTTTTTCATTTATTGGAGGTCTTGGATCTGTCTCTCCAATTCTAGTTGGTTTTTTATCTATATGTTTAATAGCTGCTTTACAATCAACTCTTGCAGCATTTTTAATGACTTCTGGAAGTATGGTGGCACGAGATCTTTATAGACCTTACATAGACAAAGAGCCTTCATGGACAAGAGAGTTATTAGTAGCAAGACTTTCAATGCTTCTGATTTGTCTAGCTGCTCTTTATCTTGCTACTTATTTTGAGACATCANTAATTCTTCTTGGGGGCTTGGCTATAGCATTTGGCTTTCAATTATTTCCCGTTTTATTAGGAATGATTTGGTTCCCGTGGATTACAAAAACTGGAGCAACACTTGGATTNATCACNGGAATGTTCTTTGTAATTCTTGCAGAGACATTTGGGCATAAACTGACAGGTAACGCACTACCATGGGGGAGATGGCCTCTTACAATTTACTCAGGACTATGGGGATTGTTTTTTAATGTGATTGTTTGTTTTCTATCATCTGCATTTTCAACAAATGACCCAGATCAAGAGCATAGAAAAAGCTTCC
Organism: Pelagibacteraceae bacterium TMED259; assembly: GCA_002169365.1. The sequence goes on along the minus strand of NHLE01000011.1, from coordinate 16,602 downwards.
ACGATTTTATGAACGATCACATGGGTATTCATCCTACTAGAAAAAAAATTAAATCATTGGCATATGTTTTGTTTCTATTGTGGGCTTTCTTTTCAATTGGCCCTGGGTTAATTTTTGGAAATTTGATTTTTGGAAGTGCAGATTTATCATATGATAAATGGATTATGGGCATACCATCACTTTGGGCCTATCAAATTATTTGGTGGGCAATTGGCGTATTATTAATTTGGTTTATGGCAAATAAATTAGATTTATCAACCCTTCCTAAGAAGCCAATATTAAATGGAGATGAATACTCTACCCCAGATGAAGTGGAAGAAAAAGGAAACTACATAGATAAAATGGGTGGGGGATACGGATGGCCTTTAATATTAATTGGTATGGCAGTAGCAACTGTTATTTTATCTGTTTATGCATTATGATTAGAAAAAAACTAAAAAAACCTTTATTTATAATGTCTTTTTTCGTATTCTGTTTCAAATACTGGAACGAAAAACTGTTTGAGAGGACAAGAGGAACTACAATAAAATGATGTCTGATTTTAGCTATAAACAACCTTCTAATGTGCAATTAAATAAAGGCCATAAGCACACTGACGATTTTATTACCAAAAAATATATTTTACCCATGTTAAGAGATCCTCAAAAATTAAAGTCTTTGATTGAGGAACATAGAGCAACTCCTATTGGTAGGGCTGCCACTCGAGATCATGGTGTTATTCAACATAGTCAAGATTTACAAACTCTCTTAGATAAACTTAGAAGAGGAAGTAAAGAAAACGGTTTTGTAACAATTTGTCTTAAACTGCATGAAGATTATAGAATTGGAATTACTACAGGTGTAAGAGGAGAGCCGGTTAATATTACTGATGACTCATATTCGTCTGAAGAAGCATGCGAGCATGCAATTTTTCTAAAAAGAATTAACCGATTACTTGAAGAATATAGTGGAGAATAAAAATGTTAAAGATAACAGGATATAGTGATAAATACTCAGCCCATCCAGGCGAAGATGTAAAATTTTATATAAATGCAGAAAATAATGATAGTTACGATGTTCAATTAGTAAGACTTATTCATGGTGATACTAATCCTGAAGGACCGGGTTATAAAGAAGAAGAAATCAGTGCATCCTGTAATGGAACTTACCAAGGTAAAAACCAAAGAATTCATGGTGGTTCATATATTGTAATTCCACAACACGAAAATTTAAACATTGAGAGTTTTACGCTCCAGGCTTACATATTCCCTACAACTCCCGATAAAGGAAGACAGGGCATTCTTACAAAATTTAATGAGCAAGATAAGAAAGGCTTTGGTCTATTTGTTGATGACAGTGGATGCCTTTCAATTGAAATAGGAGATGGCTCTCAAGTTACAACCATATCCTCTGAAAAAAAATTACTACGTAAGGTTTGGTATCTTGTTGTTGCTACTTTTGATGCTAAATCAAGAAAACTAACTCTTCATCANGAGCCAAGAGTAACTTCGACTAACGGTGGATTAGGTATGGCTATTTTAAATCCAATTGAAGAAACATCTGCTTTTATAGAAACTACTAGTTCTGTAGTGCCAGCATCAAATGACTCACCTGTTCTTATTGCAGCTTCATCTCTTCATAATAGATCCGGTAGACATATTTCAGGAGGTCATTTTAAAGAAGTTCTTGAGCCTATTGAACTTCCTGAACAGACTAGAACATTTAATGGTAAAATTGATAGACCAAGGATATCTAATATTGCTTTAACAAAGGCAGAAATAGAGTCTCTTGCATCTAGTTATGANGAATGTAATACCCAGATAAGATCTACTGTTGTTGCTGCATGGGATTTTCATGCCAATATTGGAAAAAGTATTTCTTCAACAAAAATTGTCGATACCTCTCCTAATAACCATCATGGATTTATAATTAATATGCCTAACAGAGGGATGACTGGATATAACTGGACTGCTGATGAGATGGTTTTTCATCACAAACCAGAAGAGTATGGTGCAATCCATTTTCATGATGATGACATAGATGATGCGAGATGGGATGTTGATTTCACTCTCCAAGTTCCTGAGAATTTAAAGAGTGGTGTTTATGCTGCTCGATTAAGAGTAGATGGAAGAGAAGAGTCTGAGTTTGAAGATTACATTCCTTTTTGTATCAAACCTCCTAAAGGAAAAGCTACATCTAAAATCTTATTTCTTTTACCTACNAATAGNTACATGGCCTACTCTAATGATAATTTAGGTACCAACTCAGTTGTTGCACAATTATTGGCTGGNAAAGTTCCTGTTTTAAATCCCTCTGATCTATATTTAAATGAACACAGAGAATATGGACTATCAACTTATTCATTACACTCTGATGGACATGGTGTTTCCATATCCTCACGATTAAGACCTATCTTGAATATGAGACCAAAATACAGACACTGGCTCTCTCCTTCTCTTTGGCAATTAAATGCCGACCTTCATTTAACTGATTGGTTAGAAGAAAAAGGATTTGATTTTGATGTTTTAACNGATGAAGACCTGGAGCATGAGGGAGTTAACTTATTGAATAGATATAAGGTTGTTCTAACTGGAAGTCACCCTGAATACTCCTCTGAGAANTATATGGACGCATTGGAGTCATATCAAATGCAGGGTGGAAGGTGTTTTTATTTGGGCTCAGATGGTTTTTATTGGATTAGTGAATACCATCCAGATAATTCCAATATTACTGAGGTTAGAAAAGGTGAAGCTGGAACTAGAGCATGGACCTCCAATCCTGGTGAATATAACAATGCCTTTGATGGAAAATATGGAGGTATGTGGAGGGCCAGAGGAAGAATTCCTTCAAAAGTATGTGGCCTGACATTTACTTCATATGGATTTGACGTCTCATCTTATTATAAAAGAGAAGAAGATAGTTTTAAGCCAGAATGTTCATGGATATTTGAAGGCATAGGTGCAGACGAAGTTATTGGTGATTTTGGTTTAGTAGGCGGTGGAGCCGCAGGTTTGGAATTAGACCGTTATGACTTAGAGTTTGGAACACCTCATAATGCTTTTTATCTAGCTCGATCTCAGGATCATTCAAACATGATGTTACAAGTAAATGAAGAAATTCACTTTGCTGTAAGNGGATATTATGGNGGTGGTCATGAAAATCCGATGGTTAGAGCTGATATGATTTATTACAAGACTCCCAACAATGGCGCTATGTTTGCACCTGGTTCACTAGCTTGGTGTGGAAGCTTATCACATAATAATTACAACAATAATGTATCCAAAATTATGGAAAATACATTAAAAGGCTTTCTCAAGGATGGACCTCTGCCATAGATGAAAAAAGAAAACATGCAGGAAATTCCGTGGGGAAAAGAAACCCTAGGGGCTCTTGATACACCTATTAACGATTTAGAAAAAAAAGCTCTTCAAAACTTAGATGTAGACAAGTTAAATGATATGGCAGAATGTTTGTTTGCCCTNAATAATAGGCATTATGGTCCTATTCCTGGTACCTATATGGTGATGTGTGTAGAGCCTGGTAAAACTTGGTGTGTTGGTCAATTAAGTGCAGACAGAGCCAAGCCATTTATCCTGTTTCCTGATATGGTTTATAGCTCTGAAGCAGAAGCAACAAAGGCAGCAGAAACTCTTAAAGCTGAAAAAGCTGAGAGCGTTCCTTGTAGAAATATTTAACAAAATGGCAAAAGCCAACATTATGATTGATAATGACAAAACTCGAGTCACTGAGTGGTCTTTTGAAGTTGGTGATGAAACGGGTCAACATATTCACGAGTATGATTATGTTGTTGTACCCATGCTTGATGGTGAGTTAAAAATTGTAAATCATGATGGCGAAACTACAATTTCTAAATTAACTCAAGGCAATTCTTATTTCAGGGAAAAAGGCGTCAATCATAATGTTCTAAACAATAATGATTTCCCTTATAGNTTTGTAGAAATAGAGTTNAAGTAAATGAAAAAAACTCCAAAAACAGATTATCAAAAATCAGATTTAGAAAAATTTGATGANATTATTCAAAATAAAAAAATANATGACAATAATGAGTACTCTATNAAGGAAGCAATAGCTCATTCTAAAAAAGATCAANGTCATCTTACTAATACTTCCTCAGAGATTAGGCTTTATATGTTTCAAACTGGAACGTTAAAGACGAAGATGAAATATATCAAGATGAATCAATCTAANGAAGAATTTGAAATCCCTGTTCCTTGGTTCTTAATCAGGCACCCCCAAGGTGATGTTGTCATTGATGGAGGCAATGCTAAAGAAGTAAGTGAAGACATGTATGCTCACTGGGGTGACGTTGTAGCTGCCTACGAACCTGTTATGGGAAAAAAAGAGAACTGTATTGATCAACTAAATAATATTGGTGTTGATCCNGCAGGAGTTAAATATGTTTTACATTCTCATTTGCATCTCGATCACTCGGGTGGAGTGGGGAGGTTCCCTAATGCTACTTATGTTGTGCAACAAAGAGAATATGACTACGCTTTCAATCCAGATTGGTTTTCAAAACCGGCTTATATTAGAAAAGACTNTGATAAACCGGGGTTANATTGGAAGTTTNTAGACCATAAAAAAGANGATTTTTATGACCTTTTTGGTGATGGTTCAATTATCTTGATATTCACGCCTGGACATGCCCCNGGTCATCAATCTTTCTTAGTTAAGTTACCTAATACAGGATATGTCCTTTTAACGATTGATGCTGCTTACACTATGGACCACTGGAATAATTTAACTTTACCTGGATTAGTCTGTTCAGCAGTTGATGTGGTCGACTCCGTTAAAAAATTAAAAAAGATTGCTAAAGAAAAAAAAGCTATTGTTGTTACTGGTCATGATCCTCATGCATGGGAAGGCTTTAAAAAAGCCCCTATGTTTTATTACGACTAGATATGTCTGATTATTTNAAAGAGATACCTCATATTACGTTTGAGGGAAAAGAATCACAAAACCCACTTTCATTTAAATACTATGACTCTGAAAAAATAGTATTAGGAAAAAAATTAGAAGAACATCTGAAAATGGCTGTGTGCTATTGGCATACTTTTAATTGGCCTGGAGGGGANCCTTTTGGTGGTCAGACTTTTTTACGTCCTTGGATGGAANCAGGAGACCCTATTGANCAAGCAAAAGATAAATTAAATAATGCTTTTAGTTTTTTTGAAAAATTAGGAATACCTTATTTTTGTTTTCATGATGTAGACATNGCTCCTGAGGGNTCNAATTTTTCAGAAACTGAAAAAATTCAAAAAACTATTATTGATGAAGTCTCAAGTAAATTACAAACTTCTAAAGTTAAACTCTTATGGGGTACAGCAAATCTTTTTAGCAATCGAAGATATATGGCTGGAGCAGCAACTAATCCTGACCCAGATGTTTTTCAATATGCAGCTGCACAAGTAAAGATGTGTCTTGAAAATACTAAACTACTTGGAGGACAGAATTACGTTCTNTGGGGAGGAAGAGAAGGATATGAAACTATTTTAAATACGAATATGAAACAAGAATTAGATCAATTGGGTCGATTTTTGAATATGGTAGCAGATCACAAACACAAAATAGGCTTTGAGGGGAATTTATTAATTGAACCNAAACCTCACGANCCAACAAAACATCAATATGATTTTGACTCAGCTAATGTTTTTGCCTTTCTTCAAAAATATGGAATAGAAAAAGAATTTAAGCTCAATGTAGAGGTCAATCATGCTATTTTAGCTAAACATACATTTGAGCATGAAATAGCTTATGCTATATCAAATAATATATTAGGTAGTATTGATATCAACAGAGGCGACTATTTAGTTGGTTGGGATACAGATCAGTTCCCTAATAANGTCGAAGAGTTGGTATTGCCATTTTATTACATCTTCAAAAATGGAGGTTTGGGCAATGGTGGCTTAAACATGGATGCAAAAATTAGAAGACAGTCCATTGATCCAGAGGATCTTTTTTATGCACATATTGGGTCTATGGATACTTGTGCTAGGACATTAATAGCTGTCGAAAAAATGATNAATGATGGATCTTATGATAATTTTTTACAACAAAGGTATCAAGGATGGGAGTCTAATAAAGAGCTCATAAATTCTGAATCCTTAGACAGTATCTATCAAAGAGTAAAATCAGAAAACATCAATCCCAATCCTCGGTCTGGTAGNCAAGAATACCTTGAAAATCTCATCAATTCTTTTATTGAATAAAATATGCAAGTAAAAAAATATCTATTTGATCTNGGTAATGTATTTTTTGATTGGAACCCTAGACATGTTTTAAAAGAGATAATNNCAGATGAAGAATTATTAAATAAATTTTTAAGTGAAGTTGCATTCCCTCACTTAGATATGCGGTGTGATGCAGGTATCAAGATTGATACAGCTGTAAAAGAAGCAGTTGAAAAATTTCCAGAGTTTGAAAACGAAATCAATTTATATTACCCTAATCACAGAAATATGGTTAATGGATCCTATCAAGACACTATTGATGTTTTTCAAAAAATTAAATCTTATGGTTTTCCTTGTTATGTTTTATCTAATTGGTCTGATGAAACTTATGAAGGTATGGAGGATGAATACCCTTTTTTAAAAGAATTTGATGATAAGATTATTTCGGGTAGAGAGTTCTTAGTAAAGCCAGATCCTCAGATTTATAAATTAGCTATGTCAAGATTTGACCTAGTGCCAGAAGAGACTTTATTTATTGATGATCGAGAAGATAATATACAAGCAGCAGAAAATTTAGGTTTTCAAACGATTCATCTTACCGACCCATCAACTATTAAATCAGACATAAAAAAATTCTTAGTTGTTTAAACTAGATAATAAGATTGGACTGGGTTTGGCTGCCTTAGGTCGACCAGGTTATATCAACATTAGCCATGACGATGATTTAGGTAAGGATAAATCAAAAGCATCAATGCGAGATTATTGTCATCATATTCTGGATTTTGCCTACAGAGAAGGTGTAAGGTATTTTGATACAGCAAGAGTTTATGGAGATGCTGAGGAATTCCTAGCTAGTTGGATAAGAAAACAGTCGCAATTTAATGGATTTGTTGGGTCAAAATGGGGTTATGAATATTTAGCAGATTGGCAAGTCAATGCTGATATGCATGAAAGAAAAGACCACTCTTCAAATTTTTTAAAACAACAATGGGTAGAGACAAGAATGAATTTAGGAAAAAATATTGATTTGTATCATATTCACTCAGTTACTCCAGACAGCCCAGTTTTAGATGACCCTCTAGTGATCAAAGAATTAGAGGGTATCAAAAAGAATGGACTGGAAATTGGAATTTCTACGAGTGGCCCTGATCAAAGAAAAACAATAGAACACCTATTAAAAATAAATGAAAAATTAAAATTGTTTTCTTTTCTTCAGTCTACGATTAATATTTTTGAGCAATCCTGCGTTCCAATTTTAAAAGAGGCCAATGATCAAAAAATTAATATTATTGCAAAAGAAGTTTTTTCAAATGGACTGCTGACAAATGNCAATAAGGATTATCATCAAGAGGATATACAAAATTTACAACACACCGCTAAAGAGATTAATTTAACATTAGAACAACTCTCATACTTATGGGTGTATCAATTNCCCTTTATAAAAATAATTTTAACTGGNGCTTCTACGATAGATCAATTACAAGAAAATCTTAACTGCCTCAAAAAAATAAACACAACTATCCCTAACTTGGATCATTTTAGTATGAGCGTTGATGATTATTGGTCTACTAGAAAAAAGCTAAATTGGAATTAATAATTTTAAAAATTAATCCAACTAGAGTCAGAATTACTTGAGGCAATTGATCTTTCAATAAAACGAATTCCTTCAAGCCCATCTTCTACAGTGGGATAGTGATATTTACTTGAATCATATTCGTTATTCTTTTTATCAATCAAAGCATTTGCCACATCACTATAAATATTAGCAAATCCCTCTAAATACCCCTCAGGATGTCCTGGAGGAATTCGAGAAACTTCATTGGCTGCAGATAATGCACCTGCCCCTCCTCGAGTAATTTTTTGTTTTGGGTGCCCATATTGAGTGAAGTAAAGATAATTTGGGTCTTCTTGACACCACTCTAAACCACCTTTTTCTCCATAAATTCTTATTTGAAGATGATTCTCATTCCCTGGGGCTATTTGAGAGGACCAAATAGATGCCTTTGCTCCTCCATTTAGTCTCAGTGAAATTTGGGCATTGTCGTCTAATTTTCTCCCAGATACAAAACTTGTTAATTCAGCAGATATTTGATGAGGTTGAAGTCGGGTAATAAATCTTAATAAATTAAATGCGTGTGTACCAATATCACCAATACAACCACCACCTCCAGATTGAGATGGGTCAGTTCTCCATGATGCTTGTTTATTACCTCCGCTATCCTGTTGATTTTCTAAATCTTGAGTAAGCCAATCTTGGGCATATTCTGCTTGAATAACCCTAATATTACCTAAGTCTCCCTGGTCACACATTGCTCTTGCTTGTCTTATCATAGGATAGCCAGTGTAATTATGAGTAAGAGCAAAAATAACATCATTCTCTTTACGTGTTTGGACTAATTCCTCACATTCTTTTAAATTCATAGCTAAAGGCTTATCGCAAATAATATTAAATCCTTTGTTCATGAAGGACATTGAGATTGGGTGATGCATGTGATTAGGAGTTACAATAGCTACAACATCAATTTTATCTTCTCGAATTGATTCTTTTTCTACCATCTCTTCATAGTTCGAGTAATTTCGATCTTCGCTTATTCCTAGTTCTTTGCCTGAAGCAATAGATTTTTCTGGATTAGATGAAAAAGCTCCTGCTACTAATTCATAGCGATCATCTATACGGGAAGCAATTCGATGAACAGCTCCAATAAAAGCTCCTTGGCCTCCACCAACCATTCCTAATTTAATTTTTTGGCTCATAATTAATCTATACCTAACATTTTTTTGTTAGCTTGATTGTCTGTTCCAGAATCTGCAAAATCATCAAAGGCTTTTTCAGTAACTCTTATAATATGATCTTTGATAAATCCTACTCCTTCTCTTGCACCATCATTGGGATGCTTTAGAGCACACTCCCATTCTAGTACGGCCCATCCATCAAAACCATAAGTTGTTAGTTTAGAAAATATGGATTTAAAATCTACTTGACCATCTCCTAAAGATCTAAATCTTCCTGCTCTATTTTTCCAAGATTGAAATCCGCTGTACACTCCTTGACGACCAGAGGGATTTAATTCTGCATCTTTGACATGGAACATTTTTATTTTTTCATGATAGATATCTATATTTTGTAAATAATCTAAATGCTGNAGTACGTAATGACTGGGGTCATAAAGCATATTGCAGCGTGAATGATTNCCAACTCTTTCTAGAAACATTTCAAAGGTAATTCCATCATGTAAGTCTTCTCCAGGATGGATTTCGTAGCACAGATTTACCCCACAGCTATCAAACTTATCAAGTATAGGCTTCCATCGATTGGCTAGTTCATCAAACGCCNTTTCGACTAGACCTGCTGGTCTTTGGGGCCAAGGATATACATAAGGCCAAGCGAGAGCCCCTGAAAAAGTAACATGATTAGTCAAACCTAAATTTTNGGAAGCCTGCGCCGCCATCATGAGTTGATTTACTGCCCATTCTTGTCTGGCTTTTGGGTTTCCTCTGACTTCAGGGGCTGCAAAGCCATCAAACGCCGTATCATATGCAGGGTGAACTGCCACTAATTGTCCTTGTAAATGGGTCGAAAGTTCAGTTAAAGATAAATTATATTTTGAGAGAGTTCCTTTAACTTCATCACAGTAGTCTTTGCTTTCAGATGCTTTTTTTAAATCAAAAAGCCTGCCATCCCAACTTGGGATTTGTACTCCAATATAACCTAAATCACTTGCCCATTTTGATATATTCTCAAGGCTATTGAATGGCGCTTCATCACCGGCAAATTGAGCCAGAAATATAGCTGGACCTTTAATTGACATTTCTTAATCCTCTCTCTCTATCTTATCTTAATAATATGTAATTTTGTCATATGTGAAAAGCTTTTAATCAAAGGTAATAGTAGATGATTAGTAAAATAATTAGTATAGTTGCTTTACTAAATTATTAATTAATTAGGAGGATATAATATGAAAAAAATACTATCTGTATTTTTTATTCCACTATTTGCATTAATGTTTTCAACTAACGTNAAAGCTGAATCATTAACTCTTGGTTGGGCCGCATGGGATCCAGCAAATGCTTTAGTAGAGCTAAGTAANGAGTTTACTGCAGAAACAGGAATCGAAATGAACTTTGAGTTCGTAGANTGGACTAGCTACGCTGACAGAATGCTTAATGAGCTAAATAACAAAGGTAAGACCTTTGACCTTTTAGTTGGAGATTCTCAGTGGATTGGTGGTGGCGCAGTAAACGGTCACTATGTTAAGCTAAATGATTTCTTTGATAGAGAAGGTATTTCAATGAATGACTTCTCAGACGCTACTGTTTATGCGTATTCAACTTGGCCAAAAGGTTCAGAGAATTATTACGCTCTACCTTTAATGGGTGATGCTCTAGCNTGGGCTTACAGAAAAGACTGGTTTGATAGACCTGAANTACAATCTGAATTTCAATCAAAACATGGTTATGCTTTAGGTGTCCCTAAAACTTGGGATGAGCTATACGATATGTGTTCTTTCTTCCAAGGAAGAGAAATTGATGGAGTTGTTCGTTATGGAGCAGCATTAAATACAGAAAGAGGTTCTGAGGGTATTACTATGGGTGTAACTGCAGCTATGTATGCTTGGGGAATGGAATATGAGGATCCAAGTAATCCTTATAACTCTGATGGCTTCTTTAANGCTCCTAATGTTGTTGAGGCNGTTGATTTNTACAAAAAAATGTATGAAGATTGCTCACCTCCAGGACACTCAAACGCTTATATGGGTGAAAACTTAGATGCATATAGCTCAGGACAAGTTGCATTCCAAATGAACTGGTATGCTTTCTGGCCTGGCGTTGCTAAGGGAGATAAAGATGGCAGAGTTACTGGTTTCTTCGCAAATCCTTGNCAAGAAATCTGTGCAGCTACACTTGGTGGCCAAGGAATATCTGTTGTAAACTATTCTGATAAAAAAGAATTAGCGCAACAGTATATTAAGTGGTTTGCTAGACCAGATNTTCAGCAGAAATGGTGGGATCTTGGTGGATATTCATGTCACAAAGACGTTTTAGGNTCACCTGATTTTGTAGAATCAGCTGTTTATGCTCAAGGCTTCTTAGACTCAATGGGAATTGTTAAAGATTTTTGGCAAGAACCATCATTTGTTGAGTTGTTAATACCTATGCAAGAAAATATGCATGACTATATAGTTAATGGCAAAGGTACTGCAAAGGGAGCTCTAGATAACATTATCGAAGAGTGGGAAGAAGTATTTGAGTCTGAAGGAAAACTTTAAGACTTAATATCAACATTATATTATTTTGGGCGGATGTATTATCCGCCCATCAAAATCTTATCTAAATTAAAATGAAAAAATTAGTGACTAAAAGTAAGGGGCTATCAGATAAGGCAATTGGATGGCTATTCATCGCTCCTACTATTATCTTATTACTTTTAATCAATGTTTACCCTCTTATCTATGCGATAAGAATGTCNTTTACAAATTTCTATGCCAATAAACTTACACAAGTTGTCAAAAATGTTGGCCTTAAAAACTATTACAAAATTTTAGGCAAAGAAGCCATTTGGGAAAAGATGCAAATTACTGCTCACTTTATGTTTTGGACTTTATCGCTTCAAATTATTATAGGCTTATCTCTTGCTCTTTTATTAAATAAAAAGTTTAAGGGAAATGAGCTTTTAACAACGACCATAGTGCTTCCAATGATGTTATCTCCTGCGGTTGTTGGAGTTTTTTGGGGCTATTTATACAACCCTCAAGTAGGTCTTTTTACCTATATAGTTAATTTTTTTTATGACTTTGGTTCATTTGATATGCTTGGTTCTGGCACTCTAGCTCCATGGGCAATTGTTATAGTTGATACCTGGATGTGGACTCCTTTTACGATGCTAATCTGTTTAGCTGGATTAAGATCAATTCCTGGATATTTATATGAAGCAGCAGAGGTAGATCGTGCAAGTAAGTGGCAACAATTTGTTTACATTACACTACCTTCAGTCTTACCATTTCTTCTACTAGCTCTTTTATTTAGAGGAATAGAAAACTTTAAAATGTTTGACATGGTTATGGAGTTGACTGGGGGAGGCCCCGGATCTATGACTGAGTTAACATCAATGAATTTGAAAAGAGAAGCTTTTGAAAAATGGAAAACTGGTTATAGCTCAGCTTATGCGGTCATTTTATTTGTAACAATTTTTGGCTTTGGAAATGTTTATGTCAAAGTCATGAACAAGATTAAGGATAGGTAATGGATACTTCACGTTCACCTATGGAGCCGAGTGGATTTTCTAGGAAAATTGCAGCTTTTATAATTATCGTTTATACGGTTGTAACGTTAATTCCAATCACATGGATTGTGTTAACAGGATTTAAAAGTGTTGATAGTGCTGTTTCGTATCCCCCAGAAGTAATTTTTGAGCCCTCTCTCGAAGGGTATGTTAATCTCTTTACTTCTAGAACAAGGCAATCTGAAGAATATCTAGCTGAACTACCACCTCCTGAAACTTGGTACGAAGAATTAGTAAGAAGTAAAGAGATGGTGATTACAGGTCCATCAAAATTTTTTAGTAGATATTTAAACTCAATGATTATTGGTTTTGGGGCAACTTTTTTATCAATTTTTTTAGGGACATTAGCAGCTTATGCTTTCTCAAGATTTAGAGTTCCTCTCAAAGATGATTTGATGTTTTTTATTTTGTCGACAAGAATGTTTCCTCCTATAGCTGTAGCGGTTCCAATTTTTATTATGTACAGAAAACTTGGATTGGGAGACACGCACATAGGTATGATAATTTTATATACCGTTGTTAATTTAAGCTTAGCCGTTTGGTTATTAAAAGGCTTTATGGATGAGATCCCCAAAGAATATGAAGAGGCCGCTATGATAGATGGATACACAAGATTCCAGGCTTTTTTTAAAATTGTACTACCTCAAGCTACTACGGGTATTGCTGCAACAGCAATCTTTTGTATGATTTTCTCTTGGAATGAATATGCTTTTGCTGTTTTACTGACACAGTTTAATGCCCAAACAGCGCCGCCATTTATTCCTACTATCATTGGTGAAGGAGGCATAGATTGGCCAGCAATCGCTGCAGGTACAACATTGTTTCTACTTCCTGTTATGATTTTTACAGTAATTCTTCGCAAACACTTACTGAGAGGTATTACATTTGGAGCGGTTAGAAAATAATGAAACAGGAAAATAAAAGTTTATTGAGAAGAATTTTTAAAAGAGGTATTTGGGAAAATATTTCCACTGCTTTGATTTTAATTGGTGTTTTTATGCTTATGCAGCCCTTTGCTATGTGGATGTATACTTATTCTTTTATTGTAATTTTAGTGGGAACTATTGGTTTCGTAATCACTAGTCACTTTCCGGATTAAAAATGGCAACTATTAAAATAGAAAACCTTCAAAAATCATTTGCTGATTTTACGGCTGTTAAAAACTCTAATCTTACAATCAATAATAAAGAATTTTTTGTACTACTTGGCCCTTCTGGATGTGGAAAAACTACTACTCTTAGAATGATAGCGGGTCTTGAATTACCAACCTCTGGTAAGATATACCTAGACCAAGATGAGGTCAGTCTTCTTAGAGCATCAGAAAGAGACATCGCATTTGTTTTTCAATTATTTGCGCTNTACCCTCATATGAATGTAAAAAATAATTTAGCCTTTCCTTTGAAAATGCAAAAATACTCAAGAGCAGAAATAAAAGAGCGAGTAATGGAGGCAGCTAAGCTATTAAGAATAGATAATATTTTAGATTCCAAAATTTCTAGTCTNGCAGGAGGAGATCGTCAGAGAGTTGCCTTAGGCAGNGCACTAGTACGACGCCCAAAAGCTTTCTTGATGGATGAACCTTTAGGTACCTTAGATGCTGAATTTAGAGAATTAATGTGTTTAGAGTTAAGAAAATTNCATGACGATATTGGCGCTACAACTGTTTATGTAACCCATGATCAACAAGAAGCAATGTCTATGGCTGATAGAATTGCTGTGATGAATGAAGGTGAGGTGCTGCAAGCAGACNCCCCATCAATCATTTATAATAAGCCAAAAAGTAAGTTTGTNGCCTCTTTTATTGGNTCACCTGCTATGAACTTTATTCCATTCAACCAAGCAGTTCAAAAAAACCAAACTGAAATCACCATAGAGGGTACAAAGATTATAATCCCAAAACAACTTGAGGAAAGCANGACCCAAGAGAATTTTTTAGGAATTAGGCCCGAGAATTTAAAACTTGTATCGAATGAAGGNGTAGCTGGAAATGTCTTTGGTATNGAATACCTCGGTTCAAGAAAAATTGTGACAATTGAAACTAAGTTTGGAAAAATAAAAGTTCGCATCGANAGTAATGTTAATTTGAAGATAGACGAAAATGTTCAATTTATCCCTTCAAATGACAATCAAATTATTTTTGATGGCAAAACAGAAAAATCTTTAATTAGTGAGTTCTTAAATTAATGTCAAAAGTTGAATTAAAAAACGTTACAAAAATTTACGACAAAACTAATAAGGCTATAGATGATCTTAGTTTAACAATAAACAACGGTGAGTTTTTTATATTATTAGGCCCTACAGGAGCTGGTAAGACAACCACTTTAAGATCAATTGCAGGTTTGGAAAAAATTGATAATGGCCAAATATTATTTGATGAACAGGATTACACAAGCATCCAACCAGCTTTTAGAGATACAGCTTTTGTTTTTCAACAGTTTTCATTATATCCGCATTATAAGGTTTTTGACAACTTAGCTTTTCCACTTAAATCTCGATTAAGAAATTTCTCTAAGGAAGATATCAAAGAAAAAGTTGAGAAGGTTGCTGAGATGCTAAAAATTAAATCAAAATTAAATAATAAAGCAACAGAACTATCAGGCGGTGAAATGCAACGAGTAGCTATTGGTCGAGCCCTTGTAAGAGAACCAAATATATATTTAATGGATGAGCCTTTATCTTCTCTTGATGCTAAACTTAGAGAAACACTAAGAGTGGAATTAAAAAATATACAAAGAAATTTAGGNGCAACTATNTTGTATGTTACACACGATCAAGCTGAAGCAACAACTATGGCTGATAGGATTGGTGTTTTAGAGGANGGTAAGCTAGTTCAAGTAGGAACCCCTGAGGAAATTTATAATAATCCTATAAGTACTTATGTTGCTCATAGACTTGGATCGCCAAGAATTAATATTGTTAATGANGATNTTCTTTCTTTAGAAAATAGCCCAANTAATACTAAGAAATTAGGAATAAGGCCTGAAAATATCAAAATCAATACTGGTAATTTTCAAGGTAAAATTAGAACAATAGANGCCCTTGGAGCAGAAACCGTTATAAGCATAGANTATAAACAGATAGANTTACTTGCTCTTTTTCAAGGTATTTTCAAAGGGACTAAGGGTGAGAATATTAACTTTGATATTAACGCAAATAATATTTTATANTTTAATGACAAAAACGAGAGCATTCGATGAGTACAAAATTCTTAATTGATAATGCAAAGCTAATAGAGCTAACAATAAATGAAAATGCTGATGAGATTGAAAAATTAGATCAAGAAATTGGTGATGGCGATCATATATTTAATGTTCAAAGAGGAATTAAATTGGTAATTGAGCTTGAACCTATTATTAAAGATTTACCGATTTCTAAGGCATTAAATCAAATTGCTATGAAAGTTTTATCTGGAATAGGGGGCTCATCTGGCGCTTTATTTGGAACATTATTTATGACCATGGCAAAGGGTGCAAATATTGACGATGGTATTGATTTTAAAAAAGCTGTTGAAATTTTTGCGCAAGGTGTAGAGGCTGTTAAACAAAGAGGTAAAGCTGATGTTGGAGAGAAAACAATGATGGATGTTCTTATTCCTGTATCTAATTGTCTTCAAAAAGGGTTAGAAGAAAATAAAGACAAGAGTGAAATATTAAATGAGGCTATAGAGGTGGCTGAAAAAGGTATGCTATCCACCAAAGATTTATTAGCAACTAAAGGAAGAGCTTCATTTTTAGGTGAGCGAGCTAAAGGACATATTGATCCTGGGGCAAGATCATCTCAATTAATGATTAAAACTGTCTGTGAGTCAGTTAATAGCTAGGGGGAAACTATGAAAAAATTTATGAATTCAGCAGATGACTTTTTAAAAGAAAGTTTACAAGGGTTTGGAGCGGCACATAAAGATATTGTGAGCTGTTATTATGATCCTAATTTTGTAACAAGATCGTCGTCTACTAAAGAAGGCAAAGTAGCTTTAATAAGTGGTGGTGGAAGTGGCCACGAACCAATGCATGGAGGATTAGTAGGCCATGGTATGCTTGATGCTGCCTGTCCAGGATTTGTTTTTTCCTCTCCTACGCCAGATCAGATGTTAGCTGCGGCTGAAAAAGTTGATAGTGGTGCAGGGGTTTTATTTATAGTTAAAAACTATTC
>NHLE01000043.1 GCA_002169365.1 Pelagibacteraceae bacterium TMED259 | reverse complement strand
TAACTTTAAGTGTATTTAAAACATCTTCGCCCTCTAAAAGGTTAGAAATTTGAGACTCTCCAACAGCTTGTCCAGTAAGTATTAATATACGATGACTAATGGATTTATCTCCCGGGGGGAAGTAGGTACCTTTTATTTTTTTTTTACAGTTGATAGTCATATTTAAAATTATTGGTAATTTTCACCTAGGTATATTTTTTTCACAAATTTATCTGAGATTATTTCTTTTGGGCTGCCAGATTTAATAATCTCACCATTATAGATAATATAGCCAAAGTCTACAATGCTAAGAGCCTCTTTGACATTATGATCAGTAATAATAATTCCAATGTTTAATTTTTTTAATAAAGAAATAGTTTTTTTTACTTCTTCAATTGCTATTGGGTCTATTCCTGCAAAAGGCTCATCAAGGAGTAAAAACTTAGGGTTACTAGCAAGTGCTCTTGCAATTTCTGTTCTTCTTCTTTCACCTCCAGACAAAAGTTTACCTTTAGTTTTTTGAAACCCTTGAAGGGAAAATTGCTTGATTAGACTATTGGTAATTTCAATAGACTTTTTTTTTTCATGAAATAATTCTGCAATACAATGAATATTGTCATAGACATTCATGTCTCTAAAGATTGAAGCCTCTTGAGGGAGATAAGAGATGCCTAGCTTAGATCTCATACTTAGACTGAGTGATGTTAAATCTTTACTATCTAATATAATTTTCCCACCATCTGGAGATAGGAAGCCTGCAATTATATTAAATAATGTAGTTTTGCCACTACCATTAGGCCCTAGAAGACCGTTAACTTTATTATTAAAAAACTCAATATTAATATCTTTTAAGGCCTGCTTAGTTTTAAAGCTTTTACTAATTTGATGAAGCTTAATTGTTTGCATTATTATCTAAAAGAACCTCAACGAGTGAGTCATCATTTGCAGAGTTTAAAATCCTTTTATTATTGTCTATATCTGCAATTAATTCATAACCAGTCAGCAATCTTGTTGGAGACTCGATAGAAACATCGCCAGTAAGTTTTATAATATTGTCATCACGTGTATAAATAGCATGGTTTCCTCTAAAAACCTCATTTTCAAATTCTATTTTGACATTTTCAAAAAGTTCAACAATGGTGAATATTTCCTTATTTTTTTTCTCAACATAACGAGCAATCATTTTGTCAGCATAAGCAATAAATTTATCATTTTGAAATTCTACATTGCCATTGGCTGTATAAGATTTATTTTCCGAGTCCCAAATTAAACTCTTTCCAGCCTTAACAGAGCTCTCAGAATAAGCTATACCAACATAAAAAAAAGCTAAAAAAATATATATAAGCTTATTCATGGCTTTTGAAAGTTACCTCTCCTTCAAAAATAATTTTTCCTTTTGTGTCAAAATTTTTAAAGCCTTGTGCACTTAATGTCCCCATTGAATTTATAACCTCAACACTTTGATCGCTTAAAGATATCTCTTCTTTCATATCGATAGATATGTCACTTCCATAAATTTTATATTCTTTATTTTCAAGATAAGATGAGCCTTGTAAATAAATATTATTATCATCAATTTTGTTTAATTTTTCTGAGCCAATTTTTGTTATTCCTGATTTAGATAAAACAATACTAGAGAAATTTTCAACTGATATACTTTTTTGGGTGAATACTTTGTTAGAGGGCTTTGTATTGTAGTAGTAGATAAAGGCTTGAAAACAAAGAGCCATAAAAATTGATATATTTATAATTTTTGGAATAATTTTATTCATTATCTATACATTGTTTTAAATTTACAATCCCAATGGGTATATTTCTATCAGCTATAATAAGACTAGTAATGGCATTTTTATTCATTAAAGCTACAGCTGAAGAAATTAAATAATTTTTTTTTGCAGTAATGGGCTTATTTTTAATTATTGATTTTACATTGTCATTTAATTCTATTTGATTTATTGATCTTCTTAAATCTCCATCTGTTAATATTCCTTTAATCCTTTTATTTTTATCAATCATAACTGCACAACCATATTTTTTTTCAGTCATGATCAAAACTGCATCTTTGATGGATGCTTTATCATCAATGGTCGGTATATCTCTATCCATAATTTCATTGAGGGTTTTTAATTTTTTACCAATTTTTCCACCAGGATGTAGTTCTTTGAAAGATTTTTTATCGAAATTTCTAATATCAAGCACAGAGCAGCATAAAGCATCGCCTAAAGATAGACTAAGAGTTGTTGATGTTGTTGGTATGGTATTGAACTTATCTGCTTCTTTATGTTTAGGTAGTAAAAGAGTAATGTCTGAGTTTTTTGACAAAAGACTATTCTTATTAGAAGTTATAGAGATTATTTTAATTTGTCTTTTTTTTGCAAAATCTAAAAGATCAGATAATTCATGAGACTCCCCAGAATTTGATAAGGCTATTAAAATATCTTCTTTATTTACAATGCCCATATCTCCATGACTTGCATCAACTGGATTTAAAAAAACTGAAGGCACACCAGTAGATGTAAAGGAAGCAGCTAACTTTGCTGCTATATTTCCACTTTTGCCCACACCTGAAACAATTAATTTTCCTTTGAGGCTAATTATTAAACTTACAGCTTTGTAAAATTCATTATCTAAGCCTTTGGATAATTTACTAATTGCATTTGCTTCAATGTTTAAAACAGTCTTTCCTGTTTTTATTATTTTGGATTTATTCATAGAGCTATTTATGTGCAAATATATCTGAATTCTCCCAGCCCATTAAATCTAACTCTACTCTAGTATCCATAAATTTCATAATAGAGTTAAAAGTTTTTAATCTTTTAAGATCTAATAATTTCTCTTCCATATCATTTTTTAATTTTGATAAATAAAGTATGTCATTCATCGCATATTGAATTTGCTGCTTTGTTAATTTTTTTTTACCCCAATCAGAAGTTTGTTCATTTTTATCTAATTCAATATTAAGTATTTCTTTAACAAGATCTTTTAATCCATGTTTTGAAGAATAGGTTCTAGTAAGTTTAGACGCTACTTTTGTACAAAAAATATTTTTAACATTGATATTCAAATTTTCTTTTAAAATAGCAACATCAAATCTTGCATAATGAAAAATTTTAGTAAGAGATTTATTCTCCATAAGTATTTTTAAATTTTTTGAATTTTTGGCTAATGGCTTCGAGTCAAATTTTATTAAATAGATTTTCTTATTTGATTCATTTCTTAGTTGCACTAAACACAAGCGATCTCTTTTGATGTTTAATCCAAGAGTTTCGGTATCTATAGATATATCGCCTTTAAATGATTTTAACACTTGTGTGGGTAGGTCATTTTGGAATAATTGATAATTTGACATCGTAGGTCTTATATTTATATAAGATAGATATTGCAATGAGAAATAAAAATATACTTATATTTGGTTCCACAGGTTTTATTGGCAGAAGTCTTGTAAAAAGACTTTTATCTCAAGGAAATCGTTTAATTTGTCCCACCAGAAACCCTTCAAGAGTTAAGAGAAATATCCTATCAGGGGATATTGGACAAATTGAAGTAGTTGATTTCGAATTACACAATTTATCTAATTTGGAGGAGTTAATTAAAAAAAGTGATTATGTAATCAATCTTGTTGGGCTTCTATTTGAAAAATCCAACATGTCATTTGAGTTAGCTCACTTCCTTTTGCCCAAGAAAATTTCAGTTCTTACAGAAAAGTATAATAAGCCTTTTCTTCACATATCAAGTTTAGGCTCAACATTTAATACAAAATCTAATTACTTAATGTCTAAAAAGATGGGAGAAGAGTTTATTGAGAATAATAACACTAATCATATTATTGTTCGACCAAGTATAGTCTTCGGAGAAGAAGATAATTTTATTAATCAATTTGGTAAGATGGCAAAAATATTACCTTTTCTGCCTTTATTTAAAAAAGGCAAAACAAAGTTTCAGCCAATTTATGTAAATGATTTATCATTATTGCTTTTAAAGCTTTTACAAAATTTTGAAAAATATAAAAATATAAACATTCCTGCTGTTGGTAGTGAAGTTTTTTCTTTCAAGGAAATTCTAAATCATATTTTAATTACTCTAGACAAGCCTGCTCGATTTATTAATATTCCCTCTTTTTTTGCAATCATTCAGGGTAAGTTAATGGAAAAATTACCTAATCCTTTATTTACATATGACCAATTTTTATCTCTATCGCATGATAGTATTTCTGAAGGAAGTGAAAAATTGGTTACTCAGATTATTGAAAAGGATTTATCTAATATGAAGACCATTACTACAATCTATTTAGATAAATTTTTAGACAGAGTCTAATTAAAATAAAACGAGAATTAACACTCCTAAAATAATTCTATAAATTACGAATGGCTTGAATCCAATTTTATTAATGAAATTAATAAAAAAAATTAAAGTCAGATACGCTGTAATAAAAGTAACAAAAAAAATTATTAATAAATTATAATCTAATGAAATACTCTCCAAGTTTCTAAGATTGGAAATAAATGAAAGTAAAATTATTGGGATGCCAAGATATAAACTTTTAACTGATGATGATTTCCTTGTTTCGCCTAATAGTCTAAAAGCAATTATGCAGCTGCCCGATCTACTAAATCCTGGGATATAAGCAAGACATTGAAAGAGACCGGCAATAATAAATCTTAATTGCAGACTCTCAATTTTCATCTTATGAAAAATCTTTATATCTGAGATATACAATAAAATTGCACCTACAATTGAAGTTATGCCTATCAGCTTAATATTTACAAAATCATATTGTAAAGTTATCAAAGTTAAACCCACTATTACTGCTGGAATAGTTGCGAGTGTAATTGGAATAAAATTTAATTTAATATTAGCCTTACTAAAATGATCATTTTTTAATAAATATAGTAAAAGAGCTAATAATGAAGCCATATGAGCAGTGGTTTCATATAATAAATTTCTTGAGTTTTCGTTATTCACAATTATTTCTAAAATATTCAGATGACCGCTAGAGCTAATAGGGATGAATTCAGTTATTCCCTGAATTATGGAATAAATTGGATAAAAGATATAATTAGTCATAATTTATTATCATTTAAGAATTTACAAATATCGATTCAGTAGTTATAAAATTTATCCGTTTAGAATAAGCGTAATTAAAGTAATAATTTATTATCATGTTAGAGTTCCATAAAAAAAATCCTAAGAATCCACAAAAAACTGAACCTGAAAAGAGGATAAAGGATTTTCAAGAAATATACAGTCAGTTTGATTCTAAGACATCGATAGAACAATCGTCAAGATGCTCTCAATGTGGCGTACCTTTTTGTCAAATCCACTGCCCACTTAATAATAATATACCTGATTGGTTAAGATATATTGCTGAAGGTAGACTAGAAGAGGCATATCAAATTTCTTCCTCAACAAATGTATTTCCTGAGGTCTGTGGACGAGTTTGTCCTCAAGATCGTTTATGTGAAGGAAACTGTGTAGTTGAACAAGCTGGTTTTGGAGCAATTACTATTGGAAACTTAGAAAAATATTTGACTGAAGTNGCATTTGAAAAGGGATGGGTNAAAAATTTACAACCTAACAATTCNTTNAAACAAAAAATTGCTATTATTGGTTCAGGTCCTGCTGGTATGGCAGNATCATCTTATCTAGTGCAAAATGGTTATCAAGTTGATGTATTTGAAAAGCACGATCGTGTNGGCGGNTTAATGATTTACGGCATCCCTAATTTTAAATTAGACAAAANTATTGTTGAAAGAAGAACACAATGGNTAACTGAAAGTGGTGTTAAATTTCATGTTAACCAAGACATTGGCAAGGATATTTCCTTTCAAGATTTAGAAAAAGATTATGANGCTATTTTAGTAGCCACNGGTGTTTACAAAGCACGAAAATTAGATATTGAAACGTCTAATATTGAAAACTCTTTACCTGCCCTAGACTTTCTAATTGAAAGTAACAAAGTAGGTCTAGGGGATAATCCCTCATCTAATGCAAATTTAAATGCAAAAGATAAGCATGTAGTAGTTATCGGTGGTGGTGACACTGCTATGGATTGTGTTCGTACTGCAATTCGTCAAAATGCAAAAGAAGTGACCTGTCTGTATAGAAGAAATAAAGAAAATATGCCAGGTTCTGCTCGTGAAGTTTTAAATGCTGAACAAGAAGGTGTCAAATTTAATTGGCTNTCAGTGCCCTCAAAATTAATCACAGAAAATAAGNTTGCCTCAAGCTTAAGTTATAAAATTGCAACTCTTGGTGAGGCTGATGAAACTGGTAGAAGAAAACCAATAGACACTGGAATCGAGAAACAAATAAAAAGTGATCTTATTATCCAAGCTTTAGGTTTTGAGCCTGATGATTTGAATTCTCAATTTAAAACTAACTTAGAGCTTACAAGTTGGAATACTCTTAAAGTGGACTTTAAAAAGTTTCAAACAAGTAACCCAAAAATATTTGCTGCTGGAGACATNGTAAGAGGAGCGTCATTGGTGGTATGGGCGATACACGATGGAAGAGAAGTGGCTAAATCTATTCATCAATATCTACAAAATCTTCAAATAAAAAAAGCATCATGATCAACATCGAAGTCGAAACATATTTAAAAAATAGGGAAAAACTNAAAAATAACNACGTTTACAAAGAAGAATTTGANCACGACAACTGCGGAGTTGGATTAGTAGCTTCAATCGAGGGAGTATCAAGAAGAGATATAGTTGAAAAAGGTGTAGAGGCTCTAAAAGCTGTTTTTCATCGAGGTGCGGTAGACGCTGANGGAAAGACGGGTGATGGTGCTGGCATTATGCTAGAAGTTTCCAACTCTTTTTTTAGAAAGCAAATACTTAAAACTGGCCATATGCCTAGTGAAGATAGCCTCATTGGAGTAGGTATGATTTTTCTTCCAAAAAGAGATTTTGGAGCNCAAGAAAAATGTAGAGCAATCGTAGAATATGAAATTATAAAAGCGGGAATGAATTTGTTTGGCTGGAGACAAGTCCCAGTTAACACAGAAATTATTGGTGAAAAAGCTAATTACACCAAACCAGAAATTGAGCAGATTATTTTTTCCCCTAAAGATTCTCAATCTGATCTTGAAAAAAAATTATATTTAACTCGTCGTAGAATTGAAAATAAAATTAAGGCTCTTAATATTAATGACTTTTATATTTGTTCACTTTCTACCGAGACTATTNTTTACAAAGGCATGTTTCTTGCTGAGCAGTTGTCGGAATTCTATCCTGATCTTTTGGATGAAGACTTCAAATCAAAGTTTGCTATCTATCATCAACGCTATTCAACAAATACATTCCCTACATGGTCNTTAGCACAACCATTTAGAGTTCTTGCTCATAATGGTGAAATTAATACGCTCAAAGGTAANATNAACTGGATGAGCGCNCATGAGCCTAGAATTACACACCCTTTTTTTAATGAAAGAATTAATGATCTTAAGCCTATTCTTGACTCAGATGCTTCTGACTCTGCATCATTAGATGGAGCTTTTGAGCTTTTAGTTCAAACTGATAGAGATTTACCAATGGCCAAATCTATGATCATACCTGAGTCGTGGTCTAATAGGTCNGATATGTCTGATGATTTGAAGAATATGTACGCATATTGTAATGCTGTAATAGAGCCTTGGGATGGTCCTGCAGCAGTTTGTGGAAACTTTGGTGATTGGATAATTTCTGGAATGGATAGAAATGGCCTTCGTCCTCTTAGGTATATTTTAACAAACGATGGATTATTAATTTCAGGCTCTGAAGTTGGAATGATTAATGTAGAAGAAAAAAATATATTAAAAAAAGGCAGAGTCGGTCCAGGTGAACTAATTGCTGTTAATTATCAAGAAAAAAAGTTTTATAAAAGCGATGAGCTAAAAAAAATATTAAGTCAACGACAGGATTATTCAGAGTGGAATAAAAAAACTATTAATCTTGATAATATCTTAGCAGATAAGCAAATTTCTCAGCCAAAGGAAGCTATTGATCAAAAATATTATCAATTAGCAAAATCTTTTAATTTATCATTTGAAACCTTAGATTTAATNNTAGATCCAATGGTAAAAACNGGTCAGGAAGCTACTGGCTCAATGGGAGACGATACTCCTTTAAGTGTTTTAACTGAGCGCTATCGTGGACTTCATAGTTTTTTCAAACAAAACTTTAGTCAGGTTACAAATCCTCCAATNGATAGTCTNAGAGAACAAGTTGTAATGAGTTTAAAAACTCGCCTTGGNAATTTAGGTAATATAGCGGAGGAAGACTCTGAGCAATGTAATTTAGTTTTATTGCAAAGCCCTATTTTGTTAGATAATGAACTTGAAACTTTAAAAGAGCACCTAGGTCAGCTTACTACCGAAATCGACTGTACGTATGATCGTAACGATGAAACAAATTTTTTAAATGAAATTCAAAGAATATGTTCAGAGGCAGAGCAAGCAGTAAGATCAGGATCTCAGCATCTAATTATTTCAGACAAGAATGTTAATAAAGATCGAATTTCTTTACCAATGATTTTAGCAACCAGTGCCGTCCATAGTTATCTTATAAAAAATAATTTAAGAACTTTTACTTCTTTGAATGTTTCATCTCTTGAATGCTTGGATGTTCATTACTTTGCTGTACTTATTGGAGTTGGCGCTACTACAGTAAATGCAGCNCTTATAGAAAAAATAGTCTGCGATAGGTTAAATAAAAATATTTATCAAAACATCAAATATCAAACTCTTCTAGCTAATTATAAAAAAGCTATAGAAAAGGGTTTAAGAAAAATAATTAGCAAAATGGGTATATCAATTATTAGTTCATATAGAGGTGGTAGAAATTTAGAAATTATTGGTTTAAGTCGCAGTATGGTTGAGAGTTTTTTTCCAGGCATGACTTCTAGGATTTCTGGTATTGGTCTAGATGGATTAGAAAACAGAGCAAGAAGACAGCATGACAAGGCTTTTATCTCACAAGACTCTGTTTTAGACATAGGTGGAGAATTTAGATTTAGATCGAATAATGAAGCACACGCTTATGAAGGNGTGTCAATTCATATGCTTCAAGAAGCTGTTACCAGAGACTCTTATAACCTNTACAAAAATTACACGCAAAGAATTTACAACACAAAACCAATACACATTCGTGACCTTTTAAAATTTAACGACTCTGATCTACCTATAAAACTTGACTCTGTTCAAAGCATATCTGAAATAAGAAAGAGCTTTGTTTCACCTGGTATTTCACTTGGCGCTCTTAGTCCAGAGGCTCATGAAACTTTAGCCATAGCAATGAATCGAATTGGATCCAAATCTGATAGTGGAGAAGGTGGTGAGGACTCTAGTAGATATAAAAAATTAGAAAATGGAGACAACCCTAGCTCTTCTATTAAACAAGTAGCAAGTGGAAGATTTGGAGTGACTGCAGAGTATCTTAATAATTGTCATGAAATTGAAATAAAGATTGCACAAGGTGCAAAACCAGGTGAAGGCGGTCAACTACCGGGTTTTAANGTAACNGACTTAATTGCAAGATTAAGACATAGNACCAAAGGNGTNACTCTNATCAGNCCACCTCCNCATCANGATATNTATTCAATAGAAGACCTAGCTCAACTGATTTATGATTTAAAACAAATTAACCCAATTGCTAAAGTTTGTGTGAAACTAGTAGCNCAATCAGGAATAGGAACGGTTGCNGCAGGAGTTGCNAAAGCCAAAGCTGATGTAATTCTAGTCTCTGGTCATTCAGGAGGTACAGGAGCTAGCCCACAATCAAGTATTAAATATGCTGGCTTACCTTGGGAGCTTGGTATTAGTGAAGTTCATCAAATTTTATCACTGAATGGTCTTAGAGATAAAGTTATTCTTAGAACCGATGGTGGATTAAAAACTGGCCAAGACATCGTCAAGGCTGCAATTTTAGGAGCTGAAGAATATGGAATNGGAACCGCCTCTTTAGTCGCCATGGGTTGTATTATGGTAAGACAATGTCACTCAAATACATGTCCTGTAGGTGTATGCACACAGGATGAAGAATTAAGAGAAAAATTTGGTGGAACTCCAGAGAAAGTAATTAATCTATTTTCATTTATTGCAGAAGAGGTTCGTGAAATCTTAGCGTCTCTTGGTTATACCTCTTTACAAGATGTGATCGGTAAAACAGATCTTTTATCTCAAGCTCATTATGGATCGAGTGATTTAGATAATTTAGATTTGAATCCCATTTTAACAAAAATAGATGATGGAAAAGTTTATGACTATCATTCTGAGAAAAAAAGAAATGAAGTTCCAAAAACACTTGATGATTTGTTTGAAAAAGATGGAAAAGATTTCATTCAATCTGGTCAAAAAATTGAGTTAACATATAATATTCAAAATACACTAAGATCAATTGGAACAAAAATTTCATCTTTTATTACACGTCATTATGGAATGAATGCTTTATCTGANGATCANGTAACTCTTAAATTAAGAGGTTCCGCTGGACAGTCCTTAGGTGCCTTTTCGGTTAAAGGTTTGACGCTAAAAGTTTTTGGTGATGCTAATGACTATGTTGGCAAAGGTCTTTCTGGAGGAAAAATCATAGTTCAACCTCGTAATTCATTTAATCAACCTAGTCATGAAAATGTGATTATTGGTAATGTTACCNTATATGGAGCCACTGCAGGTACTCTTTATGCTGCTGGACAAGCTGGTGATCGTTTTTGTGTAAGAAATTCTGGAGCCTTGGCAATTGTTGAGGGTTGTGGCGCAAATGGTTGTGAGTACATGACAGGTGGAGAGGCAGTAATTTTAGGCAATATTGGTGATAATTTTGGTGCAGGTATGACTGGAGGATCGGCTTTTATTTATTCAGATCAGGATAATATTCTTGAGAGAATGAATAAAGAAACTATTCAAGCTTACCAAATCAAAGATGATAATTGGAAAAGTTATATNTTTGATTTATTGAATGATTTTGTTAAGCAAACAAAATCTAAAAGAGCTCAATTCATTATTGAAAACTTTGATCAAGAGATAACTAAGTTTATTCATGTTGTTCCAGATGAAGTTATAAATAAATTAAGCTTCCCTGTTGTTGAACAACATAAGATTGCCTAAATAAACTTAGAAATAGTATTTAAACTAATTTCATCTGACATGCTGTGATCAGCATTTTTAATGGTAATATTAATTAATTTTGAAAAATTTGAATTTGTAAAAAATTTATCATTATAGGATCGTGGTACTGTCAGATCTTTATCCCCATGAAAAAGAACTGTTTCTTTTAAAAATTTCTTATTGGTGTCTTTTATGAAATGATCTTTACTATTTTTAAATAATTTGGGTGAATATTGATAGGTAAAGTCATCATTTACTTTTTTTTTTATGATTTTATTTGCACGAATTTTAGCTTTATTGTGATCACTAAGCTCTTTCCATAATAGATCTTTTGTAAAATCAGGTGCAGCTGCTATTCCAATGAGTTTATCTATATTTTTAGAAAAATTAAGGGCATAAAGCATTGCCACCCATCCTCCCATACTACTGCCAATTAATGTGATATTTTTTAAATTTAAGTAATTAATTAAATCTTTTAAGTTTTTATACCAATCTTTAATTCCAAAATTAATGAAATCACCATTTGATTTGCCATGCCCACTAAAATCAAAACATAAAAAGGAAATATTTTCTTTTCTACAATGGTTATTAAAAAAAACTGATTTTTGCCCATTCATATCAGACATAAGACCATGAATGAAAATCAAATTTTTTTTACTTCTTTTGTAATATCTATAAGCTATCTTATTATTGCCTTTTATAAAGTATTGTAGTTTTGACATCTGAAAAGAATATAAAAAAGCTAGTGTGTTTACAAATCATTCCTACTATGGGAATAGGTGGAGTAGAGACTGGTGTAAGAGATATTTCAAAATTTTTAAAGAAATCGAATATTCAAAATTATATTTTATGTGAAGAAAGCAATAAAAATCTGAAAGAGAGGGATTTAGATATTGTTTATCTTAAAAACCTTAAATTTAAAAATATTTTTGATCAAATTAAAATAAAAAATTTTATTTCAAAGCTAATCGACAAAAGAAACATTAATTTAGTTCATATTTCTTCTCGAGCTCCAGCTTTTTTTTTAATTAAATTTTTGAAAAAAAGAAATATTAGAATTGTTACTAGTGTACATAATCGATACAAGCCAGGATCATTTTTAAAAGATTGGTATAATTCCTTTTTAACAAAAGGCGATGAAGTAATATTTAATTCTAACTTCGTTAAGAATAGCTATTACTTTAAATCAAATAAAAAAAAAAATTATTACGTTATACCTCGTGGAATTGATATAAATTATTTTAAACCATCAAAAAAATCTATTAATCCAACAATTAAAAAAATATTTCTTCCATCTCGAATATCAAGTTGGAAGGGCCATGAGACTTTATTAAAGTATTATAAAAAATTACCACTAAGTTATCAAAATGAATTCAAGCTTGTTTTTATTTCATCTCATCTATCTCCATATGAAATAAAAATCGATAAGCATGTAGAACAATTATCTTTATTGAATAATGTATTTTTTGTTAAACCAACACTGGATATTAAGCCTCATTATAATGATTGTTATTTGGTTATAAATATTTCAACTAGACCCGAAGGATTTGGTAGAACGATCTCAGAAGCTTTATCAATGTCAAAGCCTGTATTAGCACCCAATCAAGGGGGCACAAAAGAACAACTATCTAAGTTTGATAAAAAATTGATGTTTAATATTAATTCACATAAAAGTTTTTATGAAGCTTTTAAATATGCAATTAAAAATTACCAATCCATTAAAATGAATAGTAGAAGCTTTGTTAAAAAAAATTATAGCTCTGATCTTATGTGTCAGAAAACAAAAGATATTTATTTGAATTTAATTAAATGAAAAATATTTTAATAATAAAACATGGCTCACTGGGTGATTTGATTTTATCTTTTGGTGCTATAAAAACTATTAAATATCATTTTCCTAAAGTTAATTTATTCTTGTTAACACAAACTAACTTCAAAGCAATTTTCAAAAACTTACCCGATGTAGATCATATATTCGAAGATAATAGAAAAAAAAATTTATTATCAGTGATTAACTATCTAAAAATTTTAAAAGAATATGAAATCGACCTTGTAGTAGATCTTCAAAACTCAAGAAGAACTCAATTCTACCATTTTTTTACTAAACTATTTTCAAAGACCAAAACATTATCTGCAAGAAAATTTTCACACTATAAATACAAACAACAACCTTTAGGTTTTCAACACATTACACAAAATCACAAAGATCAACTTAAATTTCTTAAAATTGACAATTATCATATCACTGATTTGAGTTGGATGGCTAAGTCACAAAAATTTAATGAAAAATATGTGGTAATAATTCCTGGAGCTTCAAAAACTGGTGAATATAAAAAATGGCCCATTCAAAAGTATGCTGATGTTTCTAATTATTTAATTAATAATAATTTCAAAGTTTTTCTTACAGGTTCTGTTTTAGACAAAGAGGATATTAATTCAATTATAAGCCTTGCCCCACAAGCTAAAGATATGATTCTCGAATCCAAAATTGATGTTTTTTACGATCTATGTTTATATGCTGACTTAATTATATCGAATGATACAGGCCCAGCACATATTGCTGGCTTAACAAATCGAGACTTAATTTGGTTAGCTAATGATAATGAAATTTCAAGATCTTGTTATCCATTAGGTAATAAAGTACATAAGATTTTATCTAAAAATGTTAAAGATGTTGAAACTAAAGATGTATTAAAAAAAATTGATCAAATAATTTAATTATTTTTATATTTACAATTGCTTCATGTTTGTTAATAATCCATCAATGTTAATGAATACATCCTCAGGTCCTTTTTTTTGCTAACTTCTTTTTTATTTTTTTTACCATAATATTTTGAATAGACCTTTTAATAGAAACAATAACTTTCGTGGAAAAAGAGACCTCCATAAAATCAATAACTTCATAACCTCTGAAGACGTTCGTGTAATAATGGATGATGGAGAACAATTGGGTGTAATGAAAAAAAATGAGGCAATTGATATCGCAAAAGGCAGAGGAATGGACTTAGTTGAAATAGCTCCTAATAACAAGCCTCCTGTTTGTAAAATAGTAGATTATGGAAAATTTAAATACCAAGAGCAGAAAAAAAAGAATGAAGCTAAGAAAAAACAAAAAGTTATAGAAACAAAAGAGTTAAAAATTAGACCTGGTACCGGAGAGCATGATTATCAAGTTAAGATTAGAAATGCTCAAAAATTCTTAAAAGAAGGCAATAGAGTTAAGTTCAGTCTTCGCTTTAAGGGTCGTGAAATGGAACACTCTAACCTTGGCATAAATATGCTAAAAAGAGTAAAAACTGACCTCGAAGAGTTAATAAGAGTGGAAATGGAACCTAAAATTGAGGGAAGACAGGCTTTCCTCGTTGTTGCGCCTAAATAAAATATATGCTATTTAATTGACCTCATAAATCGAAGAGGCTCACAAATGGGTATGCCTCAAGATTAATAACAATCAATTCTTTTAAAGGAGATAAAATGCCCAAATTGAAAACAAAAAGTAGCGTTAAGAAGCGCTTCAAAGTTACCTCTTCTGGTAAACTAGTTGTGGGAAATGTTGGCAAACGTCATGGAATGTCAAAGCGAACAAACTCATTCATTCGTAATACAAAAGGAACTAGAGTTCTTTCAAAATCAGCATCAATTATTATTGATTCTATGATGCCTTATGGAAAATAATTTAGGAGAGGATAGATAAAATGCCAAGAGTGAAAAGAGGCGTAACAGCCAGAGCCAAACATAAAAAAGTTTTTGAATACACTAAAGGTCATCGTGGAAGAAGAAAAAATGTCTTTAGAGTTGCTACTCAAAGTATGGATAAGGCACTCCAGTATGCGTATAGAGACCGTAGAAATAAAAAAAGAGATTTCCGAGGTCTTTGGATACAAAGAATAAATGCTGGTGTCAGAGAGCATGGTTTAACATATGCAAAATTTATTGATGGATTAAAAAAAGCTAATATAGAAATTAATAGAAAAGTTCTATCTGAAATAGCTTTTCATGAGCCTGCTGCATTTAAAACTATAGTTGAAAAGGCTAAATCGACTCTCGTAAGTTAAGTTTTAGCATGGACATACATCAAGTCCTTAAAGAAGCTACAAAAGCTATAGAGTCCTGTAACTCTCAACAACAGTTACAGGATGTCAAAGTTGCCTATTTAGGAAAAAAAGGAAAAATAACAGGACTTCTCAAGCTTTTAAAAGACTTCACTTTAGAGGAAAAGAAATCTAAGGGTGCCGAGATAAATTCTATCAAAGCAGAAGTTGAGGTATCAATTGAAAAGAAATTATCTGTTTTAAAAACCCAAGAAATAAATAGTCAGCTATCCAAAGAATTTTTGGATATTAGCTTTCCTCCTTTATCTCAAGTTGAGGCAAAAGTTCATCCTATTTCAAAAACATTTGATGAGGTGATTTCAATTTTTGGATCCATGGGTTATTCAGTAGCAGAAGGACCTGATATTGAAACTGATTTTTATAATTTTACAGCACTTAATATTCCAGAAGACCATCCTGCAAGAGAAATGCAAGATACCTTTTATATAGAGGATAAGGATGAAAATGGTTTACCCATGGTTTTACGAACTCATACAAGTCCTGTCCAAATTCGTACAATGATTAATCAAAAACCTCCTATAAAAATCATAGCTCCTGGAAGGACTTATCGATGTGACTCGGATGCAACACATTCCCCTATGTTTCATCAAGTAGAGGGATTATTTATCAATGAAAGTGCCAACATGAGTGACCTTAAAGGCACATTAATTGAGTTTTGTAAGAAATTTTTTGAAGTACATAATTTAAAAGTTCGTTTTAGACCAAGTTACTTTCCCTTTACGGAGCCATCTGCTGAGATGGACATTGCATACAGTATTACCAATAATGAGCTTCGCATAGGAGAGGGTGATAAATGGTTAGAGATATTAGGTTGTGGAATGGTAAATCCTATAGTTCTAGAGAATTGTAAAATTGATAGCAGTGTATTTCAAGGTTTTGCATTTGGTGTCGGGCTTGACCGTATTACAATGCTCAAACATGGCTTAAAAGATATTAGGGCATTTTTTAGCGGTAATATCAATTGGACTTCTAAGAGTGGATTTGGTTTGGGAGATTACTAATGAAGTTTACTTATCAATGGCTTTTACAACATCTTGAGACAGATATATCTCCTGAAAAAATAGGAGATGCATTAACAAA
The DNA here is from genome assembly GCA_002169365.1 of Pelagibacteraceae bacterium TMED259. Next base: position 4,102 of record NHLE01000043.1, on the reverse strand, counting down.
TTTGGGTTTAGAACTTGAGAGTTTTTCTGACTATTCCTCATACTCAAATTTTGTTGTAGCAACAATAGTAGATTTCAAAAAACATCCTAATGCAGATAGATTAAATATATGCCAGGTGGACAATGGAGGAAAAAAACAATTTCAGGTTATTTGTGGTGCCCCCAATGTAAAAAAAGGACTAAAAGGAATTTTTGCAACTGATGGAATGTATATCCCCGGTTCAGACATTACTTTAAAAAAAGGAAAGATCAGAGGTGAAATCTCAGAGGGAATGATGCTATCTGAAAGAGAGCTAAATTTAAGTGATGACCATGAGGGAATCATTGAGATTTCAAAAGACTATTCAAATGGCACAGATGCTATCACAGCTCTAGGTCTGAATGATCCAATTTTTGAAATAGGTATTACTCCAAATAGGGGTGATTGTTTAGGGGTCAGAGGTATAGCTAGAGATCTTGCTGCAAAAGATATAGGTAAGCTTAAGCCATTAAATTTTAAAAAAATTGATGAGCTTCAATTTGAAAGCCCTATAAAATGGTCTATAGCTGAAGACGATAATAATTGTGATTATGTGGTTAGTCGTTTTTTTAAAGATGTATCAAATTTAAAGTCACCAGAATGGCTACAACAAAGACTTATAAGTATCGGATTAAGACCGATTAATGCACTGGTTGATATTACAAACTATATCACTATTGATTTGGGAAGGCCTCTTCATGTATTTGATGCGGACAAGATAGGCAATTCTTTGACTATGAATTTGGCCACTGACAAAGATAAAATTCTTGCTTTGGATAACAAAGAGTATCATTTGGATGCATCGACTACTGTAATAGCTGATCAGAATAAACCTTTGGCAATTGCTGGTGTGATAGGGGGTATTGAAAGTGGGTGTACGGAAACCACCAAAAATGTTTTTTTAGAGGTGGCATTGTTTGATCCTTCAAAAGTAGCAAAGACAGGTAGGAAATTAGGAATTAATTCAGATGCTAGATATCGATTTGAAAGAGGTCTTGATAAAGCAATGGTTGAAGAGGGGCTTGAATACGCAACTTTTTTAATTAATCAGATATGTGGTGGCACAGTTAGTAAAAATATTTCAGCTGGAAATATCAAAATAGATAAAATTGAAATACCTTATGATTTTAGTTTTTTTAAAAAAATTATTGGAATAGATTTATCTAAAGAAGATCAAGCTAACATTCTAAATAAACTTTTTTTTAAAGTAGAGGATATGAATGACAAAAATTGTGTCGTAGTTGTTCCTTCATGGAGAAATGATATCCGACAACCAATAGACTTAATTGAAGAAATCATCCGTGTCTTTGGTTACGATAATATAAAGGTTACCACACCTAATGCCACTTCCGAGGAGTTGATTATTGTTAAATCCTCATTGAACAACAAAAAAAACAAAGTAATCAAAAAATTAAAGAAATCTCTTATTGCAAATAATTATAATGAAATTATTACATTTTCTTTTCACTCTGCTGATGCTCATAGGTTTTTAGAAGGAGATAAATCCTTAATGCTTACTAATGGTATTAGCGAAGAACATGCATTTATGAGAAATTCAATGCTTTACAATCATCTTGAAGCTCTAGAGTCTAATAGAAAAAAAGGAAATAAAAACCTCAATATCTTTGAAGTCGGACCAATATATCATACTTCGAATTTTCAAGAGAATATTTTATTTGGCATTTCCTCAAGATTAGATTTTTTGAATAAGAAGACTCCGTTACCTGAGTATAGTTTTTATTCATTAACAACAGAGGTTTCAACTTTTTTAAAAACACTAAACTTTGATATTAAGCAATTTAATATAAGTCGCTCTCAGAGTAATCACTATCATCCAGGCCAATCTGCAGAATTACATATGGGAAAAAAAATGATTGCTAGGTATGGTAAGGTTCATCCTTTAATTTTAGAAAATTTTCCAAAATTATCCAATACCTATTGCTTTGAAATTTACTTTGAAAACTTACCAATTGATACCATGGCTCGAAAAAGTAATATCAAAATTCAAGAGTCAGATTTTCAATACAGTGAAAAAGACTTTTCCTTTATTTTTGCAAAAGATCAAAACTTATATGANGTTTATCGANNTCTAACNGGGATTGATAAAAAGCTAATACGCCAAGTAGAATTTTTTGATGAATATCTTTCTCCNGATATTGGTGANNATAATAAGAGTATTACTTTTAAAATTACTATCCAATCTATCGACAAAACATTAGATGAAAAAGACTTAGAGCAAATNCATCAAAATATCATTAATAAAATANCAGATAAATTCCAAGCAAAGTTAAGATCTTAATGGGAATTTCTAATATTAGAAATTTTTCAATAGTAGCTCATATTGACCATGGTAAGTCAACTCTGGCTGATCGAATTATTGAAATTTGTGGAGGCATGGATGATCGTACTAAGAAAGATCAAGTTTTAGACTCCATGGATATTGAAAGAGAAAGAGGAATCACTATTAANGCGCAAACTGTAAGATTAGATTACAAGAGTGACTCTGGCGAAACATACCAACTNAATATTCTAGATACACCCGGTCATGTTGACTTTTCTTATGAGGTTTCAAGATCATTATCTGCTTGTGAAGGTTCTTTGCTGGTTGTTGATAGTACACAAGGTGTTGAGGCTCAAACATTAGCTAATGCNTACCAAGCAATCGATGCTAATCATGAAATTTTACCTGTTTTAAATAAAGCAGACCTACCAGCTTCTGAGCCAGANCGAGTTAAAGAAGATATTGAGCAAACGATAGGGATTGATACCTCTGAGTCTTTNCTTGTCTCNGCAAAAACAGGTCAGGGAGTTAAAGANCTTATTGATCANTTAATTATTAAATTACCCTCCCCAACTACACAAGACGATGAATTGAAAGCGCTACTAGTTGATAGTTGGTATGATAATTATTTAGGAGTAACAGTTTTAGTTAGAATCCTTGATGGTGTTATGAGGAAAGGTATGAAAGTAAAATTTTTATCTAACAACCAACAGTATAATATTGACAGGATAGGCTATTTCACACCAGAAATTAACTACTGTAATGAATTAAAAGCAGGTGAAATAGGTTTTATTAATGCAAGTATTAAATCAGTAGCTGATTGTAAAGTTGGAGATACAATTGCAGAATTAAATAATAAAACAGTAAAACCNTTACCTGGTTTTAAGCCTTCTTTGCCAGTTGTTTTTTGTGGAATTTATCCTGTAGATACCTCTGACTACGAACACTTAAAAGAAAGTTTTGAGAAACTTGCCCTTAATGATTCAAGTTTTACATATGAAAATGAAACTAGTGCTGCATTAGGTTATGGTTTTCGTTGTGGATGCTTGGGCTTGTTGCATCTAGAAGTAATCACTGAGCGTTTGAGAAGAGAATTTGATTTAGATTTAATTACAACAGCACCTGGTGTTGTATATAAAGTTATAGATAGAAGCCAAAATGAATTAATCATTAGAAATCCATCTGAGCTTCCAGACCCAGCAGAGATTGATCAAATTCTAGAGCCATGGGTTAAATCTACTATAATTGTTCCTCAGGATTATCTTGGAACTGTAATAAATCTTTGTATTGAAAAAAGAGGTAAACAAAAAAATTTAACAATCCAAAATAATAGAGCTATTTTAGAAATGGAACTNCCTTTAAATGAAATAGTNATCGACTTTTATGATAAGCTAAAATCTTATTCAAAAGGGTATGCTAGCTTTGACTACCAATTATATGACTACTTTCAAGGGGATTTGGTAAAACTAAATATTTTAGTGAATTCTGAGACCGTAGATGCCTTTTCAAATATAGTACATAAGACTAGAGCTGAGACTATTGGTAGGAGGATTTGTAATAAATTAAAGGATTTAATTCCACGGCAAAATTTTCAAATCCCAATCCAAGCTGCAATATATGGTAAGATTATTGCCAGAGAAACTATCAAAGCATTTAGAAAAGATGTAACTGCTAAGCTTTATGGTGGCGATGTAAGTCGAAAAAAGAAATTGCTTGAAAAGCAAAAAAAAGGAAAGAAAAGAATGAAACAATTTGGTAATGTCGAGATACCACAGACTGCCTTTTTTGAGGCTTTAAAAATAG
>NHLE01000042.1 GCA_002169365.1 Pelagibacteraceae bacterium TMED259 | reverse complement strand
TGTTTCACCACTGTCGAGGTGATTGGTGCGGGCATGGTGCACCGAGTGACTACGTTGCCACGAGAAGTACGGCACGAGCAAGATGCTGTGTAGACAGTAACCAATCATGTCCTGAAGCCAGTTGTGTTTCGTAAACGCCCGATGACCACACTCGTGCGCGACGACCCAGCAACCGGTGCCCGCAGTACCGGCCACGATAGCGTAGCCAATCCATACAGGAAGCCAGGACCAGGTGAGCGGAATAAACAGATAGGCAAGGACTCCACTACCGATCGTCATCGCCAGAGACACAAATAGATAGAGTGACGACTTGATCAGATTGCGATCAAAGCATTCCTCTGGGATGGCGGCGAGCACTTCGGCTTTCGTCGGATACCGTTGCTTCGTGGCCGGACTCCGGGTTGGGTCATTGCCTTCGGTTGCTACCGGCAGGGGAATGTCTAGAACACAGTTACTCGACACAACAATCCTCGAAAGGAGGGAAAGGCTGAATGAAACAGTTGGACCCGATCTATGTCTGGTCCTCGACTGCTACAGAATAGCCGAATCGCGACGGCGGACTACTGCATAGATTTTTCAGCGTCACCGAGCCGCAACACCTAACGGCAGATGGGCCTTCGGCACTCATTCTCCGGGCTAAATCGCTCAAAATGAGGCGTTCTGACGGAGTGGGCTCCGAAGACCTTCATCAAGTTAAGTACACCCCACTGGATTCGAACCAGTAACCTTCGGTTTCGTAGACCGATGCTCTATCCAATTGAGCTAGGGGTGCAGTTTCTTCTCACAACAATACACCGTTATTCCTTGTCGTCCAAGCGGAGTCTCAAGAACCCGTTGTCATCGACATCGAACTGCTCATCGAGCACGTTCCAGCCAATCCCATCAGATCCTTGACTCATTGCCGATACAACCAAGCTCCTGTGTTCATCGGGCTGAGAATCCTCATCAGTCAAGGGCCCAAACCCCGCTGGCCCTCTTAGCGATGCGCGCGGCCACACAACAGCTCCGTTGACAACTCTCCCAACCGAATCACAGGCATATGTGTTTTCCTTGCTCACCGACCGCGATGGCGGCGTACTCATAGCAAGAAGACCACACCCAGGCGGAGCAAAGGCAACAACAGGCGTGACACCAAACATTGTCTCAAACGCTGAGAGTGTCTTCGCGACATGCTCAAATTCAGCTGCTGACCGAACAGGCACGATGATCACCTCAGGAAACGCCATGAGTTTCGGCGGTTCTCCGCGGGCGAAAGCAAGAATTTCATGGAGTTGTTGGTGCCGGGCGATCCATACTGTTACTCGACGTCGCTGAAACAGACGCACAAACTCATCAGCAGACACTGCTTCCTGGCAGGCTTCAACCGACACGGATAGTTGATGAGAATGGGCGTCAGCGAATACGTCATGCAGCGGATCATCTTTCTGAAGCGTCACAAGCAGACGATCAAATCGTCTTAGAACACAACACCCGCTTAATGCTTCCGCAAAGGCCGCATAAGTAACATCACACTTTGGATTGTGGTGAAATCTGCCGAACACCGCTCGAGCTGCTGTTTCCTGAAGCGCGAGACGGATAACTGCGGGACTCTGCCCACTAGGAACAAGCGGCCCAAATCGCATGGTGATTCTTCGCCGCAAGGGCCAGGGCACTTTAAAGAAAAACCTGCCGCCAGAAAATGAAAAGATGCTCCCCCATAGACCATCAATAGCCAAGGGTACAGCAGGGGCATCAACGCGATTGAGAATTCGTTCAAGCCCTCGCTTAAAGCCAAGTAACTGCCCCGTCCTGGATATGCCGCCCTCACAGAAGATTCCGATAAAATCTCCATTCGCGAGTCCACTTTCAATCTCCTTCAGCGCGCGGGCAATTGATTTTGGATGCGGATCAAAAAGAATAAATTGCCACTGCGCAGCCAGTTGTTTCAGAAACCGACCTTGAATGTTTGGGCCATAGACAACCATTCTCACTGGCCTTCGAGCTGCGAGGACCACCAAGAAACCATCGAGCCACGAGATATGATTTCCGACGATGACAGCTGGTCCAGATGCTGGAAGACTCTCAGCCCCCTGAATGCGAAACCGATACACGAGCCGAACCGTCCAATCCACAAACAGACGCAGAGACGATCGAGGCGCTGAAACAATTGCAGCAACCGTTGCGATACCCGCGAGTAGCGAAAAGATCAGAAAAACACCACGCGCTGAAAATAGTGGCTTCGCGAGTTCCTCAGCGCCCACGGGCATCCGCAAAACGTAGTACCCCAGGGATGAAGCCAGCATGCCGGTGAATACCAACAGATTTGTGGACGCCAACGTTGCACCCAAACGATCTGGTGGGCTTTGTTCCTGGAGATAAGCCTCAAGTGGAACATCAAACATTCCTGCTCCAACTCCAAGGAGGAAAAGCCACCAGGCAGCTGTTATCAGACCAATCGAGAGGGACTTGTCTGGCTGGAAGATTTCTTGGCCGGAGAAGGAAAGGGCAAGGCAGGCTGTCGCCATAATCATTCCGCCAACCGGCACGATGCCAAGATTCACTTGGGAATTTTCATCGGCTCCTTGGCCGGAAAGCCGACCCGCAAGGAGGCTGCCTCCTCCTATACCAATCACAAGTGCAAGGAGAAGAGGGGTCACTTGACCCTGGGTGGTCGCTCCGGATTCAAACGCATATTGATCAACATTTAATTGGGCGACTGCAGCGATTCCCCAAAAGAAAACAATCCCCGCTGCTGCACCAATGAGCCGGCGTGAGCCACAAAGAGCGCGAAGGTCTTCTACTGTTTTTGTTATTCCATTTCGTGGGAATACCGCATTCGAATCTGCAGCCGGAACGTTTGGAAGCCGCAGAGACAGTAGCCAGCCAGCTGAGGCTATTGAAAATAGTCCAATTGCGGCTGGTAAAGCGTATGCGAATGGAAGATCCATCATCCAAAGAGGAAGGGGACGATCTGCATCGGGTTGTGGAGTAAGCCAGGTGATGTCAGCCAACCAATTACCAGCCGCCATACCCACGAGCGTGGCAGCAAGTGAGACAAGCGCAAAAATCCCATTTGCTGAAGAAAGTTTTGCCGCAGGCACGGTCTCAGGAATTGTTCCAAGCAGGCTTGGATTCAGTAACGTCGTCTGCAGACCAAAGAGCCCAACAACTCCAAGTAGCAGCCAAAGCCCAAGAGGAATTCCTCCGAGCACAACACCAGACCCAGCACCCCATGCAATGGCAAGTGCCGCAACAATGCCGATAAGAATCTCGGCAAACTTCCAACTGATCACGACTGATCGCTTCGAGTATCGGTCTGCAAGCCAACCAGCAAGCCAGGCGAAGAGCACAAATGGTACGACATACACTGCCGTTCCGACTGCCAACACAGCCGCAGGAGCCGTACCAACTGATGCCGCCGCTCGTTTTCCCAGCCCTATGACAATCCATCGGGCCATATTGTCGTTCAGCACGGTGAGCGACCGAACGGCCAGAAGGGATACAAAACCAGATGTCGAATCAGACGTCTGGTGTTCGGATGGGGATTTTTTCACGTCAGAACCCCACCTTCAGGCAGTACGCAAGTGTTCAAATTGGCCGCAAGCACGCTGATTATTAGCTTTTCGACGAAGTGATTGACGGCGGGCAAAAACGGGTTAAACCTAAACGACAGCGGGAACTTTACCGCCCGTTTGCGAACCTAGCAACCTCTAGCGTATTCTTAAGGCAATCAAAAGTCACTCGATCTCGTATTCGGAGCCGCCCCAGATGCCACATTCTCAGCCCCTCTATCACATGCTCATGCGACGACTTCCGCTCATACTCGTAGGTTTTGTGGCGAGTTTGGTCTCTGCTGCTTCGGGATACGCACAGCAGGTTGTCTATTATTCGCCGGTTGTTGCCCAACCGACCCCCTACGTTGCAAGATATACGCCGTCAGGCACATATTCGGCCGTGACTGCCTATTCGCCTCCAGTTGCAGCAGCAGTTCCAGCAAGTTCCGTCGGAGTAACGAGCTACTATGCTCCCGCAACAACTTCATATTACGCTCCAACTGCGACCACTGCATACTACACACCGACAACGGCATATTATGCTCCACCGGCTGCCTATTACGCACCCACGACGACTTTCTACGCCCCAACTGCATACGTGGCTCCGTACTATCGTAGAGGGCTTTTTGGCCGCTATCGTCCAGCACGAGCTGTTGTTTATCCGGCATATTAAGGTTCATTCCTTGGCAAACTGAACTTTATCAATTTGCAGTGCTGAGATTCTTGACCGTCCCCACAAGCGATCTATAGTGGGGCAGGTATGCACATGCCCCAAAATGCGGGGCAGACGGTGAAAACGACTTATTGAGAACTAAATAATATATGACACGAACAGTCACGATCGTTGGTGCCGGGCCTGGCGGTCTTGCTTCTGCAATGTTGTTGGCACGGGCTGGACTACAAGTTCGAATTCTCGAAAGGCTTGAGACGCCGGGAGGCCGCACCAGTTCGCTGGAAAGCGGGACAGGCTTCCGCTTCGATCTTGGGCCGACATTTTTTCTCTACCCGCGTGTTTTGTCGGATATTTTTTCTGCGTGCGGCTATGACCTCAATAANGAAGTNGAGATGGTCAAACTTGATCCNCAGTATCGCCTTATTTTTGGTTCAGGTGGTGACCTTTTNGCAACNCCTGATCTCGCAAGGATGGANGATGCCGTCGCTCGNCTTTCNCCAANTGATCGNGGTTCNTTCACTCGNTTCATGANTGAGACNCGNGANAAATTNGNCCGCTTNGCACCNTTNCTNGAAAANCCNTTNGANNGNTGGACNGATCTGGCNAATCCCGANCTCCTNAAACTNGTNCCTCTNCTCAANCCNTGGAANAGNCTTGATNCCGAACTNGNNCGNTTTTTNTCNGATGAACGAATTCGNCTCGCNTTTACATTCCAGTCAAAATACCTNGGAATGTCNCCNTTTCGCTGCCCAAGTCTTTTTTCAATNCTGTCGTTNCTTGAATACGANCATGGTGTTTTNCANCCGATNGGTGGGTGNGGTGAAGTCTCNGCCACAATGGCNCGNCTNGCNGANGAAATGGGNGTTGAAATNCACTACGGNGAACCCGTNGANTCGATGGAGTTTCAGTGGNAANAGAATTACTTCAGTAACCACCTCGAANGCNACNTANTCAGCTGATGCNACTGTNGTGAATGCCGACTTCGCNAGAGCNATGACACGGCTCGTACCGGATGAACTACGACGNCGNTGGAGTGATAAAAAAATAGCATCGCGGCGGTTCTCATGTTCGACTTTCATGCTGTANCTAGGTCTTGANGGGTGCTATGAATCANTCCCTCATCACAATATTTATTTAGCTGAAAACTANCGTGAGGCTCTTGCCGACATCGAGCGNCGTCATNGCTTGAGTNGTGACCCATCAATGTACGTNCAGAATGCATCAGTCACTGATCCCAGTCTTGCGCCACCCGGAATGAGCACGCTCTACGTTCTTATCCCGGTAAGCCACAANCACCCNAACATAAACTGGGAAAAAGAGGCTCCGGCTTTTCGTGAAGTAGCAATTAATCAACTTGAAAAAATTGGTATTGAGAANGTGAGGCCACGCATTCGNTATGAAAAAATGATCACGCCGGATGACTGGCAGGAAGATTATGCGATCTACAGAGGTGCCACCTTCAATCTGTCACACGACCTGAACCAAATGCTTCACATGCGACCACACAATCGCTTTGAAGACATCGACGGCATGTACCTCGTTGGTGGTGGCACGCACCCAGGCAGTGGTCTTCCAGTGATTTACTCCTCCGCAAAAATTACCACGGATTTATTACTTCGTGACTTGGACATTGCGACCGAGACAAGTGAACCAGCAGAACACACAAATGAGCAATGGCGGACCCCAGAGGCCGTTCCGGCCGAACCGATTGGAAGTAGTAGCTANGTTTCCGAAGAGGCGGAAAAGACGTCGAGATCGCNGTCNANAAAACCTCTTTCGAGACGGGNAGTCNCGTGAANATGCGGCCGCCAGCCATGTCATAGATCTTTCGAGATCGTTATTGCTTAGACTCTGAGCCGGATATNAAAAAGGAAAAGAGAAATGGACAGAACCATCGATGGACTCATGAGTGACTCATCAACTGAACACGTCCTGGAGCAAAGCGTTCGCCCGAGAGAACTCAGCGACGCTGAAGTGGATAATCGAGTTATCGTTGTTGGTGGTGGTCTAGGTGGACTTGCAACGGCTTGCACACTCGCCGCCCGTGGTTACGCCGTTGTGCTCTGTGACAAAAATAATTGGACTGGTGGCAAGGCAGCGGTCTACGAAGAGGATGGCTTCCGCTTTGATATGGGACCGACCATACTGACGATCCCTGCGGTCTTGAAACGCATATTCGATGAAGCGAATCAGCCACTGGAAACAGCTCTCGACCTCGTCCCACTTGACCCTCAATGGCGAAGTTTTTTTGACGATGGCACGACCCTAGATCTTCATGCTGATGTTGAAATGATGAGAAAGGAACTCGAAAAGTTCTCTCCTGGTTCNGGCGCAGGTGATGGNTANTCCCGGTTCATGGATCTCGCAAAAAAATTACACAAAATNTCNGACGACTTCTTTTTNTGGAAGTCTATTGGTGGACTGAANGACATGTTTGATCCCAAGAGAAGTGTCACCATTTCCATGCTNCGGGAAGTCATGCGAATGCGNCCGGGACACAGTGTTTCAGGAACGGTCCGCTCGTATGTGCCGGACAGTCGCGCTGCTCAGATGCTTGACCACTACACGCAATACGTAGGAAGTTGCCCTGAGTCTTCCCCGGCGGTGCTTTGCGGNATAGCCCACATGCAATCAAACGACGGAGTCTGGTACCCGCGCGGCGGAACTGCCGCGGTCCCTAAGGCGCTCACAAAACTTGCACTACGTCTCGGTGTTGAGATTCGAACCAATACTGCGATTCGTCAGATCCTTGTTGAGAACAAGCGGGCCATCGGCGTCCTAACGGCCGATGGCGAAACCATCAGAGGTGGCGCAGTTGTCAGCAATTCTGACAGTGTTCGCACGCACCAGGAANTGCTCGACGGCCGACCGCGAAAAAGATTTCTTGGACGAAGGAATTATGAGCCAGCATGCTCGGGCGTTGTCCTCTATCTGGGTCTGAACCGCCGCTACGACCAACTACTCCATCATAATTTTGTGTTTTCTGGTGATCCGCACAAAGAGTTCGATGCGATTTACCGCAAAGGCGAACCCGCACCAGACCCTACGTGTTACGTTTGTGCACCTGCAGCTACTGAGCCTGAAGTAGCGCCACCTGGCTGTGAATCCCTCTACGTGCTTGTCCACACCCCCTACCTCCGACCACATCACAAATGGTCCGATATGCTGCCTGGTTACAGAGACCGTATCATCGAAAAATTGAAACAAACAGCTGGGCTAGAGGACATTGAAGAGCATATTGTCGTTGAACACGCGCTCACTCCTCAGGACATTCAGGACCGTTACCACGTTTTAGATGGTGCGATCTATGGTCTTGCAAGCCACGGGCGATTTCTTGGCGCTTTTAAACCGTCTAATAGATCGCCTGACGTTGAAGGTCTCTATATGGCCGGGGGGTCTGCTCATCCTGGGCCTGGAATGCCTATGGTACTCATGTCCGGCTGGATAGCAGGCGACTGTGTCGACCAAGACCGNGTTGTCGAACCTATTGGATCTATCAACCAGTCTACGTGTGTGGCATCGTGAACAGACCAGAGGGTACTCCAAAAACGTCCCCTATTCAGCAGCGCGANGACACAAGCCTGCCACCATACGCAACACACCTTCACAGCTGGTTCATGTGGTACGTCAGGGGGTACATCCGCCGACACTTTCATGCTGTCCGTCTTTTGAATCCACCTGATGGAAGATCACCCATTCCGGNCATCGTCGACGAACCGGTGCTCCTCTACACGAATCATCCAAGTTGGTGGGATCCCTTGATCTTNCTGTCAGTTGCGCAAAAGCTGTTTCCTGATCGATTGAACTACGGACCGATTGATTCAACCGCATTGGGGAGATACTCCTTTCTTGAAAAAATAGGTTTCCTAGGAATTGAACCGGACTCATGGAAAGGAGCCGCTCGCTTTCTACGACTCGCCAAAGCTGCTCTTGAACGGCCTGATGTGTTCTTNTGGGTTACGGCCCAAGGAGATTTTGTTGACCCTCGCTACCGACCCGTCACCATNAAGCCNGGAGTTGGNCACGCTGCAGCCGTTGCGAAACGTGGATTGATTATCCCCTTCGCACTTGAATATCCATTTTGGAACGAACGACTACCCGAAGCAATCGTTTCTTTTGGCGAGCCTCACCGAATCGATCAACANACAAAACACGACGCAGACGAGTGGAATCAAATCCTTGCAGCATCGCTTGAGGAAACACAAAACGAATTACGAGATGCTGCGATTGCCCGAAACCCAAACGCATTTACTGAATTGGCATCAGGCACTGTCGGTATTGGAGGTGCCTACGANATCATTCGACGAATTCGCTCCACTCTTTCTGGAAAAACGTTCAACCCGGCACATGAAGAGGAGCCAGCGTGACCGACACGGACGTTGTACTCTCTGTCATTGCACTCGCCGCGTGCGCTTTTGCTGCCATTCCTGCTGCCCTTACGTGGCAGAACCTCAAAATCTTTCGCACGAGCCAGCAGGCAGAATACTCAGAACCTGTTTCCGTATTAGTTCCCGCCCGAAACGAAGAGCGGGTTGTCGATGGTTTTATTCGCAGCGTATTGGCAAGTCAGGGCGTTGAGATTGAACTTGTTGTACTTGATGACGCGAGCACAGATTCAACAGCACAGCTTGTGTCGCAATGGAGTGACCGCGACNCNCGAGTGAGACTCATTCATGGCAAGCNTCTCCCGCCGGGATGGTGTGGGAAGCAGCATGCATGCCAGCAACTAGCCGAATCCGCACGCTACGATACCTTCCTGTTTCTAGATGCTGATGTAACCGTTCAGCCGGACGCAATCGCACGCAGCGCTGTTTTCCTTAACCAGTCAAAAGTCGATCTTGGCAGTGGGTTCCCCCATCAGGAAACCCCGACAGTAGCCGGATGGCTTCTCTTACCATTAATTCACTTTGTCTTACTGGGATATCTGCCTCTTTCCCGGAGCCGACTTTCAAACGACCCTTCACTTGCAGCAGGATGTGGGCAACTCTTCATCACAACTCGCTCGGCCTATGACAGGGCAGGGGGGCACGCCGTNATTAAGTCGTCGCTTCATGACGGAATCATGCTTCCAAGAGCGTTCCGAAAAGCCGGTCTGCAAACAGATATTTTTGACGCCAGTGACATTGCGTCATGCCGAATGTACGAAACAAACCGAGACGTCTTTCAGGGCATCACCAAGAATGCCACGGAAGGCATCGGATCACCCAAGACAATCATCCCCTTCACTTTACTCCTTGGTGGAGGTGAGGTTGTACCTGCACTTCTCTTCGCCTCCATGCTTAGTGGCAGCAGCCAATCCTGGATTGCGACGACCGGGATACTTTTCGGTCTTGCCTTAAGCTATTTTCCGCGATTGATCACGCTCAATCGTTTCCAGCAATCGGCTGGCAGTGCCTTCTTTCATCCACTCGCAGTGGGCATTTTTCTGGCAGTGCAGTGGTTTGCCCTGGGCCGCCGCACACTCGGAATCAAAACATCGTGGAAAGGCCGTTCGCTGAAGCCGCAGTGAGCCCAGCCTCTGTCGTGCTTTACTTACCGAGAAGCGACGCCTTGCCTTGGACGCCTTGCCGTGCCTGACGTACCAATGCCTTGGCCTCGTCCGTCGTTTTGGCTGTGACTGTAATGTGGCCCATCTTTCGGCCCGGCCTCGGCTCCGCTTTTCCATAAAGATGAAGACCGGCTCCAGGGACGGAAAAAACATGCTCCCACATTGGCTCACCTGACTGCCAACAATCACCNAGAAGATTTGCCATNGCTGCCGGTGCAAGGAGTGTGGTTACGCCGAGTGGCAATCCACAGATCGCTCGCACCTGCTGCTCAAACTGACTGGTAGGGCATGCCTCAATCGTCAGGTGGCCTGAATTATGAGTCCGTGGGGCAATTTCATTCACCAGAAGCCTGCTGTCTTTTGCAAGGAAGAATTCCACGCACGCGACACCAACAACGCCGAGTTCTGAGAGGACTGTCGCTGCGAGGTGCTCTGCNTCTCCCAACACCTCCACCGGCAACTCTGCAGGGCAGGAACTCACATCGAGAATATGGTNCGCATGTTCATTCCGTATGGCAGGAAAAGCAACGACGGCACCATCTAGCCCTCTCGCAGCAACCACTGACAGTTCACATTGAAAGTCAATCCACTCCTCAAGGACGCACGGCAATTCACCAAGGCTCACCCATGCGTCATGAATGTCTGACGTTTCCTTCAGCATCCTCTGACCTTTTCCGTCATAGCCAAAGGCTGCTGTTTTCAGAACAGCTGGTAAACCAATATTCTCAACCGCCTTTCGCAACTCTTCCTCGGTGCGAACCACCGCGTGCCGACCGCACGGAATACCGCGTTCGACAAGAAATGCTTTTTCCCGCTCACGGCTCTGAGTTGTGAAAAGCACCTCAGGATGAGGACGAACCGGAACAGCAGCCTTTAAGGCCTCACCGGCCGCTGCAGGCACATTTTCAAATTCGAATGTGACAACAGAAAGCCCTTCCGCTGCTTGTGCCAGAAAAGCGGGATCGTCATAACTACCAACATGCAGTCGATCTGCATGACGCGCAGCAGGACATTCCTGAGTATCAGTAATAACAGCAACGCGGTACCCCATGCGGCGAGCAGCCACTGCAAACATTGCCCCCAACTGACCGCCTCCAAGAACCCCAAGCAGGGCTCCAGGCATGACCGGATCGAGTTGGACAGCGTCATCACTCATGCAGACACCTTACATTTTTCAGNAGANAATTACACAACAGGAGGGAGATCATCAGCGAGCACTCGATCGGTCTGCGCCTTCCGATATGAACAGAGACGTTCTCGTAATTCATCGTCATTTAACGACAGAATTGAAACGGCAAGAAGTGCTGCATTTGCAGCACCAGCACCTCCGATTGCCAGCGTTCCAACGGGAATACCTGCAGGCATTTGAACGATTGATAACAGGGAATCCACGCCACGTAAAACGGCTGACTCCACAGGTACACCTAGCACTGGCAATGGCGTTTGGGCTGCCACCATCCCTGGAAGATGGGCTGCGCCACCAGCACCGGCAATGATGACCTTCAACCCTCGCTCAACGGCCGTGCGGGCATATTCAGCGAGTTTCTCTGGTGTGCGATGCGCGGACACAATTTCGCATTCATGAGGCACACCAAGCTCACTGAGAGTGGTTGCCGCACGCTCAAGCGTTTTCCAGTCTGATTTACTACCCATGATGATTCCAACAGCGGGGGCAGGTGAGCCCTGTGAGGAAGGTGTGGCCATCTTGATAAAAAGCTCCAAAAAACGGGTTGCCTAGTCTGCTGAAGATGCCATCATGCTCGGTGTTCCCTGTATCTGCAACCGGTAACGTTATGACACCAGTTCCCGTACATCGTCCAGCACTCCCAATCCTTGCCACGATCAATTGGCCTGAGGGTGTTGGAACGCCTGACCATACGACTGCTGCAGCCCTCGCGGCAGCCGCTGAAAGGCTTGCAAATGGCCAACTTGTAGCGATCCCAACCGAGACTGTGTACGGCCTGGCAGGGGATGCAATGGACGCTGATGCAGTTGCACAGATTTTTCAAGTCAAAGGTCGGCCGGCAACGAATCCGCTCATCGTGCATGTTTCGGATGAGACCATGGCACAGACTCTGGTAAGCCAGTGGCCGGATATTGCTCAGAAAGCTGCCACTGCATTCTGGCCTGGACCGCTGACCGTGGTTGTTCCCAAAGCCGACGTCGTACCAGACATTGTCACTGCAAATGGACAGACTGTTGCGTTACGATGCCCTGGTCTGGTCAGTACTCGTCGCCTCATCGAATTGGCTCAATGCCCTTTAGCGGCTCCAAGTGCAAATCGATCTGAAGCAGTGTCACCCACAACAGCGCAACATGTGCTAGAGGGACTGGGTAACCGAATAGGTATGATTCTTGATGGCGGGCCCTGTAAGCATGGACTTGAGTCAACGGTTCTTGACTGCACTGTTTACCCGCCAAAAATTCTGCGTCCTGGTCCGATATCTGCAGCACAACTTACAGAAGCGATTGGTGTCGAAATCCACGAATCAGAACATGATTCTGCAGAGCAGCATGAGGGGCAGAAAAAGGCTCTCCGAAGCCCCGGAAATCAGCACCGTCATTATGCCCCTCAAACCCAACTCATATTGTCCGGGGACGCCACGTCACTTGTTCCACAACTTGTGGCGGAGGGGCACCGGGTTGGCTGGTTGTCCCGTACACCAGAGAACCCAGCTGTACGGGCACTGGCTGCATCAGCAGGCCTTCTGGTGATTCCGATGCCAAAGGACCCCACGACATACGCACGCAGCCTCTACGCCACACTGCACGCCCTTGATCAACGGGGGCTCGACCGTCTGGTTGTTGATGCGGTCCCGGCCGATTCCGAGTGGGCAGCAGTTCGCGACCGCCTCAAGCGAGCTGCCACGTAGACCTCACGGCAGGATGCACATCGACAACGGCTGGGGCCCCTGTAACGCGACCACTCGTTGACAACAGGGCGAAACGTTTCTACCAATGTGGTTATTCTTCGAGCGATTGTGGCCTTTGCCACACCTTTCGAAGCTTAGGACAGATAGCTCAGTTGGTAGAGCAACGGACTGAAAATCCGTGTGTCGGGAGTTCGAGCCTCCCTCTGTCCATTAAAAAAACAGGGGTGGGTGGGTAAGCCAAGTGAGACTGGAACTCACAGTGAAAACAGCCTTCTGCCTGAGGCTGAAAAGAAGGTCTTCCAACGACATAGGCAGCCTGCTCTTTTTGAGCGTTCGGTATCGAAACGTCGGCTTAATTCAACTCAGCACCAACTCGTTCTTCAAAAGCATTCAAGACCTTCTCGTCCGTGTCGGAAATACTGTCGCCTCTGTTCCTGGCTTCTACGAGTTGCTGTAATTTTTTACCGTCAGAACCTACAAGCTTTTTCTGGGGCATAATCGTTTCTTTCCAGAAATCAGATTCCGAAACGGAGATCTCTCCTTTGCCGATCTTTTGTGCAATAGCCTGAATTGGTTTCAGCAGACAGAATGCCGGTTCCTTCTTCCAGAGTGCTTTCAGTTTCTTATTGGTAGTCTCCCCGCAGGATTCAGTCTGCTTCGGTACACTTGGCTCTGCTTCGAGGTGTTCAATCAACCGGAGACTGCTTTCAACGGCATTTTTCAACTCGATAAAATAGCGATCCATGACGTGCATGTTCTTGCCCCATGCGTCGGCAATTCGTCCCGTTACTAGCAAATCTTCATCGGCATCCTGCCACCACTGCCATTCGTACCCCTCAGAACCAAGCAGTTTCCTATGAGAGGCTTCGACCAGAGCAATGGCCCAATCCAGTTCTCTGATTCTGAAACACGTGGTGTATTTGTGCGCATAGAGATGTTCTTCCAAATCCTTTGAAACGCTCCGAAAAGTATCGATCACGAGGCGTTCAGACTCAGTGCAGGCAGAGTGAGTTACCAACAAGGCACGACGATCTTTGCTGGGATGAAAATTGTACGCTCTCATCCCTTCGAACTTGCGGAAATGCCGGGGGAGATTATTGGGCGACAGCGGTTTTAATTCTGTCGCCGATTCGGAATACATGATTGCGACAGGATCCCGTCCTCGTAAGGCTTCGAGTCTGGCCTTGGCTCTCGCGATTGCCACGTCAGCTGCCATTGCTCAATCTCCCTTTGCATTGCCAAACTGAAAACTGGAATCCGAATCCTAACCTTTCGGACTCATTTTGGGCCACACTCGGGCGTAACCGCACATGTAACGAGTGGACGAAACCGCGGTAAAGTAGGTACTCGAAGTTTTACGAAAGGGTGACAAAAGGCTTCTTTGGGACTGAAAATCCGCGTGCCGCCGGTTCGGTGCTGGTTCCGTCAACTTCAGTACAAGACGCTACCACGACCACTTCAAAACAGCCGCCAGCCCGTCGCTACATGCCTTCTCTGGCCCAACGCCTATACGTCTCTATGTTTGCACGATACGTTTTCCGCGATGCTTCACTTTTTATCCCCTTCAATTGATCTTCTACTTCGAGCACGTAGACGTCATCAGACTCGGTGCCATGATCGTTTGTCTGCCTGATCCATTTGTCGAGCAGCTCACGATGGCGCACTAACTCGTCCGTATACTTTTTGTTTCCAGCTACATTATGAATCTGCCACCTGTCCTGACGATACAAATAGAGCTCTTCTGCCGAGCGGACTTGAGAGAACAGGAGTTCTTCCCCAACGGCACCAATCCCTTGGGTCGCGTGAAGTTCTCGGAGTCGCTGAATGATTAACTTGCTGTCCTTATAGTTACTTGGCATCAGGTGCGGACGATTAGGGAAAAAATTTCTGATGTAAAGAAAGTCCTCACTACGCACTGATCGAATTCGATCAACGGCCTCTCCACACCTATCTCGAGCGGCAAAAACTGCATGTTTGGGCTGAAAATCTTGTGCAAGAATATTTTGGCCCTGCATCCAATCTGGAACGCTGATGCCAGCCGCTGCAAGAGACAACGCCGCAACATCGATATGCTCGACCAGGTCCGTTCGAACACACCCCGCCTGAACGTGTGGGCCACAAATAACAAGCGGTATGTGCGTTCCTTCGTCGTATAAAAACTGCTTGCCACGGGCATGACTAATCCCGTGATCGGTGAAGAAGACAATCAGTGTATTCTCAAGCAAGCCCTCTGTTTCAAGCCGCTGCAGCACACGCCCAACGTGATAATCCGTCACGCGGACTGATTCAAGATACAGCGCCCAATCTTCCAGGAGGATTCGGTCCGCCGGGTAATACGGCGGCAACAGAACCTCGCCCGAATCTGCACCCTCTCCCACTAACTCAGCGACCTGCTGTTCAAAAGCGGCGTACGCTTCGGCTGAGGCCCCTCGAAGCTTCCCTCCATGCAACTGCACCTGCATGAAAAAAGGCTGTCCAGAGCGACGTCTGGACCAATCATTGTCATCGTAAATTGAACGCTTCCAATCAAAATTGTAGTCCGTCTTACCCATTCTTCCGCGAGAACGATCTGTGAACGGCTGACTTCGGTAGTCAAGGTCAAGCAAACCACTCCCGATACATGTGTAATACCCAGCCTCTTGAAAAAGTTGTGGCACTGGCTTCACACCGGCAGGCAAAGTAATACGATGCGCTCCGCGGCCACTTCGATGGTGATGCGTCCCTGTTGTTGTTTGGTACATCCCGGTGATCAGAGCAGACCGAAAGGTCGAACATACAGGTGAAGTGGCATACGCACGTGTGAACCGTACGCCCTCAGCTGCAAGGCGATCCACATGTGGTGTCTGAATGGCCGTCTCGCCATAACACGAGAAATTCGGAGACATGTCATCGACTACAATCCAGATTACATTCGGGCGTTCAGCTGCTTCAGCCTGCAAGAGACTGAATAACGAAAAACAGAAGGCAAGGAGAGACAACTGAATACGAATGAATTGTCTCATTTTAGGCAATGACTTTTCAGCTCGAGCCTGTTGCATTCGAACAAACTCACTTGATCCTCGGTTGCATTCAATCCACACGAGTCAGCAATAACAGGCGAAAATCCATAACAGTGTCCCCCGGAATCTTCTTCGCTCGCAGCATCAAGGTGCCTTGGCCTTCCTCGAGCTGTATCTCACCAAGAGTCATTCTCCTAAAATCCTTGACGTACGACTCCATTCGTTTGAATCGGTCATTTTCCATTCCGGCAAGCGGTGGATTATGGGGAACAGTTATTTTTCCAATGAGAGAGCTTTCTCTGAAGACCAACTCAATGGTGGACCCAACATCCTCTTTGGGACAGGTGTAAAAAATCTCAGCACGGTAGCGTCCAGTAGCACCGACCTCACATTCCCAGGAAATAAAATCATCGACCGTTGTCCAATTTTCAAAAAAAGAATCATTTGGAAATCGGTTCGATCTCTCGATATTGCCATGCCCAACGCCGTCCCGAGCCGGAACCTGTGTCAAACGCGCGCCCTCATACCCAATGACAAACGGGCGCCTGTCAAAAGGCTTCCCATACTCTGAAAGCATATCCCGACGAAACTCATCTGCCTTTTCTTGAAGAGCAGTTGCGACCTCGGGCTGGGAATCATTGAGTTCAACATGCTGGCCCGGATCCTTATTCATGTCATAAAGTCGCCCCTCATAGTCAAGACGAAACCGTTGCGTCCTGACGGAAACCCTCTCTTTCCAATGATGAACGAGCGTTCTATCCGGCCATGAAGCCTTCTCGTCGAGAAAAACTGGCGCAATACTCATGCCATCTATCGGCTTCGTACTGACAACATCCACACCCGCCAACTCTGCAAGAGTTGGCATGAGGTCCATCGCTGAGCATATCTGCGTGACAACAGTTCCTGCCTTAATTACCCCGGGCCAAGAAATAACCAGTGGAGACCTGACCCCTCCTTCGTCCGTCGATCCCTTGCGGCCCCGCAAGCCGTCATTCCACCGTGAACCATTTGGGCCATTGTCACTGAAGTACACGACGATCGTGTTTTTTTCTAACCTGAGTTCCCTCAGTTTGGAGAGAAGTCGGCCGACGTTCCAATCGATATTTTCACACATTGCGAGTGCGGCGCGCGTGTGGTCAATTTTCTCATTTTTCTTTTTCGAGTGTTCTTGGACGATCTCTTTGTTTTTAAACTTATTCCACCACCTATCCGGCACCTGCATTGGCGAATGCGGCGTGTTATATGGAAGGTAAACAAAAAATGGACTCGTATGCTCGCCTTCGATGAATTCGATAACACGGTTTGTAAGGTCATCAATGATAAATCCCTCACCTTGCACAAGCTGGCCATTGTGCTCGAGCATTGGGCTGAAGTAGTTCCCCCAGTGACCCGAACAAAAACCGTAAAACTCATCAAATCCCCGTGCATTCGGGTGATACGGATGCTGCATTCCGCTGTGCCACTTGCCAAACGCTCCAGTTCGGTAACCAGCTTTTTTGAATACCTCACCGATCATTATCTCATCGGCATTCACGCGTTCACCACCCTCAGAAGTGGAATACACGCCGCAGCGAACGTGATGCCTTCCAGTGAGAAACTCTGCACGCGTTGGAGAACAGACTGGACTGACATAAAAGTGCTGAAACCGGGCCCCGTTTTTTGCCAGTCGATCAATATGGGGTGTCTCCATCGCGATATTCCCGTTGACGCTCAGGTCTCCCCATCCTTGGTCATCGGTAAGAATCACAATGACATTAGGCTGATCTGCCCCTGGCACCTCGTGGCAAACACACAGAAATAGTATGAAAAGAAACGACTTTAAATGAGCCACCTTGCGCCCTCCACTCAGATCATTTTTCCCGTCATAAACACGTAATAAACACACATTGGCTGCTCTTGCCTATGTGGCAGGTGCCCCTGGGCTTACAAAAAAAAACGGGTGCCACGAAATCGTGCCACCCGTTTCTTGTTCATCAACAATTTGTCAACGACTCATGGTCGTAACTCTGACTAAACTTCGACCATTGCCTTCAGGTTCTTCAGAGCGCGAACACGAACCTTCACACTAGCTGGCTTTGCAGGTCGATCCTGCAGTTCACCTGTGAAAGGATTCTTCACATTCTTCTGAGCCGGACGAGCTGGAACAGCGCGTCGTTCAATCTTGACCAAGCCAGGAATTGAGAAGACACCCATACCGCTTTTGCGGAGTGCCTTACCGATTTCTTCGGTCAGCGACTCGACGACTGCAACGACGTCTTTCTTCGGCAAACCTGTGGTTTCTGAGATCGCACGCATGATCTCAGTCTTTGTCATTGGCTTACTTCCAGTCTTTTTCGCCATTATCGTTCGTGCCTCCCGTATGAGAAAAGTTTTGTGCGGCAATAACCCCGACCGCATTTCGGTGCCCGACCGAAAACGGTCGCTTGCGGCGTCGATTAGAGGCATTACCCGCAAAAATGCAAGGGAAAACAGCGTTTTTTTATCAAACAGCCCAAAATGACCACCGGTTTCACGAACTTGGCGTGCATAAAACCCCTCAAAAAGAGTACTTTTGAGACGCTCGGCCCGATCGTAGCACCTTTCGTTAATTCTGACCTCTGCGCTCCAATGTTGGCAAACCAGACACAAACACACCACTGCTGCAATAATGAAATTAGACGATGGCGGCCGAAGCACAGGCGACCAGAAGCACAGGCGACCAACTGTGGAGTGATCTCATGAAAGACGTAGATGGAGTCATGGCGACCTCAGAATCAAGTACTGTGGCTACTAGGCGAATCCCACGGCTCTCCGTACCCAGTTCTTTGGTGTTCATGCTCATCGCATGCATGCTGCTTGCTGTTGCAATGCGAGATTCCAACATCTCGCATTTTCTGAATGTCAGTATTTTTTCTCCTGTACGAGCTGATGCTCTCTCACAAACGTCTAACGAAGAAGAGACGGTGAGTAACGGCGTTTATCTGCCAAGTGAGCGACTCCGTGAAAGACAGTTCGACCAGGCCCAGCGTCTGATAGCTGGAGGCAGGATGGCCGATGCTACGGCACTACTCGATGAAATGCTGACAGCGGAACAGGATGTTTTCTTAGAGTCTGGTAACGCAAATGACCAGACGCGCCGTAGCATGAAAGCACTTGTGACAGAGATTATCGGCACGCTTCCCGAAGCAGGAGCTGAGGCATATCAACTTCAATTTAGAACCCGTGCGGATCGCCATCTTCAGACAGCGCTCGATGAGAATGATGACGATGGAATTATTGCAGTTGCCCGCCGGTGGTTCCACACAGAGGCCGGCCATCGTGCTGCAATTCTGACTGCCGCTCGATTCCTTGAGTCCGGCCAACCGCTTGCAGCAGAGGCTATGCCAGGCGCAAACGTACTCCATCCCCATGCCAACGCTCCCGCCTGCCCCTAGCACACTTCCC
>NHLE01000041.1 GCA_002169365.1 Pelagibacteraceae bacterium TMED259 | reverse complement strand
CTATCGCTTAGAAGATTAAACATATCAATATTAAATGATGATAAAGTAGTAAAACTGCCAAGCAAGCCAATGTATAAAAAAATATAATTGGTTCCATTAACTTTATTTAAAAACAACCCTGCTAATGCAGATCCGCTAATATTTACTAAGATAGTAGTTACTGGGAGTCCTGCTATAGAATAATTTAGTAAGTTAATGAAGTATCTAAGAGATGAACCTAACACAGCGCCTAAAATTAACGCCAAGTATGAATTCATATATGTGGTAAAATTTTATTTAACGAATT
The DNA here is from genome assembly GCA_002169365.1 of Pelagibacteraceae bacterium TMED259. Next base: position 9,851 of record NHLE01000041.1, on the reverse strand, counting down.
GAATTATACTAGTGTGGGCGAAGTCACCAAAACGGTTACCCTTTTTAATAATCCTAGTATACCCACCATTTCTATCTTTATTTTGTGATGAAATTTCACTAAACAATTTTTGACAAGCCTCTTTATTATTAAACAGCTTAGATAAAACATATTTACGATTACTAAGATTATCTACTTTAGCTTTAGTAACTAATTTCTCTATAAAAGGCCTTAATTCTTTTGCCTTCTCAGTTGTGGTGGTAATAGTCTCATGTTTAATTAAACTAATAGAGAGATTTTTAAGTAATGCGAGCCTATGAGAGGAAGTTCTATTTAGTTTTCTTTGTTTGAGTCCGTGTTTCATTATACTTTAAAAGGATCCTCATATTTTTTAGATAATTCTTCAATGTTTTCGGGTGGCCATCCAGGTAAATCCATACCCATAGATAAACTCATTGAGGAAAGTACCTCTTTTATTTCATCTAATGATTTTCTACCAAAATTAGGTGTTCTTAACATCTCACCTTCAGTCTTTTGAACCAAATCACCAATGTAAAAGATATTATCATTTTTAAGACAATTAGCTGATCTTACAGATAGCTCTAATTCATCAACTTTCTTTAAAAGGTTTTTATTGAATTGAGGCTCTTTGGATGATTGAAGTTTTTTTCTATCATCCTCAGATGGCTCTTCAAAATTAATAAATGGCTTTAGTTGATCTTGCAATATTCTAGCAGCTAAAGCTGCAGCATCATCAGGAGAAACAGTTCCATTAGTTTCAATATCTAGTATTAATTTATCAAATTCCGTATCTTGGCCAATTCTTGAGTTTTCAACACTAAAGGAAACTCTCTTAACTGGGCTAAAGGTTGCATCAAGCATCATTTGCCCTACGCTCTTACCTTCATTGTCTTTATTTTTTTCAGCTGAAATATAACCTTTATTAACATCTAAAAAAATTTCTAAGTTAACTTCCCTATTAGAGTCAACGTTCATAATTACAGTATCTTTATCGACTATTTCAACTTCGGGGTTTTCATCAAAATCTGAAGATAAAACTTCTTTTGGGCCTTTAACATTTAAAGATAACTTTTGAGTATGATTACTTTTAGCATTAAAAGTAACATTTTTTAAATTCATAATAATATCTGTTACGTCTTCCCTGACGCCTTCAATAGTAGAGAATTCGTGAAGAACTCCATTGATCTTAATTGATGTTATTGCTGTACCTTGGAGAGAAGATAAAAGAACCCTTCTTAGTGAATTGCCTAGAGTTGTACCAAAACCTTTTTCAAGGGGCTCAATTACAACTGTTCCAAATTTTTTATTATCACTTATTTTATAATCAACTTTATTAGGTTTAACTAATGTAATCCAATTGTTTTCTATCAATTTTTAACTCCTGTTAATTAAGGTTATACTCTTCTTTTTTTCTTTGGTCTGCATCCATTATGAGGAAGCGGGGTAACATCTTTGATGTTATTAATAATGAAACCGATATTTTGTAAAGCTCTAAGCGCAGATTCACGACCAGAACCAGGACCCTTCATCAATACATCAAGTTTTCTAAGTCCTACATCGTAAGCTTTTTTACCAGCTGCATCTGTTGCGATTTGTGCGGCATATGGAGTAGATTTTTTAGAACCACGAAAGCCCATTGATCCACTTGAAGACCAAGATACTGCATTACCACTAACATCAGAAATAGTTACGATAGTATTATTAAATGAACTTTTAATGTGAACAACACCGTTTTGTCCAAAATTTTTTTTTGATTTTTTCTTATCAGAAGATTTTTTTTCGTTTTTTGCCATATTCTACTATTTAGTTACTTTCTTTTTTCCGGCAATAGCAACAGCTTTACCTTTTCGTGTTCGGGCATTTGTATGCGTTCTTTGTCCTCTTGTAGGGAGTTGTCGTCTATGCCTTAAACCACGATAACAACCTAAGTCCTTTAACCTTTTAATATTTTGAGATACAACTCTTCTTAAGTCACCTTCAACTGTGTAACTTTCATCAATAGATTTTCTAATTTTTGCAATATCATCTTCTGAAAAATCTTTAATTCTTTTAGTATGATCAAGGCCATTTGCTAAAAGAATATCCATAGCAAATTTTGGACCAATACCATGGATATAAGTAAGAGAAACTAATGCTCTTTTATTTACTGGTAAATTAACGCCTGCTATTCTTGCCAATTGAGATCTCCTGAAGGGGTGAAATTATTAAAAAAGTATTTAAAAGTCAATATAAAATGCATTAATTTATACTTAGTTTTTCTATTATTTTTTGACTAATTAGAGGAATTTCATTATTTGCATCTATATTTATCACCTCATAGAACTCAGATAGTGAATTAGTAATTTCTGTATGAGATTGCTTATAAATACCAAGTCTTTTTTCAAAAACACTATCATCAGCTCTAGACTCTTCTTGGGATCTTTTTTTTATCCTTTGAAGTAATTCATCGTCAGATACTGTAAAGTTAATTACATTGATAGGATTATCATAAAATATATCTTTTAAAGCCAATGCTTGGGTNGAGCTCCNAGGAAAACCATCTATNAAAATCTGTTCATCTTTCAAATTTTCAACTTTTTCTTTTAGAACTGATATAACAANAGTATCTTCAATAAGATCNCCATTATCCATTTTATTTTTAATTTCATCACCTANAAGGCTTCCNTCGTTAGATTTATCTTTTAATAAAGAGCTTACAGTTAATATATGNAGATTAGGTAGNTTAGTATCTTTTAAAATTTGAGCCTGAGTTCCNTTACCTGATCCTGGAGGGCCAATAAAAACTATAACCATTTACTTTTATACATTTTATTTTTACTGAGAATTTTTTCATATTGCGATGTAAATAAATGTGTTTGAATTTGTGAGAAAAAATCCATAGCAACAACAACAACAATTAGTAAGCTAGTGCCCCCTAAATAAAATGGAACAGAAAGTCTTGCGATTAAAAACTCAGGAATTAGCGCTATTAATCCAAGATAGACAGCGCCTACAAAAGTTAATCTATAAATTACATGCTCTAAGTATTCAGCTGTTTGCTCTCCTGGTCTATACCCTAAAACAAATCCACCATTATTTCTAAGGTTATCGGCTTGTTCCTTAGGATTAAATACAATGCCAGTATAAAAGAATGCAAAAAATACAATAAGTCCAAAAAAGAAAATCATATATAGAGGCTTTCCATGGGAAAGGTAAAAACCTAAGCTTGACAAAAATCCTGTACTGTCAGGTGAAAAATTTGAGATGGTATTAGGGAATAACAAAAGTGAAGAAGCAAAGATTGCAGGAATAACACCAGCAACATTTACTTTTATAGGTAAGTAAGACGATTGACCGCCGAATACTTTATTACCAACTTGTCTTTTAGGATATTGCACTAGAAGTCTTCTCTGACCTCTTTCAATAAAGACAATGATTACGATTAGAGCTAAGAGTAAAAAAATTATAGAAATAATTGCAATCGCGGAAAGAGCACCAGTTCTACCCAACTCAAAAGTGTTAAAAATAGCAAATGGAAGATTAGCCACAATACCTGCAAAAATTATTATAGAAATACCACTACCAAAACCATGTTCAGTAATTTGCTCACCTAGCCACATTAGAAAGATTGTACCAGAGGTCATTGTAATAATTGCTGAGAGTTGGAAAAATCCAATACTTCCAAGAGTAGGGTCTACGGTATCAGATAAATTAAGAATTCCATTGGATATACCGTAGCTTTGAAATAAAGCTAAAACAATTGTTAGATACCTTGTGTATTGTTGAATTTTTTTTCTTCCAGTAGTACCCTGCTCTTTTAATGCTTTTAAACTATCAAAAGAAGATTGCATTAACGTCATGATAATTGATGCTGATATATAAGGCATAACACCTAAAGTAAAAACGGACATTCTCATAAGAGCACCGCCTGAAAACATATCAAAGATACCTAAAATGCCATTTTGGTGTTGTGAGAAAATTTGTTCTAAAACTGCTGAATTAATACCAGGGACAGGAACGTAGGTTCCTAATCTATATACAATAATTGCAAAGAGAACAAAACCGAGTTTTTTAAATAAACCAGAGCTTTTTACAGCTTCGCTATAATCAATATTAGGTACTTTAGTATTCATAAATCAAGAGTTAGGATGCAGATCCACCTAAATCTTCAATTCTTTTTTTTGCTCCAGGGGTAAACTTAAAATCCTTGAATTGAAGTTTTTTCTTAAACTGTATGGAGTCAATTATCTTGATTGATTTTTTTTGATCTTTTTTCTTTAAGAAACCACTTTCAACCAATAGCTTCATATCAATTTGAGAGTCGTCATTGAATTTATTAAAGCTTATAAGAGATACAGAAAGAGAATTAGATCTTAATTTTTTAATAGAGTTAAAACCTCTCTTTGGAGTCTTTCTATAGATTGGCATTTGACCACCTTCAAAGTTACGAACTGCTACGCCTGATCTAGATTTTTGACCTTTNTGNCCNCNNCCTGCNGTCTTACCTANGCCAGATCCAACNCCTTTACCTTTTCTTTTTCTATTTGTGGATCTTTGTTTTGAAAGTTTGTTTAGCATTATTAATTCTCTCTTTTGCTTATTACTGAATTTATTTCAATATTTCTTCTAGCTGAAACAGATTTTGGTGTATTGATCATTTTTAAGGCTTTAATTGTTGACCTCACAATATTATGGGGATTTTTTGTTCCAATTGCCTTTGAAACAACATCTGAAATTCCTAATGCTTCAAAAATAGCTCTTGAAGGTCCACCAGAAATAATACCAGTTCCTTTTGGAGCCGATCTAAGGATTACTGTACTTGANGAAAACTTTGCTTTTATATCGTGATGAATAGTTCTACCNTCTCTCAAAGGTATTCTAATCATTGTTTTTTTAGCTTCCTCAGAGGCTTTTCTAATTGCTTCTGGAACTTCTTTTGCNTTACCGGAACCAAAACCAACTCTACCTTGGCCATCTCCACTAACTACNAGAGCAGCGAAACCAAATCTTCGTCCACCTTTAACAACTTTAGAAACTCTTCTAACAGAAATCAGTTTCTCAATGAATTCTTTATTTGCATTATTGTCTAACATTAAAAAGATAATCCCTTTTCCCTCGCAGCGTCTGCAAGAACTTTTAATCTACCATGATATTTATAAGGCCCTTTATCAAACTTTACTTCTTTGATGCCTTTTTCTATAGCCAACTCAGCAATTTTATCTCCAACTAACTTAGCCATATCTATTTTCTTTTGCCCTTCTGTCTTAGTTATTTTTACAGAGGAGAATGAGCAAAGTGTTTTATCATTATCTTCAGATAAAACTGATGCATAAATATGTTTAGATGATCTAAATACTAATAATTTGTGTTTCTTAACATTGGAAAGTTTTTTTCTAATACGGGATTTTCTACGATCAGAGCGAATTTTATCTTTATTCATTATTTTTTCTTTCCTTCTTTTCTATAAACTTTTTCACCTTCATATCTNACGCCCTTACCTTTATAAGGCTCAGGTTTTCTGAAAGATTTTATTTCAGCAGCGACCTGNCCAACTAGTTGTTTACTAGTTCCAGAAACCGATACAATGTTCTTTTCTACTTTAATAGCAATGCCCTCAGGAATTTTAAAATTTATGTCATGACTGTAACCTAAAGATAAAACAAGTGTCGTGCCACTTACATTAGCTTTATAACCAGTACCAATTAACTCTAAACGTTTCTCAAAACCTTTTGTGTTGCCAATAATTTCATTCTTAACGTTAGCATAAACNGTTCCAAGAAGAGCCTTGTTATCACCAGTAAAATGAAGAAGGTTGTCTTTCATATCAATAATAATGCCATCAGGTAGCATGGTCATGGATTTACCAAGCTTACCCTCAAAATTGATAATTTTATCGTTTAAAGATATTTTTATATCGTCAGGAATGTTGATTGGATTTCTTGCTAGTCTAGACATAAATTAAAAAACGCTTATTAGCACTTCTCCCCCAACTTTTTGTGTTCTTGCATCAGTATCTGACATGACGCCCTTAGATGTAGATAAAATTGTTGTTCCAAGACCGCCAATTGTTTTAGGAATTTCTTCAACCGAGCTATAAACACGACAACCCTGNTTAGTAATTTTTTCGATTTTTTGAATTAAAGGTGAACCTTTATAATATTTTAAAGTAATTAGNATATCTTTTTTATTATCACCAATTACTTCATAAGTATCAATAAAACCCTCACTCTTTAAAACACTACAAACATTCACATTTAGTTTTGAAAANATAGCTTTAACAGAAACTTTATTAGCTTTTTGACCATTTCTAATTCTAGTGATCATATCTGCAAGAGTATCACTCATTTACCAACTCGCTTTCGTTAAACCAGGTATCTGGCCTTTACCTGCCATATCACGNATGGCAATTCTTGATAAATTAAATTTGCTGTAAACGCCTCTAGGCCTACCAGATAAAAAACATCTATTTCTAAAACGTATTTTAGATGANTTTCTTGGTAAAGACTCTAATTTCATTTGAATTTTAACTCTTTCTTCAAAAGCAAGATCCTTATTAGCAAGTTCTTTNTTTAATTTTTTTCTTTTTTCACTTAANCTNTCGATTAAAGTTTTTCTATTTAGATTTTTTTGTATTGCGCTTTGTTTTGCCATGATTAATTTAGAAATGGAAAATTCATTAATTTTAAAAGTTCATATCCCTCTTTGTCATTGTTTGCTGAAGTAGCAATAGTGATATCAAAACCAAATATATTTTCAACATTTTCAACACTGATTTCTGGGAAAATAATGTGGTCTTTAATACCTATTGTTATGTTACCTTGTCCATCGAAAGATTTTTTTGAATAGCCNCGAAAGTCTTTAATTCTTGGCATAGCTATATTAACCAATCTGTCATAGAACTCTTTCATAATATCTTTTCTCAAAGTTACNGATAAACCTACTGGCATACCTTTTCTTATTTTAAAAGANGCGATGGCTTTTTTTGATAGTCTGACAACTGGAGCNTGTCCTGTTATTAAAGAAAGGTCTTTTTTCATTTTCTCTATTGCTTTGTTGTCTTCTTTGATCTTACCAATACCTGCATTAACAACTATTTTAGAGAGCTTAGGAACTGCTAACTTATGAGGTATCTCTAAGTTTTTTATTAATTGATCCGAAACATTAAATAGATCTTGAACTGAAGACATTAGTACTTTTCTCCTGATGATTTTAAAACTCTAACTTTTTTACCNTCTTCAATTTTAAAACCAACTTTAGAATATTTTTTATTTTTAGAATCATAAGCTAAAACATTTGAAATATGTATTGGCATTTCTTTGTCTATGATACCACCTTTAGAGTCTTGAGAAGCTTTTTGGTGTTTTTTGCTAATATTAATACCNGAAATAACAATTTTATCAGAGGAGTTTATGACTTTAGATATTGTACCAGTCTTACCTTTGTCTTTTCCTACTCTTACAATTACTTCATCGCCTTTTTTATATTTTTTTATCATTATAATACCTCAGGAGCTAAGCTNACAATTTTCATCATATTTTTCTTTCTAAGCTCTCTAGTTACTGGACCAAAAATTCTTGTACCNATTGGTTCATTTTGTTTATCTAGNAAAACAGCAGCATTTGAGTCNAATTTTATTGAAGTGCCNTCNTCTCTTATTAANGGTTTTTTTGTTCTAACAATAATAGCTCTTTGCACCTCACCTTTTTTTACTTTAGATCTAGGTATAGCGTCTTTAACAGAGACAATTATTATATCACCTATTCTTGCATATCTTCTTTTGGANCCGCCAAGAACTTTAATACAGCTAATAAGCCTAGCTCCNGAATTNTCAGCNACTTGAAGATTGGATTCAGATTGTATCATTATTTAATAACTTCCCATGATTTACTTTTAGATAAAGGGCGAGTTTCCTGAATTTTAACATGATCACCAATAGATATTGTGTTATCNGCATCGTGAGCTAAGTACTTTTTAGAAACTCTCATAATCTTTTTATAAATAGGATGAGTTGTTTGTCTAGTGACNAGAACNGANACAGTTTTNTCACCTGATCTTTTAACGACCTTACCAGTAAGTGTNCGTCTAGGCATCTTTGCTCAACCTTTCTTTTGTTAATTGTGAAGCGATTTGCTTTTTTAATTTTTTAAATTGTGAAGTATCAGTTAGTTGACCACTTTTTTTCATAATNTTTAAATTAAAAAGTTCTTTTTTTAAGTTATTAATATCTTTTTCAGCCATTAAAATTGATCCAATGANACGAATTTGGTTTTAACAGGTAATTTTGCAGAAGCAAGTTCAAAAGCTTTCTTTGCTAGCTCTCGATCTACTCCATCAACTTCAAACATGATTGTCCCGGGTTTAACTCTACAAACCCATCTATCTATTGAACCNTTACCCTTACCCATTCTAACTTCGGCGGGCTTACCTGTAACTGGNACATCTGGAAAAATCATAATCCAAAGTCTCCCAGCTCTTTTTAAGTATCTTGTTATTGCTCTTCTTGANGCCTCAATTTGTCTTGAAGTAATTCTTTCAGGTTGCAGAGCTTTAAGACCATAAAAACCAAAGGCTAAATCATGATTACCTTTTGCTTTTCCATGAATCCGGCCTTTATGCTGCTTTCTATGTTTAGTATTTTTAGGTAATAACATTATTGGTTACTTTTCTTTTCAACTGCGTTTATATTTTTTGTATTTTTACTTTCACCCTTAAACAACCAAACTTTAATNCCGATTATACCATATGTAGTTAATGCTCGAGCGGTAGCATAATCTATATCAGCTCTTAAAGTATGTAAAGGNACACTTCCCTCAGAAAACTTTTCTGTTCTGGCAATTTCAGCGCCACCCAATCTACCNCCACAGACAATTTTAATACCTTTGGCTCCAAGTTTTATTGCCGATAAACCTGATCTTTTCATAGCTTTTCTAAATGCAATTCTTTTTTCAAGTTGNCTAGCTATAGAGTCNGCAAGTAAAGATGCATCTGTTTCTGGTTTTTTAATTTCTTTAATATCAAGGGAAATATTTTTATCAGATAACTTTGAAAGACTACTGCGAAGTTTTTCTATATCGGCTCCCTTTTTACCAATTAAAACACCTGGTTTTGAAGTNTGTATAATAATTTTNAGATTTGCAGCTGCTCTTTCGATTATAATTGAACTAATTCCAGCTATTGCATAATTTTTTTCAATATAGTTTCTAATTTTATAATCTTCTTTTAAAAAATTAGAGTAATCTTTTTTTTCAAACCATGTTGACTGCCAGTACTTATTAATACCAATTCTTAGTGATGTAGGGTTAACTTTTTGTCCCATTATACTGCCTCCTCTAATATTAACGTCAACCTTGAAAAGGGTTTAATAATTTGGAAAGCTCTACCTTTGCTCATAGGTCTAAATCTCTTCATTCTTAAACTTTTGCCAACATATGCTTCTTTAACAAATAATTTGTCTATATCGAGGTTGTTATTATTTTCAGCATTGGCTATGGCAGAGTTAAGTGTTTTTAATACTTCTTTGCTAACTCTTTTATTTGAAAATTTAAGAATATTCACAGCTGAGTTTATGTCTTTTCTTCTAATGTCTTTAATTATCAAATTTAATTTTTGAGAGCTTGTTCTTATCATTTTATTAATTGCTTTTACTTCTTTATTTGCCATTATTTTTTACCTTGAACAGCTTTCTTATCTCTAGAATGTCCTTTAAAGACTCTAGTGGGTGAAAATTCTCCTAATTTATGGCCAACCATATCTTCAGAAATAGTGATTGGAATAAATTTTTTGCCATTATAAATTAGAAAACTAACTCCCACAAAATCTGGAAGAATTGTTGATTTACGTGACCAAGTTTTAATTGGTATTTTTTTAGGGTC
>NHLE01000040.1 GCA_002169365.1 Pelagibacteraceae bacterium TMED259 | reverse complement strand
TGCGAGATCATGGGTTATAAAAAGATAGGTTAGCCCGAACTGCGCCTTCAGGTTAGCCAGCAGGTTTAGAACCTGAGCCTGCACTGAGACATCCAGCGCTGAGACTGGCTCGTCCAGGATGATGATCCTTGGATTTGCCGCGAGTGCGCGAGCGATGCCGATACGTTGCGCCTGCCCGCCGGAAAACTCGTGCGGATATCGGTCGAGAAAGTCTTCGCGCAGATTGACGCTCGCGAAAATCTCACTGATGCGCCGGTCACGGTCTGGTTTGGTCATACCATGCAGGCATTTCAACGGAGCCTCCATCACCTGACGGATCGTTTTGCGGGGATTGAGCGAGCTTTGCGGATCCTGGAACACGTATTGGATCAGCTTGCCAAACTCTGCCGAGTCGGAATTATAGAGCGCTTGGCCTTCAATTTCGATCGTGCCCTCTGAAGGGTCCAGCAGCCCCACCAGCATCCGCGCCAGCGTGGACTTGCCGCAGCCGGACTCGCCCACAACGCCAAGGGTTTCGCCTGTAACCACCTCAAAACTCATGGGCCGCACCGCGCGCACCCCGGGCGGGGCCGGGCCGAAAAGTGGCTTTTTCAACGGAAAGGTCTTGGCGAGGTTATTGACTTTGAGCGCGGGCATCAGAGGGCCTCCTCCGGGTAGAGACAACGTGCAACGCGGAGCTCAGTGCCCTGCAACATAACATCGCCAGCGCGGCAGCTCTTTAGCGCCTTCTCACAGCGAGGCGCAAAGGCGCAGCCCTCTGGCAAGTCGTCAACAACGGGAGGCAGGCCCGGAATAGCGGTCAGTTCACGCCGTCCGCCGCCCAATTCGGGTACGCAAGCGATCAGCCGTTTTGTGTAGGGATGGGCAGGTGCGTCAAGCACCACCTCCGTCGGACCCTCCTCGATGATCTGGCCCGCATACATCACGGCCACGCGATCACAAATCTGTCCTACTACGCCGAAGTCGTGAGTGATGAAAATGATCGCCAGCCCCCTGTCACGACGAAGGTCATCCAAGAGCGACAGGATCTGAGCCTGTACGGTGACATCAAGTGCTGTGGTTGGTTCATCCGCGATGATGACATCTGGTTCGTTGGCAAGCGCCATGGCAATCCCTACGCGCTGTCGCATCCCACCCGACAATTCGTGCGGGTAGTAGTCCACCCACGCCTCAGAATTAGGGATACGCACGTCTTTCAAGAGCTGAATCGCACACAGCCGGGCTTCGGCTTTCGACACTTTGTGATGCGACTGGATCGCCTCGACCAATTGTTGCCCGATCCGGTAGAGCGGATGCAGCGTACTCAGCGGGTCCTGGAAGATATAGGCCACCCTATCTCCACGCTTCTGGCGTATAGTCTCATAGGGCGCGCCGATCAAGTCCTCGCCCTGAAAGCGCACCGCACCGCCGGTGATCACACCGGGGGGCGAGGCGACGAGGCCCATGACGCTGAGTGCGGTGACAGATTTACCCGAGCCGCTTTCGCCGATTACGCCCAGGCATTCACCAGGTTTGACTGCCAGCGATACGCCGCCAACGGCGCGGTAGATGTGATTGCCGACATGGAATTGCGTCTGAAGCTCTTGAATGGCCAGCAGATCGTCCGTTGCAGCGGGTATATCCCCCTGACGCTGGACCAGTGTCGTGGCGAGGGGACGGCTGAGCGCGCCGGCGCGCAGGCGTGGGTCCAATGCGTCGCGCACCCCATCACCCAGCAGGTTGATGGACATTACGATCAGGAAAATCATGATCCCCGGCACGATTGACGTGTGTGGGTGCGAGATCATAGCCGAACGCGCCTCACCCAGCATCGAGCCCAGATCGGCCTGCGGCGGCTGCGAGCCCAGCCCGAGGAAGCTGAGGCCCGCCGTTTCAAGTATCATCCAGCCGACTGTAGTGGACATTGCGATTACAATGACCGGCAGAACATTGGGCAGAAGCTCGGTCAGGATGATCCGAGTGTGCCCCATCCCGGCAAGTCGTGCCGCGTCGATGAACTCGCGCCCTGCCAGTCCCACGGTAATGCCACGGATGTTCCGGGCAAAAAACGGCACGTTGACGACGGCAACGGCGATGAGCGCGTTCATCAGCCCGGGACCAAGCGCTGCAACAATGGCAAGCGCCAGCAGGATGTAAGGAAAGGCCATCAACATATCGACGATGCGCATGACGATGTTATCCGTCCGTCCCCCGAAATAGCCTGCGATAATCCCGATAGCTGAGCCGATGGTGGCGGCGATCAGGGCCGCGGCGATCCCGACGGCGAGGCTCAGGCGGGTGCCATGCAACAGTCGGCTAAGAAGGTCGCGGCCCAGATGATCCTTCCCCAGCAGGTGGCCCTCGGTGAAGGGGCGTTTGAACCGGTCGGCGGTGGCGGTCACATCAGGATCGTGCAGGGGCAGAATGGGCGTCAACAGCACCATTATAAGGATCGCTGCCAACACCACCGCACCTATCATGGCTAACCGATTTCGGAACAACAATTTTAGAAAGAGGTTCATGTCTTGATCCTCGGATCAAGCAGGCTTTGAGCCACGTCAACCGCGATGTTAAAGAGCACGTAGCAGGCCGCTACAAAAACCACACCGCCTTGTACAAGCAACAAGTCGCGCTTCAGGATCGCATCGACCAGCATCCGGCCCACACCGGGCCACTGGAAAACGATCTCGATATAGATTGCACCCGACAGCACGAAGCCCGCCTGAATACCAAGCACAGGAACGATGGACACCATGGCAGCACGCAAGGCATGGCCCATGATGACGCGGCGCTCGGGTACGCCTTTAGCTCGGGCGGTACGAATATAATCCTGGCGCAGCACTTCAAGCATGGCCGAGCGGGAGAGCCGGGCGATGACCCCCGTGGCCACCGTCGCTAGCGCGAGCGCAGGCATGATCAGGTGATTGAGCAGGTCGGGCAGATCGCCACCGCCATAGATCGCATACATACCCGACACAGGAAGCCAGCGCAGCTTCACCGCGAAGAGAAGGATCATCATCATGCCAAGAAAAAACGACGGCACAGAGATGCCAATGAGAACCACAAAAGTGATCGCCTTGTCAGCTAGACCATACTGTCGCGCAGCGGAAATAACACCTGCCAGAATGCCTAGCACCGAGCACAGGACAAAGGACGTTCCAGCAAGTATCAGCGTGGCATTGAACCGCTCAAGAATTTCGTCGAGTACAGGTCGGTTAAGCGAGTAGGAACGCCCGAAATCACCAGTCAGCATATTACCAAGCCAAATACCATAGCGCTGCACCATAGGCTTGTCGAGGCCGAGGTCCTGGTTGAGCTTTTCTACGTTTTCAGGGGTGGCGTATGAGCCAAGGATCGCCGTCGCCGGATCGCCGGGTATGAGCGACATGATCAAAAAAACGATGATGGTAATCCCCAGGAGCACTGGGATCGCAGAGACCAGACGTTTGAGAATATAGCCGCCCATGTGTGTGTCCCGCTTACAATGCCTCAAGGGCCGGCGAGGACCGGCCCCAGAGCTTCATTTTAGTTTTTAACAACACCTTTTAAATTCAACAGAAAGGACGGCTCAAGACCAAAGTTTTCTACTCGGTCGCTGGTTACCGCATTCTGCTTCCAATTTGCGACAAAAACCCACGGGGCATCTTCCTGAACGATCTCCTGCATCTCGCGATAGAGCCGGGCACGTTCGTCCTGATCGGTCGCAGTGCGGGCCGCTTCAAGCAGTTCGTCAACCTTCGGGTTTGCATAGTAACCTGAGTTGAAACCACCCTTGTCGGGCCATGCTTCTGAGCGCAGCGCCAGGTAGGGCAGCGTGTCTGGGTCATTGGTCATCCATGCCATTTCGGCCATGTCTGCCTTGCCCTCGAGCCCCGGGTTCACCTCGCCCAGGAAAGTATTCCACTCGTAGGTTTCGATCTTCACGTTCAGACCAACGGCCTGAAGGTCAGCCTGAATGGCAGTGCCCATCGGCACCGGATCAAGCATGCCCGAACCACCCTCGGTCACATAAAAGGTCAGCGTTGCGCCGTCGACACCCGCCTCGGCGATCAGCGCCTTAGCTTTTGCCGGGTCGTAGGGATAGGGATCAAGCGCCTCGTTGTAAGCCCAGGCAAATGCCGGCGGGGTCGGACCTGCAGCCACGGTCGCGGTGCCTTCCAGTACGTCATTCACGATAGCTTCTTTGTTGATCGCGTAGTTGGCGGCCTGGCGCACCCGCTTGTCCGCAAAGGGGCCTTCCTTAGCGTTCAGTATCAGGAACCAGACATGCGGGCCAGCCTGCTCGCCAACGATGAATCCGTCCCCAGAAAACTCACCCAGCGAGGTGGGCGGCACTTCGACCATCATGTCGATGCCACCGGCCAGCATTTCGGCCACACGGGTATTGGCGTCGGTAATCGGGCGGAAGACCACGGCCTGCGTGCCTGCAGCTTTACCCCAATAAGCGTCGTTGCGTTCAACCACCACGGCTTCGTTCGAGCGCCACTCGGCAAATTTGAACGGCCCTGTGCCGGAAGGGTTGCGCCCGAACTCCTTGCCATGGGCTGCCACTGCGGCGGGTGACACCATCAGACCAGTCGGGTAGGCTAAATTCGACAGGAACGGCGCATATGGCGCGTTGAGGGTAAATTTCACTGTCATGTCATCGACTACATCCGTCGATTCTACCGCGCCGAAGAAGAAGGACAGCGGGAACGGGCCCGTATCGTGATATGGGTGCGATTCGTCCAGCATCCGGTCAAAATTGAATTTCACCGCCTCAGCATTGAACGGTGTTCCATCTTGGAAGGTTACACCGTTGCGCAGCGTGAACGTATATTCGGTGCCGTCCGCGCTGATAACCCAGCTGGTGGCCAGAGACGGTTCGACTTCCAGCGTACCGGATTTGTACCGGGTCAAGCCCTCGTAAACATTCACAAGAATGCGGAAATCATTGACTGCGGTCACTGCCGCCGGATCGAGCGATTTCGGTTCGGCGATCTGGCCGACGATCAGAACACCCGAGGGCGTCTGCGCGGCTGCCGGTGCAACAAGGCCACCCGCAACGAGCGCAGCCCCGGCAGCGGCCATCAGGCCTCGGCGGATCCAGGATAATAGTGTCATTTCATGTTCTCCCTGTTAAGTTTCTGCACCTACATTTATCATGATAAATTATAATCGTCAATTTATCATGATAAATAACAAAAACCCAGTTAAGGTGAGATATGACATTTTCGATTCTTGCACGTGATCACGATACAGGCGCCATAGGAGGCGCTGCGGCCACCGGTAGCCTCTGCGTCGGCGGATGGGTTCTTCGCGGTGATCTAAACGCAGGTATGTCCGCCAGCCAGGGCGCGGCACCGTCCACCATATGGGGTGAAGAAGTGCTGCAACACCTTCGCGATGGGTCAAGCCCCAAAGACTCGGTGAACCATGTCACGTCCCACGACCGAGGCTGCGCTTACCGGCAACTTGCTGCGATGGACCTTCTTGGAAATGCCGCCGCATTTACCGGCTCGGAAAATCAGGACATCAAAGGCAGCATCACCTTCGCCGACGGTATCGCGTCAGGCAACATGCTGGGCAGTGACGCTGTTCTGGGGACCATGGCAGAGGCCTATGCTGCCTCGCATTATCCGTTCGAGCGCCGTTTGCTGGAGGCCCTCACGGCAGCACAGAGTGCGGGCAGCGATTTCCGTGGCCTTTTATCTGCCGCGATTTTGGTGCTACATCCGGACCGCCCACCCCTGACTTTGCGGATCGACTACCATCCCAACGATCCGGTCACCGCCCTGGAACAACTCTACCAGAAAGCCACATCGGGCGACTATGACGATTGGGCTAGGCAAGTGCCAGTTCTGTCAGACAGAGAGCGCACCCTTGACTAACTGGGGCGCGCGGGCAGAGGCACTGCTGAAAGATTTCGCGGCATGTTCGGAGGCCGGGCCAGGCGTTACACGACTGCCGTTTACACCTGAACATCGCGCGGCAATCGACCTCCTTCGTTCGCTTATGGAAGCGGCTGGCCTGACCGTCGACATAGACGACGCTGGAACTCTGGTGGGTCGGTACGAAGGTCCGCCGGGCTCGAAAACTCTATTGATGGGGTCACATCTGGATTCGGTGCGTGAAGGCGGCGCATATGATGGGATGATGGGTGTCGTACTACCTTTACTTGCGCTTGAAAAACTACGCTCGGAAGCTGTGAGCTTGCCGTTCGCTGTCGAGTTGCTTGCCTTTGCTGATGAAGAGGGCGTTCGTTTCCCGACAGCGTTGGTCGGATCACGGGCGCTGGCGGGAACATTCGACCCGGCCGTTTTGTCGATGCAGGATACCCAGGGCATAACACTTCGCAATGCGATGAAATCCTTTGGGCTGAATCCCGACCGAATCGATGCATTGGCGCGCGGTCCCGCCGACGTGATTGGATTTGTCGAAACGCATATTGAACAAGGCCCTGTGCTTGAGCGTGAAGGCGAATCTTGTGGGGTGGTAAGTGCGATTTGCGGGATCGAGCGTCACCAAATCGTGGTCACTGGAGAAACCGGCCATGCGGGAACTTTGCCAATGGCCGGGCGGCGTGATGCACTGGTTTCGGCGGCTGGCATTGTCGCCGAGGTGGACCGGTTGGGCCAGTCCACCCCCAATCTACGCGCCACGGTTGGATCGTTCACTGTCGCGCCTAACATGGTCAACGCAGTGCCGCGAAGCGTCAGGATGACTGCTGAATTCCGTTCGCCTTGCGACGAGACCCGACACCACGCGGGCAAAACGCTGCGCCGGTTCACCGAAAAACTTGCAGCGCAAAAAAACCTGACAATCGAGGCCAATTTGACCTATGCTCAAGTCGCTCAACCATGCGATGACAAGCTGTCCGCCCACCTGTGTGAAGCCATCCAGAAAGCGGATGCAAATGGCCTGTACCTGTCTTCCGGTGCGACCCATGACGCATCGGCCATGGCCGACCTTTGCCCGATCGCGATGCTGTTTGTCAGGTGCCAAGACGGGGTCAGCCACAAACCAGAAGAATTCACTTCGGCGCATGATATGGGTTTGGCCATTTCCGCTCTTGCCTTTTTCTTGAGGACATTGGGCTCCACTAGCGACCATATCTAGATAATATGAAAATCAGATCTCGCCCTTTGAAGCTTCGAGAAATCAGCCCTTCTATCCAGTTAAATTTGCGTGGCGCTGAATGTCCACTAAGCAAGCTGATCCGGCACTAGGCGAACAATATAGATGCCTGCTTTGTCCGCGTAGTAGCCGTTAGATGATCATGCAGCGAATGGCAGCTGAGAGCCCAAAGTGCCGAATGCTGTGCGATGCACCAATGACTGCTTTGCAGGGCCTGGCGCATGAGTTCGCCAACAAAGCGGCGCTTGCATGCTATGAAATCTGGGGCCGCTCAGACTGTCTTTCAAATCATCAATGGTCCAATTCAATTGACAGGCCCATAAAATGCATACATATTGTATACAATTCTTGAGGATCATATGGAACGCTATACAAAACTTGACTGCCTAATCGATTTGCGTCGTCGCATTCTGTCAACTGAACTGAAACCGGGGCATGATCTCGACGAAGCGCGCTTGTCGGATTATTACAGCATGTCACGCACGCCCCTTCGCGAGGTCCTGCAACGTCTTCAGGGCGAAGGCTATGTCGTAATGAGCGAGAATCGCGGCGCCAAGGTCGCGTCGATGGACATTGACGTGCTGCGTACCTTTTTCCAGACGGCACCGATGGTTTATGCCAATATTGCGCGTTTGGCCTGCGAGAACCGGACAAGCGCGCAATTGGATGCTCTAAAACAAGCTCAGATAGGTTTCGCCAAGGCGGCAAAGTTATCTGATGCGGCAGAGGCCGCCCTCGCCAATCACACGTTCCACGCCATTATCGGTGATATGGCCTCAAACACCTATTTATTGGCCTCTCTTGCGCGGNTGCAGATTGATCATNCCCGNATGAGCCAAACGTTTTATCGCCCTGCCGCNCCCGCAGAAACCATGCTNGTGCTCAAAGCTATCGAACAGCACGACGCGATGATTGCGGCCATTGAGGCTGGCGAAGGCGCNCTGGCGATCGACCTNACACTCCAACATTGGGANCTNAGCCGTGACCGGATGGANCGTTACGTGCGCNCTGATCCGNTGCCNGTTGATGTCATTTCNCTNAAGGANNACNNCAATGCAATTTGAAGGCATNTACACCCCNCTNGTGACGCCATANCACGATGATTTCTCTTTGAATGAAGCCGCCCTAGTGGAAACGGTCGAGNATTTGATCGCAGCAGGCGTGCACGGAATTGTNGTNGCGGGTTCCACAGGCGAATACTACGCACAGACCCCTGAGGAGCGGCTAGAGATGATGACGCGNTGCGCGGGTNTGATTAACGGACGCGTGCCGATGGTCACGGGAACGGGNGCAATCCGGACCGAAGACAGCATCATGTACGCCAAGGCCGCAAAGGCGGCGGGCGCGGATGCTTTGTTGGTTGCNACACCGCCCTACGCCTATCCGACGGGGCGTGAAATCGCGCTGCATGCGCTGGCNGTGGATCGCGCTGCGAACCTNCCTGTNATGCTGTACAACTANCCNGGCCGGATGTCGGTCGACATGGACGAGGAGTGTCTGGACCGTTTGGGCCGCTCNCCCAACTTCTGNGGAATCAAGGAAAGTTCTGGCGACATCAACCGATTGCACATGCTNGCGCGCGACTACCCGCATATCGCCTTGTCCTGCGGNATGGATGATCAAGCNTTGGAATTNTTCGCNTGGGGCGCGCGGTCTTGGGTNTGCGCAGGTTCAAACTTTGCNCCCGAAGCNCATATTGNGCTTTACGAGGCCTGCGTANTCGAAGGTGATTTCAAAAAAGGNCGCGCNATCATGTCCGCCATGCTGCCTTTAATGCGCGTCCTNGAACAGGGNGGGAAATTTGTGCAGTGCATCAAATACGGGCTGACATTACGCGGCATTGATGCGGGTCCGCCNCGCAAACCGCTGCAACCCCTCAATAAAGACGACAAACGCNAATTGGCNGAGGTGATCCGTACCATGAANANAGCGATTTCCAGCATNAAGGGNGCGAATACATGACCAACCTGCTGACANACGCCGAATATTNNGCCATCGCGGANGCATTAGACCCGCCACGCAGTCCGTTCATCGACGGCAAATACCAACGTGGTAACGGACCAATGATGGCAACGACCAACCCTGCGTCAGGTGCCGAGATCGCGCAGATTTCTACTGCAGATACAACTGATGTAGACCTTGCGGTCACCAAAGCGCGGGAGGCGTTTGACCAAGGCCGTTGGTCCAAAATAGACCCCGATGCGCGCAAGGACGTGCTGATCAGACTGTGNAAGTTGATCACNCGTAACCGCCGCGAACTGGCGGTGATGGANAGCGTGGAGTCNGGNAAACCAATTCTTGACTGCGAAACGATNGATCTNCCCGAGACGATNCACTGCATCAAGTGGCANGCGGAANCTGCCGATAAGATCTATGACAAANCAGCCCCCACTGGGGACGGCGCAATNGGAATGATCGTGCGCGAACCCGTGGGTGTAGTCGCNGCCATTNTGCCNTGGAACTTTCCGCTGATGATGCTGGCATGGAAAATTGGTCCNGCACTGGCAGNTGGCTGTTCTGTNATCGTGAAACCNGCCGAACAGACTAGCCTGACCGCACTGCGCGTTGCAGAATTNGCGNACGAGGCGGGTATCCCNCGCGGCGTTCTTCAAGTTCTTCCCGGTGACGGGCCATCGGTCGGGGAACCGCTAGGCCGGCACATGGACGTNGATATGNTCAGTTTCACNGGGTCAACTGAAACCGGCCGCCGNTTCTTGCNCTATGCGGCCGATAGCAACCTNAAGAAGGTAGTTCTGGAATGCGGCGGCAAAAACCCCGCNGTGGTGTTNGACGATGCGCAGAACCTAGATCACGTGGCNGAACATGTNGTCAATGGGGCGTTCTGGAATGCGGGGCAGAACTGCTCTGCGACGTCTAGGTTGATTGTACACACCAGCGTGAAAGACGCGTTACTTGAAAAAATCAANGCACGACTGCGNGATTGGAAAGTCGGCGATCCGCTTGATCCCACCACCCACATCGGAGCATTGATTGATGCGGAGCATTGTATCAAAGTTCGCAGCTTTCTGGACGGCATCGGCGATGGACCTTTCGTGTCTCCGATGATTTTCGAGGTCAAAGCNGACGACCCGCGCGCGCGCGACGAAATCTTTGGCCCTGTGCTTTGTGTGATNACCGCGGCTAGTAATGATGAAGCGGTGCAGGTCGCNAATGACACGGATTATGGCCTTGCAGCGTCGGTGTTTTCNCGCGGTGGTCGCAGTGCGATCCGTGCNGCCCGCGACATCAANGCTGGCACNGTGACGGTGAATTGCTACGGCGAAGGTAANATGGNCACACCGTTCGGCGGCTANAAGCAGTCTGGCTTTGGCGGGCGNGACAACGGGTTGCATGCCCATGACCAGTACACAGAAGTCAAGACAATCTGGATCGACCTGACCGATCCNGCCGACGGGGACAACGTNGCATGAGTGTTGATGCAGTAGGGACTGTCCGCCGTGGGCGCGGCGCGCGCAAAGTTGCGCGTCAAACCCGCGACATCAAAATGCTGCCCCCGCTCAAGCGTAAGCTGCCGCTAACTGAGCCAATGACCACCGACCAGATCGAAAAGATAGACGGCGCTTCCATGGACATCCTCGAAAACGTCGGCGTGCAATTTCGGGATGATATCGCCCTGGCCGACTGGAAAGCTGCGGGTGCCAAGGTTGAAGGCGAGATGGTTTACCTTGACCGTTACCTTGTGCGCGAATTGATCGCNACGATCCCCGAAACCTTCACGTATCAAGCCCGCAACCCGGCCAATTCGTTGCCCTTCGGTAGTGATCATGGCATGTTCGTCCCGATGACAGGCGCACCGTTTTTGCGCGATCTTGACGACGTGCGGCGCAACCCGACGCTGGATGACTTGGCGAATTTTCACAAGCTCAGCCACATGCTGCCGGCGCTTCATTCCTCAGCGCATCACATCGTCGAACCCTACGATCATCCGATCAGTCAACGACATTTACGCATTACCTATTCGTCGATGAAGCACTCCGATAAGACGTTCATGGGTATGACCACTAGCCCCAAGAACGCCGAAGATGTGATGGATATGTGTGCGATCCTGTTTGGCGATGACTACATCGACACGCACCCTGTCGTCACGGGCAATTGCAANGGCAATTCGCCCCTGGTATGGGATGAAACCATGCTAGGCGCGCTGCGGGCATTCTGTAAACGCAACCAGCCGATCCTGTGTTCACCCTTTGTGTTGGGCGGTGCAAACACCCCTGCGAGCGTACCCGCAACCGTGGCGCAATTGAACGCCGAAGCCCTCAGCGCCTTGGCCTACACCCAAGTCGTGCGCAAAGGGGCGCCTGCAATTTACGGCCATTACTTGTCAACCGTAAGCATGAAATCCGGCGCGCCAATGGCTGGCACGCCAGAGATCAGCCTGATGAANTTTATGATTGGCCAGATGGCGCGGTTCTACGGTGTGCCNTGGCGGACCTCTAACACGCTTGGCGGGGCCAAGACGTTTGACGCGCAAGCCGGCTATGAAAGTGCGATGACCATGAACGCGGTCCTGATGGCAGGCGCAAATTACATGTGGCACAGCGCNGGCTGGAACGAGGCTGGCATGCATTGCTCGACNGCCAAATTNATCGTCGATGCNGAGATNTGCGAAATGGGCTACCGCATGGCGNAAGGCGTGAATTGGGACGACTTCGATGCCGCTCTGTCTGCTGTGCCCGATATCGGCCCCGGTGGTCACTACCTGGGCCACCCACATACGCTGGANCATTTCCAAGAGGCNTTTTTCATGCCCGAAATGTTCGACAATAATTCAATCGAGCAATGGCAGGCCGAAGGCGGGGTTGAGATCAACGAGCGCGCGTTGAACAAGGCCCGTGCCATGCTGAACGAGTATGAGGAACCCAAGCTGGACGACGGCGTGAACGAGGCGCTGTTGGATTATATTGCGCGGCGCGAGCGTGAAATTCCTGCCGCCGACGCCCTTAACCAGGAGCACTGACATGAGGTTTGAAGGCAAGACCGTTTTGGCCATCCACGAAGGGCAAACCGACACCGCCATGGTGCGTGGGCAACAGGTCGCAAAACGCGCCGCGCTGCGGCTCGCCGTGCGCTGTTAACTGCAGAAGGAATTGCCGAATGACCCTTCCCGAAACAATGCATGGCGTTCAGCTTGTCGGCCACGGCGGGATAGATAAGCTAGTATATCGTGAGGATCTGCCGACGCCGGAACCAGGTATCGGTGAAGTGTTGATCCGGGTTGCCGCTGCTGGCGTTAACAACACAGATATCAACACACGGATCGGTTGGTATTCCAAATCCGTGTCAGAGGACACGGATACCGGTGGGGCAACCGGGTTCGATACGGTGAATGATGATGACGCAAGCTGGTCAGGCGTGCCACTGACCTTCCCGCGCATTCAAGGGGCCGATGTCTGCGGGCGGATCATTGCCGTTGGGGCTGATATAAGTCCAACACGGATCGGCGAGCGGGTCTTGGTGCAGACCATGCAACCTTTGACGGCCGCTGCCCCGTTTAGCTGCATAAGTTTCGGCAGCGAATGTGACGGCGGGTTTGCGCAATATACGGTGGCGAAATCTGAATTCACCTTCGCGGTCAATTGCAACTGGTCCGATGCCGAACTTGCGTCGGTCCCCTGCGCTTATTCCACTGCGGAAAACATGCTGCACCGCACCAGTGTAGACGCTGAGACAGTGTTGGTGACCGGCGCCTCGGGGGGGGTTGGATCAGCTGCGGTTCAGCTGGCCAAACGGCGCGGCGCGCGGGTGATTGCCCTGTCTTCACTGGCCAAACGGGATGAGGTGCTGGCGCTGGGGGCGGATCAGGTGATTGATCGGAACGCCGATATCATTGCCACCTTGGGCAACGAAGCTGTTGATGTTGTGATAGATCTGGTCGCTGGCCCTGGCTGGCCCGCGCTTCTCAAGGTGCTGAAACGTGGCGGACGTTACATTACCGCGGGGGCCATTGCCGGGCCGATGGTCGAACTGGATGTGCGCACGCTCTACCTCAAGGACCTGACCCTCTTTGGGTCAACCTTTCAGGATGATGTGATCTTCCCCAACCTGATTTCTTACATCGAAGCCGGAGAAATTCGCCCCACATTGGCGGCAACGTATCCTCTGGCGGACATCGCCCGCGCGCAAGAGGACTTCTTGGCCAAGAAACACACTGGCAAGCTGGTTTTTCTGTCCCCATCAACGGAGATATGACGTGAGGATCAAAGAG
The DNA here is from genome assembly GCA_002169365.1 of Pelagibacteraceae bacterium TMED259. The sequence goes on along the minus strand of NHLE01000040.1, from coordinate 2,810 downwards.
CTAGATATTTATCAATATGATCTGCCGGTAAAAAACGGCCCTTACACGATGGCCAATGCTGAGGTCTGGGCGCTGGATACTACGCTGGTCAGGATTGTGACCGACACCGGTGCCACCGGTTGGGGGGAAACCTGCCCAGTGGGGCCAACCTATGCCGAGGCCCATGCATCTGGTGCACGTGCGGCGCTGATTGAAATGGCACCGGGGCTTATTGGAACAGAGGTTTTGCCGCTGGCAGTGCAACGCAAAATGGCGGGCCTTCTGAATGGGCACAACTACGCCAAGGCGGCCGTAGACATTGCGGTGCATGACGCGCTTGGTAAGGCCACAGGCCTGTCGGTGTCAGATTTATTGGGCGGTGCCGTGACCGACCGGGTGCCCTCATATTATGCCACCGGGGTCGGAAGACCAGACGATATNGCACGGCTTGCTCGGGAAAAACAGGCAGAAGGTTATCCGCGACTACAGGTCAAAGTGGGAGGACGCCCGGTCGAGATCGACATTGAGACCATCATCAAGGTCTGGGANCAGATCGAAGGTACNGGCATGCGTCTTGCCGTCGATGGCAATCGCGGTTGGACCACTCGTGATGTGCTGCGCGTCAGCCGTGAACTTGCGCATATTCCCTTCATCATGGAACAGCCCTGCAACACCATTCAGGATCTGGAGAAAATCCGCCCACAGGTTAATCACGCTATTTTTATGGATGAAAACAGCGTTGATCTGCCCACCGTCATTCAGGCNGTGGGGCGTGAGTTAGTGGATGGGTTTGGCATGAAAGTGACCCGCATTGGTGGGCTGCAACCCATGCAGACCTTCCGCAATATTTGTGANGCACGCTCCTTGCCGCANACCTGNGANGACGCNTGGGGGGGCGACATCATCGCNGCNGCCTGTACCCATATGGGCGCCACGGTTCAGNCGCNACTTTTTGAGGGGGCATGGCTCGCTCAGCCCTATATCGAAGGCCATTACGACAGGAACAACCCGGTGAAGATCGAAGATGGCCATATCTCGCTGCCNCAGGGGCCGGGCCTTGGNGTGACCCCNGANGAGGCGCAGTTTGGGGCGCCCATTGCATCTTTTTAATCGTCAATGAGAGGAAACGAGCATGAATTTCGCAGGAAAACGCGCCTTGGTGACCGGGGCTGCNGGGGGGATTGGGGGGTCCATCACCTCAATGCTGCGCNCCGCGGGCGCGCGGGTCGCGGTTACAGATCGTAACACCGATGGGATTGATGCAGAGGCNCATTTCCCAGGCGACCTGACCGACCCTAGCTATNCAAATNCCCTGCCNGTACAAGCGGCTGAGGCGCTGGGTGGACTGGATATTCTNNTCAACAACGCGGGTCTAATGCGCAGGGGCAAAGTCACCGACAGCAGTGATGAGGACTTTGACATTTCTGTCGCAGTGAATGTGAAAGCCCCNTTTCAGCTGTGCCGCGCGGCAATCCCGATNATGGCGGCAATTGGGGGTGGCGCNATCGTTAACACCGCGTCGTGCTGGGGGGTACATCCCGGTCCAGATCACGCGGTTTACTGTATGACCAAAGCCGCAATTGCTTCGCTTACTCAATGCATGGGGCGCGACCACGCTCATCAGGGCATTCGCATCAACGCTGTTTGCCCAAATGAGGTGGACACACCGATGTTGCGCACCGGGTTTGAAATGCGCGGGTTTGACCCGACCACAGCTGTGGCGGAACTCGACAAAACCGTCCCTTTGGGTCGGATTGCCCAACCTGGAGACATTGCAGAAGTTGTGCTGTTCCTGGCCTCGGATCATGCGCGTTACATGTGTGGCAGCTTGGTTGAGGTGAACGGCGGAAAGCCGGTGGCATGATAGATTTTCAGGGCAAAATTGCGTTGGTGACAGGTGCTTCCAGTGGGATGGGGGCGGAAACCGCGCGTCTTCTGTCCGACGGTGGTGCGCGTGTTTTTGGGGCCCAACGCGGCCTGTCGGATTTTGAAGATATAGTTGTCGATTTTGCCGACCCTTCTTCGCCTGAGAAGGCCATTGACCACATCGCAAAAACCACAGGTCAACTGGATATTCTCGTCAACAATGCAGGCGTGATGCGAGAAGGCACGGTGGAAGAAACTTCGCTGGATGATTGGCACCTTCAGATGCAGATTAACCTGACAGTGCCGTTCCTGTTAATCCGCTATGCCATGCCGCTGTTGCGCGCCGCACGCGGGACGATTGTGAATGTGGGTTCAATTGAGGGGCTCGGAAACAACCCGCGTCACCCAGCCTACGGGGCGTCCAAGGCAGGATTACATGGTCTGACCCGCGCAGTCGCCGTCGATCACGGCCCTGATGGCGTACGGTGCAACGCGGTTGCACCGGGATGGATCGATACGCCGCTCAATGAGGATTTCATCGCCTCATTGGCCGAGCCTGCCGCCTTTCGTGCCAAGATCGGGGGTATTCACCCTCTGGGCCGTACTGGTGCCCCACAGGAGGTTGCCGAGCTGATCTGCTGGTTGGCCTCGGATGCAGCGACCTTTGTAACAGGCCAGGTCTGGACGATCGACGGTGGCCGCATGAGCAAACTGAGCCTGCCATGAAAGTGACACGCCTGCCACGCGACCCCGGTCCCGCGGGTTGGAACCGCCTGCTACCAGAGCCAGAACCAGTCACGCCACTGAACAGCAAGATCACTGCCGACTGGCTAGTTATCGGTGCGGGTTTTGCAGGCTTGGCAGCCGCCCATCGCCTGGTCAAACAGGCTAAAGGTAACAAGATTGTCGTACTGGATGCCGTGCGGGTGGGCGATGGCCCGGCGGGGCGCAACTCGGGGTTCATG
>NHLE01000039.1 GCA_002169365.1 Pelagibacteraceae bacterium TMED259 | reverse complement strand
TAAATGATTGATAAAAAAACATCTAATCAGATTGATCTGCTTATTAAAAAGTTAAAAGATAATGAATTAAGTTCAATTAAAATTTCTAATAAAACAAATAGNATAGAAATTACTAATGCTGTATCAGCTAATCTTCANANCATACATCAAGTCCAATCTAATNCTAAAAACCAAAATTCACATCCTGAAGAAACAATAAATATTTTAAGNATAGATAGCCCTATGGTTGGGATTGTTTACATGACACCTAAGCCTAGCTCACCTCCCTTTATCAAATCAGGTCANAAAGTNAAAAAAGGAGATACAATTTGTTTAATAGAGGCGATGAAGACATTTAATGAAATTAAATCTGATAAAGACGGTGTCATTAAATCTATACTAGTTAAAAATGGTGAGGCTGTAGAATTTGGTCAACCATTATTTGAAATTTCATAATTGTTTAAAAAAATACTAATTGCAAATCGTGGTGAAATTGCAGTCCGCATAATAAGAGCNTGTAAAGAACTTGGAATAAAATCAGTGGCTATNCACTCTGATGTAGATACAGATGCGATGCATGTCAAACTAGCAGATGAAAGTGTTTGTGTTGGTGGTGCNCTTCCTAACTTAAGTTATCTCAATATCCCAAATATCATGAGTGCAATTAATATTACTGGAGCAGATGCTGTGCACCCTGGGTATGGCTTTTTAAGTGAAAATGATAAATTTGCTGAAATACTGATTAAGCATGATGTAAANTTNATAGGACCTTCTTCAAAGTCTATTTTAGCATTAGGTAATAAAAGNAATGCGCTAAAACTAGCCCATGAATATAATCTNCCTATTTTAGGCAANAAAGATGCAAAAAATATNAATACNACAAAAGANGCATCANNTATCGCTAAAGAAATTGGCATGCCCATTGTTATTAAGGCCGCTTATGGCGGNGGAGGTAAAGGAATGAGAGTTTTTAATAAAGAAAGTGATATTGAGCAATATTTTTCTCAATTAAAAACTGAAGCAAAAAACTATTTTGGGGATGACACCATGTATGCTGAAAAATTTCTAACAAATGCAAAGCATATAGAGTTTCAAGTAATATCAGATCCTAAGAATAAATATGCAAAAATCATTGGCCAAAGGGATTGCTCAATACAAAGGAAAAACCAAAAGATCATAGAGGAAATACCATCTGATTTTGTAAAGATTAAAAATCTAGAAAAAATTGAAAAAAATATTGAAGAGTTATTAATATCAAATAAATACGAAGGTCTAGGCACACTAGAGTTTTTATATCAAGATAATCAAATTTATTTTATTGAAATGAATACACGACTACAAGTAGAGCATCCAGTTACAGAAGAAGCATACGATATAGATTTAGTTAAAAATCAAATTATGGTAGCTGCAGGCTANAAGGTNGATTTTNATAAATTANAANTAAANAACCATACAATTGAATGTAGAATCAATGCNGAAAATGCNAAAGATTTTTCTCCAAGTCCTGGAACTATAAAATTTATTAATTTACCTGGAGGACGTGGTGTGAGAGTAGATACTGCACTTTATTCCAATTATAAAGTGAACCCCCATTATGACAGTTTAATTTTAAAACTGATATCAAAAGGCAAGGACAGAAAAGAATCAATTTCTGTTATGAGAAGAGCATTAAATGAAATTATTATTGATGGAATTAATACCAATATCGATTTGCATAAATGGATATTAGATCAATCTGTNTTTCTAAAAGGTGAATACAATACAAATTGGTTAGAAAAAAATATATCTANATTTAATTAGTACAGCTTAANAGTGNAATCTCATGAATCTTATTAGAATATACATTTAATTCATCAGTATATTTAAAAAACCAACCTATAAAACTCTCATCCTTATTCTTAATCTTAATTAAAGCAATGTTATCAATGTATTTATCAAATTCTAAAAAATTACATGANACAAGTTCTAAGGTTATATCTCTAAAAACATAACTNTTAGAAAAATTTATTTGATNTTTTGTAGATGANGATTTATCCAATATCAACAATGAAACATTCTTATCTTGTGCTTGAAGAGAAGAAAAAAAAATAGAATTAATTAAAAATAAAATTATTAATAATTTCTTCAAGAGAAATCGCATCAACATTATTCTTTGTACTATCCTTATCTATAAAAAATTCTTTGCTAGCTCCTAATTCTATTTCAATATAAGGGGGAGCCGTAAAGCCACTCTCAGCTATTTTAAAAATAGAGTCTTTAGGAATTAAGATATTATTCTCATAGGATGTGGTAACTAAAGCTAAATAAGTATTACTATCAAGCGATATACTTACAATCTCCCCTACTTTAACACCACGAACTTTTACATCTGCGCCGACACTTAAAGCACCAATGTCAAAAAAACTGGATTCTAGGGTTAAATTATTCTTAGAATGTTGAAATAAATCAACTTTTGATAAAACGTATATTAAAGAAAAAATGCTTAAAAATAAAATTATAAGGCCTAAAATATATTCAAAATTAAAATTTTTAGTCATTTAAAGCACCAAGGTATCTTAATAGCATATCTATAGAATAAGAATCTTTGGTTTGTGTAAAAAAATAATTATCTTTATTTAGAGTGTCCCCAAAACCAGGTTCTATCAATAAAGATTTCTTTCCAAATATTCCATTAGATCTAATTAATAAAATACTATCATCGGGAATATCTATATCAGAGTTAACAAAACCACTCACATAAACATCATTATTTTGATTTAAAGTAATATTATCGACCTCTCCTATTTTCAAACCTGACATCTCTACATCAGAACCAATAGATAAGCCCTCAGCATAAGTAAAAATTGATTCGAAAAAAACTTTTTTATTGAAATTTCCAGAAGATTGATAAGAGAGTATTATAATAAATAGAATTAAAATAAAAAAAAGGCCATTTTTAAAATGTAAAGACTGAGGGTACGAGTCAATCTCAAATATTATTTTGGCTGCCAACTTTGGTAACCTTTGTCTAATTTTTTTTTATGACTAGTTATATGTTTTTGTGTTCTTTGTTTTATATTATTTAATAAATCATCATGGGATATCTTTGTATTTAACATTATATCTGACGTTCCATGTAACCAATTATGATAATCAGTTGGCAAAGACTCGGGCCCTAAGTTTGATGCATATACAACCCACCTTTTATTTAAATTTGATTTATCATGATAAAACTTATTACCTAGCGAATCTTGATGAACAAGTTTACCATTAAGGAAAGAATATATTTTAAAACCAAGTGACATTTACCAAATATTATAAGAAAACTACGCATATTGTAATATTAATATTTACAATCATTATAGCCAATTTAGCACATCCACTGCATGCAAAGATTGCTAGTGTAATAGGAGATCCAGTTTCAGGTGAAATTTATTTTCAGATCAATCAAGATACTAAGAATTATCCTGCCTCACTTACTAAAATAATGACGTTGTATATAATTTTTGAAGAAATAAGAATAGGCAACCTAAACTTAGATGATGAGATTACCATATCAAAATATGCAAACAATCAACAACCATCAAAATTAGGATTAGGCGTAGGGAGTAAAATAACAGTTGATAAAGCAATAGATGCTTTAATAGTAAAATCTGCGAATGATATAGCTGTAGCTGTTGCTGAAAAAATTGAAGGATCAGAGAAAAAATTTATTAAAAAAATGAACAAATATTCATCGATTATGGGATTAAAAAATACAAATTTTGCTAATCCTCATGGTTTGCCCAATAAAGCAAATCTATCAAGCGCCTTAGATATGTTTATATTAAGTTCTAAAATAATAAATGACTACCCTCAATACTTACATAGATTTAAAAAAACTAGAACTAAGATTAAAAACAAAACATATAAGACCCACAATAAGTTATTAAAAAAATATGATCATTATATTGGATTAAAGACTGGCTATATAAGAAAGTCAGGTTTTCAAATTTCATTATTAAGAGAGAGCAATGATCAATATCTACTGGGTATTTATTTTGGAGGTAACTCGGCAAATGAAAGAAATAATAAAATCAATTATCTTATGGATAAATATTTTACTAAACCTGAAACAAAAGTAATCATAGAGTCATCCAAAAAAACAGATTTAAAAAAAGTATATTTAGTTCAAACCTCTTCTTTTAAGAAAATAAGTTTATCTAAAAAACATATTTCTTTATTAAAGAATAAATTAAATTTTTTACAAGAATATGATCATGATATTACGAAAAAAGGTAAATATTTTACTACCTATATAAAATTTGATGATGTGAGAGTTGCTAATTTCATTTGCGATGAAATTAAAAAAAATAAGCTAGATTGCCTTGTAAAAACTATCTAGCTCTTTTAAGTCTAAGTTAAATTTTTTAAAAATAGTGATTATTTTTTGAATTTCAGGTTTGAATAATTCATTTTGGAAATGTTCTAATCTAAAAACTAAACAATTTTGAGTATTTGATGCTCTTATTAAAAACCAAAAATTAGATGATTCAACTCTAATTCCATCAATTTCATTTAAATAAGCATCATTATAGATGACTTTTAAATCGGATATAATATTAGACAGGAGGTCAAATTTCTCAGACTCCTTGCAATATAGCTTTATCTCTGGGCTAGATGACGATTGCATATAAGGCTCTAGTATGTCACTCAGCGAATTATTTGAGCTATTTAAAATATTTATAAATTTTAATGAAGCATAAATTGCATCATCATAGCCATAGTAACCATGATTATAAAAAATATGTCCACTCATTTCACCTGCTATATCTGCGTTTTCAGCAACTATCATCTGTTTAATTAAAGAGTGACCTGTTTTAGACATTAATATTCTAATTCCATTTTCTTTGAGGACATCAAATAAAATCTTACTACATTTTACATCTGCAACTGCGGTTATGTCTTTTTTTTCTTTTTGTAAGTCTAAAGCGAGTAGTAAAAAAATCATATCTGAATATACGAGATTTCCCTTGTTATCAATTATTCCAACGCGATCTCCATCTCCATCAAAAGCAACACCAAGATCAAAAGAATTTTTTTTTATAAAATCAGATATTTCAATAATATTAGATTTTACAGTTGGATCAGGATGATGATTAGGAAATGTCCCATCTATAGATTGATTTAGTATGATATTGGTCCCTCCTATCGTATTAGTAATTTTATTAATAATAGCACCAATAGCGCCATTACCGGGATCCCAAACAATCTTTAATTTATTAATGTTGCTAAACCTATTAAGAATTTCATTTTGATAACGAATTAATGGATTTTGAAATTTTACTGATCCGTTCTTTTTAATCAAAGAAGATACATCTACTTCATTTAAGGATTTAATAGATTTTCCAAAAAAGGGCTTATTATCAATAATCATTTTTAATCCATTATATTCTTTTGGATTATGAGATCCCGTAATCATAATTAAGTTAGGGATTTTATAACATTTACTTGAAAAATAACTTAATGGTGTTGGTATTAATGAAATATCAATTACTTCTATGCCATATGTAGTAAAATTTTCAATTAATGTATTTTTTATCTTTAAAGAGGATACCCTTCCATCATGCCCTATAATTATATTTGGTGATTTATTATTTATTAATATTTTTGTGATACTTAAAGCTATCTTAGTAACATCGTTAAGGGTTAAAGATTTTTCATAAATACCCCTAATGTCGTACTCTCTTAAAATTTCAGGATTAATCATAGGTTTAATATATATGTAGCAATTGAAAGAAAAGATAAGAAGCCAAATACATCGGTAAATGTTGTTAAGACAATACCTGAAGCTAAAGCGGGATCTATTTTTAATTTATTAATAGTAACTGGAATGATAATACCTACTAAACAAGCAAAACCAAGGTTCACTAATATCGCAACAGATATAGCTATAGCAAGATTTATGTTATCAAACCAAAAATATGTAATCAAACCCATGATTAATGAAAGAGCCATTCCATTTAATGATCCTATGAGAAACTCTTTCATAACAAGACTCATATAATTTGATTTATTAATATCTTTAGTAGCAATAGCCCTAACATATATAGTCATTGCTTGAGTACCAGCATTACCTCCCATTGAAGCTACGATAGGCATCAGTACAGCAATTGCTATCATTTGCTGAAGTTTATCTGCGTAAATATCAATTACATAAGAAGCTAAAATAGCAGTTAGTAAATTTAAACCCAGCCAAATGAATCTTGAGTAGGCGGAATTTATAGCGCCTTTATAAAAATCATTAACAAATAAACCACCAAGTTTTCTCATATCGTCTTCGGATTCCTCGTGGTCAATCTCAACAACATCATCTACAGTCATTATACCAATCATTTTATTCTCATTGTTAACAACAGGAGCAGAAACAAGACCATATTGTCTAAAGGCATAGGCAATATCTTCAATAGTATTGTCATGCCTTATAAGATGAATATTTTTAAAGATTAAGTCTTTTAACTTTCTAGATCTATTTGATCTCAATATTCTTCCAGAGGGGATAAAACCAATTGGGGTATTGTTATTATCGACAATAAATACATTGTAAAAGTCCTTAGGCCCCCTTCTAGATTTTCTTAAATTATCAATTAGACCACCTACAGTGATATCAGATTTAACAGCAAGATAATCTCGATTCATTAATCTACCAGCAGAATTTTCATCATATTTTAAACTTTCTTCAATTCTTTCACGTTGCTGTGAACCTAGTTTTGATAAAATTTTTACTAATTCGTGCGTCTCAAAATCACTTAAAATTTCAACGGCATCATCTAAATCTAAATACTGTATTAACCTTACGAGATGCTTATTAGGTATCATTTCAAGTGTTAGATCTCTAGTTTCCTCTCTTAGATAAGCTATAAAATGTGGATGAAAGTATTTTGTATGAGTTTTAAGTATTGAGGATTGATCATTTGTAGGTAAACTCTCTAACTTATCGGCTTGATCAGCTGGATGAAAACCTTTGATAGATTCAATGAATATTTTTTTATTTAGTTTTGTCATTTTAAATCTGGTGCGGACGAGAAGACTCGAACTTCCACAGGATTATATCCCACAGCGACCTCAACGCTGCGCGTCTACCAGTTCCGCCACGTCCGCAAATAATAAGGTTAATAATTAATAGCTGATGTCAAAAATAAAACAATTAAAAGGTTATGTAAACTATTCTGAAATATTAGATAAGATGGAAAAAACAGTCAAAAAAGTATCTGAAAATATTAAATACGAAGAAATTTGGTTTTTAGAACATAAAGAGGTTTTTACTGCTGGCAGCTCAACACCTAAAGAATTCAATGAAGAAAAAATAAATAATATAGAAGTTCATAAAGTTAATAGAGGTGGAAAAATTACCTATCATGGACCAGGACAATTAATAATTTATCCATTAATTAACATTAAGGCTCGAAATATGAATATCATTGATTACATAAATGTTATTGAAGATATATGTATCGGCGTATTCAATAATAATCAAATTGAACTAATAAGAAAAAAAGAGAAAAATAGAGGACTATGGGTTAAGGGTGCAAAAGGTTCACGAAAAATAATATTTATAGGTTTAAGATATTCAAGAGGAGTGATCTATCATGGACTTTCAATTAACTTTCATAATGATTTAGAAAAATTTAGAAAAATAAACCCTTGTGGGCTTGATGGAAGAGAAATAAGTAGTCTGGAAGAATTAGGAATTAATTATGATAAAGATAAAATCATAAAAGAATTAAAAGAAAGATTTATTCAAAAATTTGATTTAAATCTAATTTAAATTTATAAAATTTATCTTGATAAAAAAATGACAAAGATGTTGATTTCAACATTAAATTACCATCATTTTGTTCAGAAAATTTTTTATCACCTAGAATAGGATTATTATTTAAATAAAATTGAAGTCTTATTTGATGCTTTCGACCTGTTATTAATTTTACTAAATATGCAAATTCATAATTTGCTATACGTATTCTTCGATATTGTGACTTCAAGATCTTTTTTTCATTATTCTCATTAGATAATATGCCTGAAGGTTTTTTAAAAGCTTTATTGGTAATTGCAATATAATATTTATGAATTTGATTATCTTGAAATAACTTAGAAATATTAGATGCGGCAAGTCTATTTTTAGCAAATATCATCAATCCAGATGTATCTTTATCAAGCCTATGCACAATATATAAACTTTGTTTCATTAAAGACTCGTAAAAATCTTTCAATGAAATTTTTACCTTGGATCCCCTTTGTACAGCAAATCCTCTAATCTTATTGATAATTAAAAAGTCACTATTTTGAAAAATAATATGACTATCAAATTTTTTTCTATCTTCATTTGATAAATTGATATTAAAAGACTTATCAGTCCTATTATCAAAATCATAATATATATAAATTAAGTCACCATTTATTAAAGGTGAATTGGCTTTGGATTTCTTATTATTGATCTTAATCTTATATTTTCTGATTAATCTTTGAATTAAAGATAGAGGAACATTCTCTAAGTACTGATATATAAATTTATCTAATCTATTGTAGTCTTTGTCGATTTTAATTTTCAAGCTTTATACTTATCAGATAGAATAAATAAAAGAAAATGAAAGATAATACGATATTAAGTAAGAAGAAAATAAAAGCTTTTATGAATAGCCTATCGCTTAGAAGATTGAACATATCAATATTAAATGATGATAAAGTAGTAAAACTGCCAAGCAAGCCAATGTATAAAAAAATATAATTGGTTCCATTAACCTTATTTAAAAACAACTCCATCCTAGCTAATCTATAACTGTAGGTACTCAATTGATTTTCAATGGACTGATTATCACCAATATCAGAAAGAATCGTATCGAACCAACAAAACTCACTTACATCATTAACCGAAACCATTAAACCACTTTGAAACATCAATTGAAGTAATCCTATTGTCTTAAGAGTTATCGATTTTCCACCAGCATTAGGCCCCGATATAACTAAAAAACGTTGTTCTTGTTTTAACTCAAAATCCTGCCCAATAGTATTCTCTTGTAAAGCCGTATTTTTTAAAAATAAAATAG
>NHLE01000038.1 GCA_002169365.1 Pelagibacteraceae bacterium TMED259 | reverse complement strand
ACCTCTAAAGAAATCATTTTTTCTTCTAAGGATAAAAGAAGCTTATTTAAATTTTCTATTTCTAGAGGGGATGTATTCTGCTCTGATAAATCAAGATTGCTATTTTGATAAACAAATTTTTGTAGATCAATTATATCTTTTTTGACTCTCTCAAGATCAACTTCAATCGTATTATGGTTTTGAGAAAAAGAGGTGGATAGTGAGAAAAAAAATAGTGCTAGAAGTATGTATCCAATTCTCATCTTTAAAGTTATGGTGCCCAAAAAAATTGAGCACCTTAGAAATTAAATTTTTGTGGATTAGTTAGTTACTAATGTAACGCCACGTCTATTTTGAGCGTAAGCGGTTTCATCTGAACCAATAACATCAGGTCTTTCTTTACCCCAGCTTACGTATTCCATTCTATTAGTGTCTACGCCAGCTTGAGCTAAGTAGCTATATACTGCAAAAGCCCTTTTGTCTCCAAGAGCAAGGTTATATTCTCTTGTTCCTCTTTCATCAGCATGACCTTCAATTGTAATACTAGTGTCTGGATATTGTTGCATCCAAGCAGCCTGGGCATCTAGAGTTGCTTGAGCGTCAACTGTAAGCTCTGAGCTATCAAATTCGAAGAAAACTCTGTCTCCAACGTTTACAATCAGATCTTCTTGAGTACCGGCTGTGATATCTCCTCCGGAAGCTGAGCTTGAAGAAGCAGCATCTACGTCTCCACCTTGGTCAGTATTAGTCGCCGCACAAGAAGCTAGAAAGAAGCCCGCAACAACAAGTAGTAGTAATTTTTTTAACATTATTATCTCCGCGTAAATATATTTATAACTATAGTAAATGTAAATAAACACTGTATTTATCTGAAATCAAGTCAATAATTTTNAATTATTCNNNNATTANATGGAANTTTCCNNNNAANTATTNATTTTTTANAGNAAAGGNGACCAAGATGGGTCACTTCCNTCTCTTGGAGTNGGTATNATTCTNTCATTGTATCCNGTTATGTCAATGAAATGAATNGATGTTTCNCCNCCTGTGCCATCAGAATTAGATCGTTGTTGTCTGTAAAAAATTAAATACCTTCCATTNGGTGACCAAGCTGGGGANTCTAGNGAAAAATCCTGAACTACAATTCTCTCATTTTCACCATTTGTNTCCATAACNCCTATATAAAAATTTGGTTTAATGTTTTTTACAAAAGCTATTAGGTCNCCTCTNGGAGACCAAACAGGATTTCCGTATACGCCTCTGCCTTTTGAAATTCTTTTAATATTGGTACCGTCTTTATTCATAGTAAATAATTGAGGGCTGCCCCCTCGATCAGAATTAAAAACGATTTGTTCTCCATCTGGGGAAAAAGATGGAGAAGTATCAATTCCTGAGTCTTTAGTTAACCTCTCTAAAGATCTTGTGTTTATATCCATNAGATATATTTCAGAATTAGCAGTTTTAGGATCTGAAAAAGACATCACTACGCTNTTACTATCAGGNGAGAATCTTGGTGCAAATGTCATACCTGGAAAATCACCAACAATCTCTCTTTCTCCAGTTAACAGATCATAAATATAAACCCTTGGGAGATTGTTTTTGTATTCCATATAAGTAATTGTCTGATTATTGGGTGCAAACCTAGGTGTAAGCACTAAATTCTTTCCATCAGTTAAAAATTGATGACTTTCTATGTGGCCATCTTGATCCATAATAGCNAATCTCTTTACACGTTGATCNAGAGGGCCGACCTCTGAAACATANACTATTCTTGTATCGAAATAACCAGTTTCTCCAGTTATTCTTTCATAAACAATATCACTTACTGTGTGACCTACNCTNCTAATTAAATCTTCATCAGGGACTGTAAGTTGAAGTTTTTCAATCTCCGTACCATTAAAAACATCATACAATCTCATTCGTAATTGAATTCCTTTGTTGGTTTTTTTAACATCTGCGCTTAAAAGAAATTGTGCTTTAATTAGCTTCCAATCTTCAAACCTTGGAACTTTATCGACAAGATTGTCAGATTGGATATACAGGTCTTCATTGACAGTGTAAAAAAGTCCAGAATTTGTTAAGTTATTNGAGATAATTTTTCTTATTGTATTGCCATATCGNGCAGTATCGGCATCACTTCCAAAAACTTGGGTTATTGCAATTGGAGTTGGTTCAACTTTNCCTTGTGAAATTGTGACATCAAGCGCAGCGAATACTTTAAANCTCATAAAGAANGCTANAAGAAGAAATTTAATCATCAATAATTATTAACACATTTTTAATTAATATTTTGTATTTTTTAATCGAACATCCAACTAAAATCAAAAGTAAAGTTAATCTCTTTCCACAGATCATATTTGTCTTGTGGTAGCATTAAAGGACTACAATCAGGATTATTAACAGCTCTCATGGCAGCCTCTGCTGCAGTTCTAAATGATGGGTTATTCAATTTTGCTTTATTAACTACTTTGGCATTTTTCACAGTCCTATCTGGATTAACTTCGATGTAAATCACAGGTTTAATTTCTTTAAGATTTGCCACACCAACATTTAAGTTTAAACATGAATGAAGTTGCTGTCTTAAAAGGTCAATTTCTGAGATGGTCATGGTCGCAGAAACCTTTTCAGTAAATACCTCTTCTTGTTTTTCTTCTATTGCTTCCTGTTCTTTTTTAAAATCTTTATCTTTGTTTTCCAAATCCTTCAAAACCGTACTTACATTAAATGTTTTTTTCACAGGCTTTTTTTTCACAATTACATCTAAGTTATCAAAGGGCTTTTCTATTTCTTTAGGTTCAGGTTTTTGCTTAACTTGTATTTCAAAATCATACTCCACCGGAGGTGGAGTTTGCTCTTCTGGTTCTTTTATTTTTTCTTGAGGTGCCTCTTCAATTACAAACTCATTAGCTTGATTAGAGCTACTATCTGTTAATATTTCTTCAGCCTCTTCTATGATCTTAGGCTCTGATATTTCTTGTATAATTTCTTGAGGCTCAGGTAATACTGGATCAGGGATAACTTCTTCAACCATAGGATCTGGAGTGGGCGCTTCCTCAATAGTATTTGGTTCTTCCTCAACTACCTCTTCTTGCATAGTTGGTATGATTTCGTTAATTTCTTCAACAAATTCTGGTGCTGCAGTTTCTTCTTCTACTATAAACATCTCTACTGGTAGGATCATTGGCACGTCACTGATTTCTTTTTGAAATGTAAAATTGATCATTGGAATTAAGATTAATAAATGAATTAAAAAAGAAATTGATTGAAAAAAAAAAATCATTTTTTTTGTAACTAATATTTTCGATAAATAAAATTATTTTTTGGAAAGGGCTAAATAAAGAGATAGTACTCAATTAACTTGGCTTTTTAGTCACTAAAGCTATTTTCAAAAAACCAGAGGTGTTTAAAGCACCAAGAACTTTCATTACTTCTCCATAATTAATTGAAGTATCTGCCCTTAAAAAAATTCTAATATCTGTATTAGAGCCCGCAATAGTTTTTACTTTTTTAATAAGGTCCTCAAAGAGAATTAATTCCTCCCCTAAATAAATATTATTTTCTTCATTAATTGATATTTCTAAGGGTTCTTTTTGGGCATCTAAAGAGTTTGCCTCTACTTTGGGTAAATTAACTGGCACTCCCACCGTTAATAAAGGAGCCGTAACCATGAAAACAATCAGCAAAACTAACATTACATCAGCCATAGGGGTGACATTAATATTAGAAACTGGACGAAGTTTTTTTCTCATTTAAAATTATTTTACTTGGCGAGATATTATATTAACCAAATCTTTCCCAAAAACCTCAGCCTCAGATAAATAATTATCAATTTTAGAAGTGATCATATTGTAAAAAGCAGTGGATGGGATAGCCACAAATAACCCTAGTGCCGTTACAAACAATGCCTCTGCGATTCCGGGAGCAACAACTGCTAAATTAGTATTTTGTGCAATAGCGATAGCTTGAAAGCTATTCATAATTCCCCAAACAGTTCCAAATAAACCGATGAAGGGTGCAACTGATCCCGATGAAGCCAAAAAAGATAACCCTTGATTCAATTTAGAGTCTTCAGTAGCAATGCTTAAATCAAGTGAGGTATAAAGTCTTTGAATAAAAGATGAATCTATACTTTTTTTTTGGAGGCGAGATTTTTCATATTCATTCATAATATTTCTAAAAATATTAGAGAAGCTCTCTTGATCAAAATCATCTATTTGTTGATGAAGTTCATCTAAAGAAACACCTGACCAAAAATGATTTTCAAATTGCTTTGAAATTTTACGTTGTTTACTGATCATCAATGTCTTTTGAATAATCAACTTCCAAGATTGTATTGAGAAAATCACCAAAAGAACAATTACTAGCTTAACAACCCAGTCTGATTTTAAAAACATGCCAAACATAGAAAAATCGACAGATCCTTCAATAGCTGCTAAATTTATTACTTCTTCCAATTATTAATCCTTTTCTTCCTCTAAGATCTTATTATCTAATTCTTGAGAAACTTTTTCAAAGTCATCTGAATGTACCATGATCCAAAATCCAGGTCTATTTTTTTCACATAGTGCAATGACAGGGGTTTTTTTTTCTTTATCGGCTAAAACTTTAGTATCATCCCAAAGTTTTACAGCTGAGTGTTTTGCTCTTAATTTACATTCAATAAATAAACTTTCGTGAATAACATCAGAGTGAGTAACTTTAGAATTAATGCCACTTAAAGCATTTCTAATTCCCCCAAAAAATTTTGAAACTAATCTCTCTCTATTTTTCCAAGCTTTATCAGGCACTAGAACCTTCTAACAATGAACTATCAAAATCTAAATTTGAAAAACAATTTTGAACATCATCATTGTCTTCCAAGTCATCATTTAGTTTTATTAAACGATTTAATTCATCTTCTTTTTCAATTTTTACTGTCATATTCGACTTCCAAATAATTAATGCACTCTCAATTTCAATATTTTTATCTCTAACTATTTTTTCTAGAGACGCCAATGACTCGAACTTACAGTATAAATATGTCATATCATCCTCATAAGAGTAATCTTCTAATCCAAAATCCATTAATTCTTCAATAATTGAGTCCTCTAAACTTCCTTTGATTTGAATCTCGCCTACTTTGTCAAAATTGAAACTAACACTACCTGTTTCTCCTAAGTTTCCTCCATTTTTAGAAAAAATAGATCTTATCTCTGATGCTGTCCTGTTCTTATTATCAGTTAAAGCCTCTACTATAAAAGCAGTTCCAAATGGGCCATAGCCTTCATATCTCACTTCTGCATATTCAGTATTATCTGTGTTATTTTTATTAATTGCCCTATCAACATTTTCTTTTGGCATATTTACACTTCTTGCTTTAGTGATGGCTAAACGTANTCGTGGGTTAGACTCAGGATCGGTTCCTGCAATTTTTACAGCTATTTGAATTTCTCTTCCAATTTTAGAAAATTGTTTAGCTCTTTTTTTATCTTGAGCCCCTTTTCTAAATTGAATGTTTTTAAATTTTGAGTGACCTGCCATAGTTTAAGATAATAAATTACGATCCAAAACACCACCTATTTGAATGGATTGTATNGAATTAATTCCTTCCTTATTTGATTTAATTATAGCGCCTGAAATTGTTGCTTCACCATCAGCTGGCTCTAATCGATGACTATGGTTGCCCGTTCTCATTCTTTTAATTGCGGTATCTTTTTTCATTCCAATTACTGAGTTATAGTCTCCCGTCATACCNATATCGGTTTGAAAACAGGTNCCTTTATCTAAGACTCTAGCATCCATAGTNGGAATATGAACATGAGTTCCGTAAATTGCAGTAAATTTACCATCATAGTGTTGCGCTATNCCATTTTTTTCTGAGGTTACTTCTGCATGGACCTCTAAAAAGGCGAAGTCTATNCCATGATCATTNATTAAAGATAATATTTTTGTATCTATTGATTCGAAAGGATTGGTTAAAGGAAGNTCAATAAATGTCTGNCCATGNACTTGGCAGACAAGNATCTTGGACCCTGAAGAGTGGTTAAAAATTTTATACCCCTGNCCAGGTGAGCCATCTGGAAAATTTAAGGGTCTTATTATACTGTGATCNGGATTNTTTTCCATATAAGGAATAATTTCATCTTTTTTCCATGCATGATTNCCCAATGTAATTGCATCAGCCCCCCAATTAATAAAATCTTCATAAATTTTACCAGTGATGCCGTATCCAGCAGCTGAGTTTTCCCCATTAATAATAGTAAAATCTATGTGAAATTTTTTTTTAATATCAGGTAAGTGTCTTTGAAGAGCGTTTCTTCCAGATCGACCAACAACATCTCCTATAACTAAAAAATTCATATTACGTAGGTTGTATTCTCTGTNCAAATATAATCAACTTTTTCATCAAANTTCTCTTGAAATTGATAGTCTGTTTTTTGTAATTCAAATGCAGCTAAAATTGTTTTGAAATTTTTCTTTTTCTTTAAATCCATTATTGTTCTATCAAAAAAACCTCCTCCATACCCTACACGAAAACCTTCATTGTTAAATGCAGCGCAAGAGGCAATTATGATATCAGGGTCATGTGAGATTTGACCAGTAGGTTCCATAATTCCTCCAAAGCCTTTTTTNAANTCAGGAGAGGTGGATGAATAAGGAAAATACTTAAGTGATTGATTTTTAGCTATTACCTTTGGAAGAAAGCATTTATGACTTTTACCTTCTAAGATTTTGGCTAAAANCATAACATCAACTTCATTTTTATAAGGGTAAAAAAGACCAACNTTTATATTATCAGATAGACTGTCTATTAACTCTAAAATTTTTTCATTAATGGCTATTGATTTTTTTTTCAGCGTATCGTTGTCCATACTCAATCTAGATGACAAGTATAATTGTCGTATTTCTTTTTTATTCAATGGAAATTTGTTCGTGTATTTTTTCAAAGATCTGCNTTAAATCAGATTTTAAATTTTGATTTTCATTTTGAAGTTCTTGAATTCTACTTTCATAAAATAATTTTTGGTTTAAAGAGTCTTGTAAAATTTTTTCTTTTTTTAAAATTTCNTCCATCGATTTTAGATATGCTATTAAAGCTGAGGTTAAGAAAGGAACATTTTCTTTTTTTTCATTTTCAATTAATTCACTTATTGCACTACCAACTTCTTTCACNCGTTCAATATTTTGATCNGAACATTGAATTTTTAGAGGTCTTCCGCCAATACTTAAAGTTAAATTAGCCATCAATCTCTATTGATCCCAATAGTTCTTCAATTTTGTTTGTTGCCTTATCGATTAATTGAGATTTTTCTTCAAGCTCAGATGATTGCATCTCTAATTGAGATGATAATTCTTGCTCTTTTCTTTCTAAGTATTCAATCTTTGCATGAAGTTCCTCGTTCTGTTTNGTTAATTCAAGGTTGTTTGATTTATAATTTTGCAGTTTTAGGGCAATTTGCTCTATTTTTTGTAGTATTTGTTGTTGAAATTCGTTCATACTTTAATTATTAAGTATTACACAGAGTTATTCCATTGAAAAATTATACAAATCTTGCCAACTGCATNCGTTTTTTATCGATTGATGCAGTTGAAAAGGCAAAATCGGGTCACCCCGGAATGCCTATGGGCATGGCAGATATAGCCACTGTTCTCTTTCACGACTTTTTAACCCACAATCCTGCTGATCCAGAGTGGGTTTTACGAGATCGATTCGTCTTATCTAACGGTCATGGGTCAATGTTATTATATTCNCTTCTATATTTGACGGGTTATAAAAAAATGACTCTTCAACAAATTAAAAATTTTCGCCAACTAGGATCCATTACCGCAGGCCATCCTGAATTTGAGCCGGATGCTGGGATTGAAATTACNACAGGACCTCTGGGTCAGGGTATNTCTAATGGAGTAGGTATGGCTTTAGCATTAAAAAAACTAACTGCAGAACACAATCTTAAAAGAACCCCAAAAGTCTTTGTTTTTTGTGGAGATGGATGTCTGATGGAAGGAATTAGTCAAGAAGCTATCAGCTTAGCTGGGCATTTGAAATTAGATAATCTTGTTTTGGTTTATGACAATAATAAAATCAGTATTGATGGCTCCACTGACTTATCCTTTAGTGATAACACTAATCTTCGTTTTAAATCTGTAAATTGGAACGTTCTCAATGGTGATGGACATAATCATAAAAATATTAAAGATTTATTTAAGAGATCACAAAGTTCAAACAAACCAAATCTTTTAAATTTTAAAACCATTATTGGATTTGGCTCTCCTAANAAGTCAGCAAAAGCNTCATCTCATGGATCGCCTTTAGGTGCCGATGAAATANCTTTGACAAAAAAAGAACTTGGTTGGAAAGAACCTCCATTTCAGATCCCCTCTACCCTTCTAAAAGAGTGGAGACAGTCATCAAAAAGAAATTTAAAAATTTATGCTGAATCTAAAAAGNATACTAAAAAGATAAAAGGTCTAAAAAATCTCTCTACCCAAGTTATTAAATTGTTTGATGATATAACTAAAGAATTTAAAGATTTCAAAACTCCACAAGCTACTAGAAAATCATCTGAGGCTGTTTTACATTTTNTCAATTCTAATGTTCCTATATTTGGAGGTTCTGCTGATTTAACAGGATCAAACAATACAAAAGGTAAGCAAATGGAAATAGTAAATNATAAAAATTTTAAAGCTCAATATATCCATTATGGCGTAAGAGAACATGGGATGGCCGCTATCATGAATGGTATCGCTTCNACAAANCTNTATAAAACATATTCTGGAACATTTTTAAGTTTTGCNGACTACATGAAGCCCAGTCTTAGACTTGCAGCATTGATGAATATTGACCCTATCCAAGTTTTTACTCATGACTCTATTGGGTTAGGTGAAGATGGGCCAACGCACCAACCTATCGAACAACTAAATATGCTTCGGTTAATTCCTAATAGTTACGTGTTTCGCCCTTGCGATATGATGGAAACAATTGCCTGTTGGAAAACCGCGCTCTTAATTAACGAGGCTCCTTCTTTTATCTGTCTTTCAAGACAAAATTTGCCTCAAATTTCTAATAAAAAAATTAACATTGATGGCTTTAAGGGCGCNTATACCATCTTTGAGTCATCAAAAAACAATCATATCACTATTATTGCTACCGGATCAGAAGTTTCCCTAGCTATTGAAGTAGCTAATCGCTTAAAAGAATTCAAGGTTGAAACTAAGGTTGTCTCAATGCCAAGTTCATCGCTTTTTGATAAGCANCAGAATTCTTTCAAAAATAAATTATTACAATCAAAATTGAATCAGACCTTTGTTATTGAGGCTGGCTCCACAATGTATTGGAATAAATTTACAAATCAGGAAAANATTTTTGGCATTGATGAATTTGGTGCTAGTGCACCTGCTAAAGANGTTTTCAATAAATTTGGGCTAACCCCTAAACGTATCTCATCAACTATACTTAAAAGGATAAAATAAAATATGACTAAAAAAAAAGTAGCCATTAACGGTTTTGGTAGAATTGGAAGACTTGTATTTAGAGCTTACCTAGAAAGATCTCAAGAATTTAATGACACCTATGAAATTTCATACATCAATGACCTAGCTGATATTGATAGTAATATTCATTTGTTAAAATATGACAGTGTTCATGGCGCCCTTTCTCAGAAAGTTCAGAAAACCGCTGATAATAAATTTATAGTCGGAGAAAATGAAATCACCATCACCTCAGAAAGAAATCCTGCAGACCTTAATTGGGGAGATAAAGGAGTAGATATTATTTTGGAGTGCACAGGTGTTTTTGCATCTAAAGAAAAAGCGTTATCTCACGTGGAGAGCGGAGCAAAAAAAGTTATTGTTTCAGCTCCTTGTACCAATGCTGATTTTACAGTCGTTCAAGGTGTAAATCATGCAAATATGAATTCCGATCACGTTGTTATTTCAAATGCTTCTTGTACAACTAATTGTTTATCTCCAGTGGCGTATGTTATTGATAAAGAGTTTGGTATTGAAAATGGCTACATGACTACTATTCATTCTTATACAGGCGATCAAAATACCGTTGACACTTTTCATAAAGATTTGAGAAGAGCTAGAGCCGCAGCTAATAATATTATCCCTACAAGCACAGGAGCTGCTAAAGCAGTCGGTTTGGTGCTCCCCCAGCTTCAAGGTAAATTGGACGGAACTGCAATCAGGGTACCGACACCAAATGTTTCTTTAGTTGATTTCAAATTTAATACTGCAAAACCTATATCTGTGGCGCTCTTAAATCAAAAATTTGAAGAGTATTCAAAAGGTCCTTTGAAAGGAATTCTTGGCGTAGACACCGATCCTAAGGTTTCTAGTGACTATAATCACGATGCTCGAAGCTCCATACTGGATTTAACTGAGACAACCACTGTATCTGATACTTTTGGGCGTATCTTAACTTGGTATGATAATGAATGGGGTTTTTCAAATAGAATGCTTGAGACTACTCAACAAGTCTGTAAATTATAAATAATTAGGAGAGAAGATGAAGGTTACTAATACAACAAAAAAAATTATTGCTAATTACACTCATGAAAATGTTGGAGTGAGATCTAATTTGATGAGAATGCTCGGTCAAGGAAAATTAGGTGGAACGGGCCGAATGATTATATTACCTGTAGATCAAGGTTTTGAACATGGTCCAGATAGAAGCTTTGCTGTAAATCCTGCAGCATATGACCCTAATTATCACCATCAACTCGCAATTGATGCAGGTCTCTCTGCCTATGCAGCTCCACTTGGTTTGCTTCAAACAAGCTCNGATAGCTTCCATGGACAAATTCCAACNATTTTAAAAATTAANAGNTCTAATACGCTTGCAACTTCTCTAGACCAAGCTGTAACTGGAAGCATCGATGATGCATTAAAGCTTGGTTGTTCTGCGATAGGTTTTACGATTTANCCAGGNTCTGATTGCAATTTCTCTTTGATGGAAGAATATCANGCGTTAAGTCATGAAGCAAAAGCAAAAGGACTTGCGGTTGTATTATGGGCGTATGCTCGAGGATCAAACATAAGTAAAAAAGGTGAAACTGCTATGAATATCATTTCATATGCTGCGCATATGTCTGCCCTATTNGGTGCCAATATCATTAAAGTTAAATTACCTAGTGATTTCTTAGAAGAAGACCCAACGAAAGCAGCTTTTGAAAATAATAATATTACAATGAGCACTTTAAAAGACAGAGTGGCNCATATTAAAAAAGTTGTCTTTGAAGGAAAAAGACTTGTGGTTTTTTCTGGNGGAGATGCAAAAGATGATTCTGCTTTAATGGATGAAATAAAAGCTATTCATCAAGGTGGGGGTAATGGATCGATTATTGGTCGAAACTGTTTTCAACGTAAACGTGAAGACTCACTTGCGCTTCTTGATCAGATGATACAAATCTANAAATCTAAATGAAAATAAACGCTATTGACTTAAAAATTGGCAATATAATCCAACANAACAACGGNCTTTGGAANGTAGCTAAACTATCCCATACCCAGCCNGGTAAAGGNGGTGCATATATTCAAGCTGAGTTAAAAAATATTGCTACACAATCTAAATCTAACGANCGCTTTCGAAGTTCTGAGTCTGTAGAGAAAATTCGNGCTGAAGAAATTGAACATCAATTTTTATTTAGAAGTGGTGATGATTTCACTTTCATGAATAATCAAACCTATGAACAGATTATTCTTAACATTGATCAAGTAAATGAAGATACGGCAAGATTTCTTCAAGATGGNATGGAAGTATCAATTGAATTTTATGATGAGAANCCTATGAACGTTAATCCNCCTGAGCATCTTGTGGTTGAAATAGCAGAAACAGAGGCAGTTGTTAAAGGACAAACAGCATCTTCTTCTTATAAGCCTGCGATTTTAACGAATGGAGCAAGAGTAACAGTCCCTCCTCATATTGAAACGGGCGACAAAATTAAAATTAACTCTAAAGAGTTAACNTACATAGAAAAATCAAAATAATTTTTTTATGTCTATTATTCCACCAATCATAGTAGTTATGGAAAAAGCTTGCCGCAGTGCAGCTAAAGGNTTAGTGAGAGATTTTGGAGAGCTAGAAAAACTTCAAATATCTAAAAAAGATAAAAATGATTTTGTATCCTCGGCTGATCTAAGAGCTTCAGAAACTATAAATTATCACCTGCAAAAAGACCGTTCTGATTTTCTACAAATTGATGAAGAAACTTTTAAAAAAGAAGANTTAGAAAAACTAAAAGGAGATACTCCCGTATTCATCTCTGATCCCCTCGATGGTACTAAAAATTTTATTCATGGTAATGCTTATTTCGCAGTTACAATTGGTTTAGTTCATAGAAAAGAAATAATTGCTGGCGTTACATATAACCCCATATTAAATGAATTGTTTTGGGCTCACAANGGCTCAGGGTCATGGATAAATAATCAAAGACTGAGAGTTTCTCAAAGAGATAAGTTAGATGGTTGTATGTTTACATCAGGCGTACAAATCAAACATCCTGACATTCTGGAGGAAGGAATTAGTCAGATTGGCAACCTACAACGTAAAACAAGTGTTAGAATTTTAGGCTCTTCTGCGCTTGATTTAGCGCACGTAGCATCAGGNAAATTTGATGGTTTTTGGTGTAAGAGATTGAATATTTGGGATATTGCAGCAGGTATCCTTTTAGTTCGTGAGGCTGGTGGTATCTGTTTAAATGATAAAGGTAAAAATTTTGACACCCTCNATGATGATAGTTTAATAGCATCTAGCTCTGCTATTAGTAGCGAATTATTCAAAAACTTATAAATATTTACTTGATTTTTTTACTGTTGGTCTCTATTTTCTCTANANCATGAAAGAAAAGATACATCCTGATTATCACGANATTACAGTAGANCGNACTGACGGATCTACNTATAAAACGCGNTCAACTTGGGGAAAAGCTGGCGATACTATGAAGTTAGAAATTGACCCCTTATCCCACCCCGCTTGGAACCAAGGTTCTGGTAAGATGGTTGACTCTGGTGGAAGAGTTGCACGTTTCAAAAATAAATATAAATCTTTCAATATTTAATTAAATTTAATATGTCAGACAACAAACCTTTAATGCCCCTAGCTACTGCCGTATGGCTTGTAGACAATACTGCTTTAAGTTTTTTTCAAATATCTCAGTTTTGTCAGCTCCATGAATTAGAAATTCAAAGTATAGCTGACGGTGAAGATGCTTACAAAATGCAAGGTCTCAACCCCATTGCCAGTGGCCAACTAACAATGGATGAAATCAAAAGGTGTGAGAATGATCCTTCTGCGTCTCTTGAACTACAAAATAAAAAATCTGAAACTATTCAGTCTCACGTGAAAGCTAAAAAATATTTACCCCTTTCAGTACGTCAAGAAAGACCGAAGGCTATTGCATGGTTAATTCGTGAGTATGGAAAAATTTTAACTGATACTCAAATAGCGAAATTAACCAGCTCAACAAAGCCCACAGTGGCAAATATCAGAGCCGGAAATCAATCACAACCTATCACTGAATTTCGTAATCCTACTGATTTAGGATTGTGTACTTATGAAGATTTAGAGTCTGTAGTAGAAAAAGGTCAAAGAAAAGCTGAAAGAGATCAAAAAGCAAAAGACAAAGCTGCTAAACAGCAATCATCTATCTAATCTTTTTTGAAAAATAAATAAACATCTCCTAAACGCACTCCAAATTTTTTCATCGTAGCTTTATTGAAAACGTTTTTTTCATCTTGCATGATTAGCCAATCATCAAACTTAACAAGCATAATACCGTCTTTGTATTTAAGTTTTAGAGTATAATGCCAGTTAACAGCATTACCTGATCGCTCTCCTAGGGCTATCCCTTTTATGTCAGATGAACTACCTTGGTAGGTCTTCTCACCAGTTTTGGTTATTTCCCAACGACGAAATTCCTCTTCTCCATTGTCATAGAGAAAGGTTTCATTAAGAACAAATAGATCTCCATCTTGGATGCCTTCCATATCAACGGTAAACTGTCTTTTTACTTTTCCAAATCGGTCAATAAATAGACCTGAAGCGCTCGTCTTACCTAGAAAATATTCCTCAAGTTTAAATTCAGGTTTTTTTTCTGCAAAATCATCAAGCTTCATATTTGAACATCCATTTAAAACAAAGACTAAAAATCCAAGTATTATCCATTTTTTTAACATGCACTTGTCATTCTTACGCTTTAAGCCTGAAGTGGATTTCTTTTATAAGTATATTTTCGAAAAAAATTTAAATTAATTAACTACTTAAANTTTACTTTTTAACAAAATCTATCTGAAANACATCAATGGTTTTAGCTTTGAAACCACCAGAGCAATAAGATAAATAAAAATTCCACATTCTTTTGAAGTCATCATTGTAGCCCATTTTTTTTATGACATCCCATTTATTGTTAAAGTTATATCTCCACATCTCGAGTGTTTGATGATAACTATCAGCCATTTGATTTTTAACTAAAAAAGTGAATTTTTTTTGATTGGCAATATTTTCTAATTTCTCAACTGTAGGAAGCATTCCACCTGGAAAAATATATTTTTGAATAAAATCGATTTTTCTTGAGTATTTTTCAAATAGTCCTTCAAAAATAACTATTGTCTGCATTGAAAAAATACCTGTGGGCTTTAGAAGATCTTTCACTTTATCAAAATATGCTTGCCAATATTGCATTCCGACTGCTTCAAACATTTCAATNGAATAAATTCGAGAGTATTCTCCTTGATGCTCTCGATAATCTCTATAAATAACATTTACTTTTCCTTGTAAGTTTTTTTTTATGATTTGGCTTTGAACAAAATCAAATTGCTCTTTTGAAATAGTCAAAGTATCAATGGTAATATCGGGAAACTTTGAATTTAAATAGAAAGCAAAACTCCCCCACCCTGATCCAATTTCTAAAACTCGATCACCCCTCTGTGGTTCATTACCCCTAACCAGGCTTTCAAATTTATTCTTTTGAGCTTGATTCAATGTTTCTGTTCCAGTCTTAAAAAAACCAGATGANTAAGTTAATGTGTCATCCAGCCATTCTTGATAAAAGTTATTACCCAAATCNTAGTGTGCATGAATATTCTTTTTACTTTGNTGAAGGGAGTTCTTTGTTTGATTCATGTAAAATTTTGATATTTTTCGATAAAANTTTGAACCTCTCATCTCACCACCAAAAGCNTTCTCGTTTAANGCCCCAAATTCTAAAAACTTTGANAGATCATCAGCTTCAAATTTACCTTTTATATAAGCCTCTCCTAACCCTACAGAGCCTCTGAAATAAAGGTCCCAAAGCATACTCAAACGGTGAACAGTTAAGTTTACNTCAGGTCCAGGAGAACTACCTTGAAAAAAGTATTTCTTACCTTTTACATCTAAATTTAAAACACCATATTGAATCTTAGTGCATACTTTTCTGATATAGCGATCTGCTATCAAATCTCAATCCTCCAATTTAATCTAAGTATAGATTATCTTTTACACCATGGGAATATTTAAAGAACTTACTTTTCTTATACCATAGTTTGATTGCTTGATAATGAATAAGTAAAATTGCTTTAATGCTTCCGAATATATTTGCTATAGAGAAGACTATAACATTTGCAGTATTAATAGGTTTGAGTTGGAGATTAATGGATGCAAAAAATATTTGTTTATCTTGATTGTCAAATTGGTTAATAGAGCAAAAGAATTTACTTTTTTCNGATAATTTTACNGAAATTTTGTAATTNCAATCCATTTCAATGAAAGGCGATACATACATATTTTTTTTAAAGTTTTTATTAAAGAAATCTCCTAATGAGAGATAGTGAACTTGNTCACCAAAAGTATTTTTCACTTCATAAAGGATCGCTTTTAAGGATTGTTTATTGTCTAGAAATAAATAAAAGCTAATTGGGTTAAAAGAGTAACCCAAGATTGAGGGTATAGTTATAAAACTTACTGTTTCATAATCAATTTGATGCTTACTAGCAATATCTTCTATAAANGTGACTAAGTTCTTTTTTTTATCTCGATAACCATGTTGTTTAAAAAAAATTGAGAAAATGTTAAGGCGATTAAATGAAATAAAAGGATGAATTTTTTTAGATTGATNCAAATTTATGCATAAGTAAGGGGCCTTATATTTAAAAAAGTTTTTGGTATCTTTTGTCCTCTTATGNACGATGACTCCCTGACCGATACTATGGCTTATGTCTAATTCCATTGAATTCTAGATGTATCTGCATTTGTAAAATTCTTTANATGAACATTCAATTTTTCACAAACCTTGAGAGATGATTGAATTCCATCTTCATGAAACCCATATCCTAAATANCTACCAACATAATATGTATTTTGAAATCCTTGGATTTGGCCAATATTTTTTTGAGATTGTAGNGTTTTTAAGGAAAAAATTGGATGTTCGTATAGTGTTTGATAAAGATTCAAGCCTTGATTTTGATTGAGAGATACAAAAAACTGATCATTAGTCTTGAGAGGTTGAAGTTTATTCATCCAATAACTCAACGTGCATTGGTTATTATNATTNGTATGAAAGTTCCAACTTGACCAAGCAGCTTTATGAGGGGGCATTAAAGAAGAATTATTATGCAGTTGTGCTAAATTTTTTTGAAAATGAAACGTATTAAGAATATTTATCTCTTGGTCGCTTTTTTGATCCATGACATTTAAAAAAAGATGAGGTGCACAAGCTAAAATTAAATAATCATAATTAAATTCTCCACTTGATGTTTGCAGGGATATTCCTTTTGATCTTGATATTTTTTGAATTTTTATAGATTTTTTTATTTGAAATTTTGCATCCTTTGTAAGTCGTTGAATATAATTACGTGATCCACCTGATACTGTTTTCCATTGAGGGCGGTTTGTAAAATTAAATAGCTTATGGTTTTGGAAAAAACTAATGATACTACTCAGAGGTTGATCTAGAGAGTTTGAATCTGGCGTGGACCAGATGCTAGAAATTAATGGTAAAAAGTGATTATTAATAAATTCATCAGAAAATTTTTTAGACTCAAGATACT
>NHLE01000037.1 GCA_002169365.1 Pelagibacteraceae bacterium TMED259 | reverse complement strand
CTAAAATTAAACTATAGGGTGATTGTAAAACAATAGGGTCAAAGCAAATAATTGCCAAACCAAATAAAACTAGACTTATTAATAGCCATCTTTTTTGAGAAACCTTTTCTCCTAAATAAATTGATCCTGCGATAACGCCAAATGGAATTGAAAATTGCATNACTAGNATCATNGAAGAGGTTGAGGTAGTTTGTGCTAATGAGAGATACATGAGTGGATATAGTCCTAACCCCATGAGAANCCCATAAACTAACACAAATTTAAAATTAGCTTTTTTAATACTNCTAANCCTTAAAAATGGAAATAGAAAAATTACCATCATTAAAATTCTNATGAGCGAGAATATTAAAGGAGACAGTTCTTGATTAAGGCCTATTTTTCCTACAGGGTAGGAGCTACCAAATAAGAACATGACAACAAGNGTAATAAAAAGATGATTAAATTTCACTTAGATTGATTTAGTTTCTTGGATTGATTTAATTTTAAAAACTCTCCAATAAAATATAATGAACCACCAAAATAGATTGATGTNTGAGAATTAGAATATTGGTTAATTAGTTTCAAAGAACTTTTTAAAGATGAACAAAATATCAATTCCAAATTAATTGGAAGGTCTTTTTCTGTAATTGAATTCTCTTCATTCATTTGAATCACTATAATTTTTTGGAAGTTTTGAGATAACTTAGTCAACATTTGGGTATATTTTTTATTATTCAGAAAAGAGCAAATCAAAATTTTTCGATTGATAGGAAGGTTCTTAATTAGTGTGTTCATACCATCAATATTATGAAACCCATCTAAAGTTATATCTTTAAAATTCTTTAGTTNTTTAAAGAATAACCCATTTGTAATTGGCTGCATTCTACCAGCCCATTGACAANGAGAGAGAGCTTTATGAGTTTGAGTTATATTTAATTTATCTTTGAGAATATTTTTAGCTAAATGTATTGCTAGACCTGCATTTATTTTTTGATGTTTTCCTCGAAGGCTGAGATAAGATAAATCAATATTGATATTATCTGATAAATAGTGGTTAGATTTAATTTTCCAATCATTTCCAAAAAACTCAGCTTTTAATTTCCTTCTTTTAATTTCTGAATGAATAAAATTCATTACATTTGGTTTTTGTTTATTTATATAATTAATACTCTTATTATTGAGTATCCCTAATTTTTCAAAAGCAATTTGATTCAAAGAGTTTCCAAGAAAATCCTGATGATCAATTGAAATTGGTGTAATTGCTGCAAATTTTGGAAGTTTTATGATATTTGTAGCATCAAACCTCCCTCCTAACCCAACCTCTAAAATTAAAAAGTCAGCTTTATGATCTTGAAAGGCTTTGAATGCGGCAGCAGTAGTAATTTCGAAAAANGTTATAAGCTTTCCTTCATTTTTTTTTTCACAATAACGAAGGTATTCCAATAACTTCTTATTAGAAATATTTTTAGAGTTTAATTGAATACGTTCATTAAAGTTAACTAGGTGAGGAGTTGTATATACATGAGTAGAATAACCATGTTGGTTAATGATAGATTTTAAAATTGCAGCAGTGGATCCTTTACCATTCGTCCCAGCAATATGGATAACCTTTGGTAATTTCTTTTCATTAAAATCAATTTTCTTTAATAGTTGATTAATGCGGCCAAGAGATAAATCTGAAAATTTAGGATGAAGCTGTAAAAGCCTTCTGAAGATGGGGTCTTTCAAAGAATTTATTTTTTAAGAAATGATAGAACTCGTGAAAGTGTTTCACGTAATTCTTTTCTATGGACTACCATATCAATCATCCCATGTTCGAGAAGGTACTCAGCTGTTTGGAAGTCTTCAGGAAGTTGTTCATTGATTGTTTTTTCTATGACTCTTTTGCCNGCAAAGCCAATCATACTTCCTTTTTCAGCAATTATGATATCACCAAGCATTGCAAAAGAGGCACTAACACCTCCGGTAGTAGGATGGGTCAGAATACTTATAAATGGTATTTTTTTTTGATCTAATAAATTAACAGCAGCCACTGTTTTTGGAAGTTGCATCAAGCTTACGATTCCTTCTTGCATTCTAGCGCCACCCGATGATGCAATAGAAATAAAAGGGCATTGAAGTTCTACAGACTTTTGGCAACCAATTTTAAAGGCTTCACCTACGTATTGTCCCATTGAACCTCCCATAAAACTAAAATCTAAAAGAAATATGCAAACTGTTTGNCCTCCAATTTTACCGGTTGCTAAAATGGCTGCATCTTTTTGATTGGTTTTTTGTTGAGCGGCTTTCAGTCGATCAGTGTATNTTTTAATATCTTTAAATTGAAGNGGNTCATTATTTTCTATAGGNATATCAATCAAATCATAGTGTTGATCGTCAAATAATTGTTCGAAACGACTTTTAAAATCAATGTAAAGGTGATGATCACAGTGGCTACAAACATATAAATTTTTTTCATGCTCTGATTTATAGAGCATAAGATTACATTTTGAGCATGTAGTCCAAAGATCAGAATTTTCTTGTTTTTTATTTACTAAAGAGCTTAATTTTGGTTTTACAAAATCTGTTAACCAATTCATGTTTAAACTTTCACCTCGTTAATAAACTTTCTCAAATTTATAAGATATTTTTTAAAATTCATCTTGGAGTCAAAATATAATTTTATAAGAGCAGATCCAATAATTATTCCATCAGCATTAGTTTTATTAGATATAGCAAGTACATCTTTTCGAGACTTTATTCCAAAACCAACAAGCACAGGGGTTTTTGTCTGTTTTTTGAGAGAAGATACATTTTTATTAATTTCTGAATAATCAAGTTTATTAGATCCAGTAATTCCTGTTGCAGATATATAATAAACAAATCCTTTAGCTTCTTTGAGTAAGCGTTGTGATCTTGCCTTATCTGTCATGGGAGATATAAGTTTAATTAAATGAACGTTATTTTGATCTAAAAGTTTTTTAGTTTCATTTTCTTCTTCAAAAGGTAAATCAACTAAGATAATCCCATCAACTACACCTTTGATATCTGATATGAATTTTTTGACTCCATATTTTTGAACCGTATTTAAATAACACATAATTACAAAAGATGTTTGATTACTTTCTTTTCGCAATTGTTTGATAAGACTTAGAGATTGCTTAGTGGTAATTTTAGCCTTTAAGGCTATCTTGCTAGACTCTTGAATAACAGGACCATCAGCCATAGGGTCTGAAAAAGGAAGACCAAATTCAATAATATCAGGTTGATGGGATAAAATTTCTTGAAAAATTTTTTTACTATGTGAGAGGTTAGGGAAGCCACAGGTCATAAACAATGATAAAATTTTTTTTGAGGGTAGGCTGTCTAATCTATTCATCTGCATCAAATCCAATTGCTTTTGCGGCGGTAAATAAATCTTTATCACCCCTACCACATAAATTTAAAATCACTGTTTTACCTTTTTGTTTATTTTTAAAAGCTTTTATAAGGTAGGCTAATGCGTGAGAGGGTTCGAGAGCTGGGATAATTCCCTCTAATTTAGAGCATAATTGAAAAGCACTTAATGCCTCTTTATCGGTTACGCCNAAATACTTAGCTCTTTTTATATCTTTTAAGTAAGAATGTTCTGGTCCTACACCTGGGTAATCAAGTCCTGCAGAAATAGAGTGNGCTTCTTTAATTTGCCCATCATTATCTTGGAGTACGTAGCTATAGCTCCCATGGAGGATNCCAGGCGTACCAGAAGTCATTGTAGCAGCTGTCTGATTAGTTTTAGGGCCTTTCCCAGCTGCTTCGACTCCAATAATTTTTACCTTTTTATCATTAAGAAAAGGATAAAATAAACCCATTGCATTTGAACCACCACCCACACAAGCAATAAGATAGTCGGGAAGTTTTTTTTCAGCTTTTAAAATTTGCTCACGAGCTTCTTTTCCAATAATTGATTGAAAGTCTCGAACCATTTTAGGGTATGGGTGAGGACCAGCAGTTGAACCAATAATATAAAAAGTATCTCGTACGTTTTTAATCCAATCTCGTAANGCTTCATTCATNGCATCTTTTAGAGATTTACTTCCTGANTCTACTGGAATGATATTAGCTCCTAATAGCTTCATTCTAAAAACATTTGGTTTTTGACGCTCAATATCTTTTGATCCCATATAAATATTACATGGGAGCCCAAATAAAGCACAAACTGTAGCAGTTGCAACCCCATGTTGACCAGCGCCAGTTTCAGCAATAATTCTTGTTTTACCCATCTTCTTAGCAAGTAGTATTTGNCCAAGACAATTATTAATNTTATGAGCTCCCGTATGATTTAGCTCATCTCTTTTAAAATAAACTTTAGGTCCATTAATGTATGAGGATAAATTTTTGGCATAATGAAGAGAGGAAGGTCTTCCAACGTAATTTTTAAATAAATCAGAGAGTTCTTTTTGAAATTTTTTATCTTTTTGAATCTTTTGATAAGATTTATCTAGATCAAGAAGTAAAGGCATTAATGTTTCTGAGACATACATNCCTCCATAATCGCCAAAGCGGCCCAGAGTATTTGGTTCATTATATCTATTCATTTTTTAGGGATGAAATTAAGCTATCAATTAATGAAAGGTCTTTTTCACCTTGTATTTTTTCTACGCCTGAATTTATATCAACAAAATTAGCACCTGTT
Source organism: Pelagibacteraceae bacterium TMED259 (assembly GCA_002169365.1). The sequence continues at coordinate 4,479 of NHLE01000037.1, read as the reverse complement.
AAGTTAATTGCCTGAGATAAATTATCTTGATTCAATCCTCCTGATAAAATGAAGGGTAGATCTTGAGAGTTTTTAAAGTCATTCCAATNCCAAGTTTTATTATTACCTCCAGGTTGATCNTTTTTAGAGGGNTCACCTTCAATTAAGAATTTTACAACATTTTTAAGAGTTGTATTTTGAAAATTTATTGGAGAGATTGATTTATAAATATCTTTTTTAAAATGATGATATATTTCATNAATAGTACTTTGGNTTTCACTTCCATGTAATTGAATAGTATTGAAGTCAAACACATTTAACTTCTCTTCAATTTCTTTAAGTGTCGGATTTACAAAAACTCCTACAAATTTGTTTTTATAACTTTGAAAATATTGATTAATTATTTGCAGAGTTCCATATTCTAGGTTTCTTGGACTTTTTTCATAAAAAATTAAACCTTGTTGATCAACTCCAATATTCAAACAATGTTCAATTATTGCTGGATTANTTTGTCCACAAATTTTGATTTTGATTTTTTTCATAATAGCTTTGAAGTAGAGATCGAGGATCTTTGTTGTTTATTAACTCTCTACCAATAACAACATAATCTGCACCTGAATCAAGAGCCTCATGAACATAGGTAACTCTTTTTTGATCATCTTTTCTACTGAACATTTTAACTCCAGGTGTGATTTTGATTAAATTTTTAAATTTTTTCACCTCTAATAGGTCATTGCCTGAACAAATTATTCCATTTATTCCTGATTTANTGGCTAAAGTAGCAAATTTTTTAACTAGTTTATTTGTATTATCTTCAGCATAAATTCCTCGACTATCTTTGCTGTCAAGGCTAGTCAAAAGAGTGACACCCAATAGCTTTGTTTTCAATTTTTTCTTTTTGATTNTAGCCAATGCATATTCCAACATTGTTTTCCCACCTGATATATGGACTGTTAAAAAGTCTGGATTTATCTTAGATAATGATTCAATTGCACTGCCTACTGTATTGGGGATATCNTGGAGTTTTAGATCTAGAAAAAGCTTTGATTTNTTTTTTTTGATTTCTTTTATTAGTTTATCAGCATTAGAGTTATAAAAAGAGCGATAACCAACTTTGAATCCATAAACATAGGGATAGAGTTTTTTTACAACACGTAAATTCTCTATATTTGTTTTANTATCAAGGGCAATAAATGCTTTAAATTTCTTCATTNAGNTTTCTATTNAAATTTTNACTNANTTTAAANGNNACTTTCCATTTNGNNGGNATATANNTTTTNTTTTTATTTCTGGGATCAGAGCCGTAGCGTGATGGCATTAACTTTGATCGGAACACTCCAAAGTTTCTTAATTCAATTGTTTGATGTTTTGTTAATGACTCTTCCAGCAGATCAAAGAACCTATTAAAAATAGCTTCATTGATCTGTGGAGTTAAATCATTTTCAGATTGCAAAAAGGACTTTAAAAGGTCTGATTTATTCTGCTTTGGTGTCCTTGTCTTCATCCAAAGCCTTACCTAAAATATCACCTAAAACTGAACCGGAAGATTTTGATCCATATTTTTCTAACAGACTTTGTTCTTCATCAATTTCTAATTGGCGGATTGATAAAGCAAACTTTCTATTAGTTAAGTCAACGGAGCTAATCTTAGCGTCAATTTTTTGACCTTCATTATAACGAGAAATATTTTGCTCTTCTTTATTTTTTGAGAGTTCTTTTCTTCGAATTGTTGTTTCAATAAAATTTGCAACTTCCACATCAATACCATTGTTGCTGATCTTGGTGATTGTAGCAGAGACAATATCGCCTTTGTTTTTATCTTTAAAAAATTCATGAAAAGGATCTGGTGTTAATTGTTTGATACCAAAGCTAATTTTCTCCTTCTCAGGGTCAATTTCAAGAATTTTAACTTCAATATTCTGACCTTTTTGATATTTCTTTAGAGTTCTGTCACCATTGGAGTCAGTCCATGATAAGTCGTTTTTATGAATTAGACCATCAATGTTGTCGTTTAACTTTGCAAAAATACCAAATTCAGTGATATTTTTAATTTCAGTCTCAATTGTTTGATCTTTTTTATACTCACTAAGAATATTTTCCCAAGGATTGGCTTCTGTTTGTTTGATGCCTAAGCTAATACGCTTCTTTTCTCTGTCAATTTCAAGAACTTTAACGCGAATATTAAACCCAACTTCTAAAATTTTGTTAGGGTGGATATTCTTCTTTGTCCAGCTAATATCATTCGAATGGACTAGTCCTTCTAAATCTTTTTCAGTTAATTGGACAAAAGCTCCATAGTCAGTGATGTGTGTAATTTTACCATCATAGATTTCGTTAAGAGTTATTTTATCTTCAATTTTAGCCCAAGGGTCATCTTTAAGTTGTTTGTAACCAAGACTAATTTTATCTGAGTCATCAGATACCTTAAGGATTTTAAATTCATAAGTTTTACCTACTTCTAAAACATCTGAGGGGTGACCAATTCTACTCCATGATATATCACTCAAATGCACTAAGCCATCTATCCCACCAAGGTCTACGAAAGCTCCATAGTCAGTAAAAGTTTTAACTCTACCATTGACAACTGAGTCAGTTTTAGATTTTTCTAAAATTTCGTTTTTTATAACTTTTTGTTTTTCTTCTAGTATTGCCTTTCGAGAGACAACAATATTACCTTTTGAGTAATCCATTTTTAAGATCTCAAAAGTCTCTTCTGTTTTAATTAAATGGCTGACATCTCTGACAGGTCTAACATCAATCTGACTTAATGGAAGAAAGGCATTGGTTCCCATTATCTTTACATATAAACCTGCTTTTGCCTTACCCACAATAAAGCCTTTAACTCTCTCTTTATTATCATAAAGTTTTTGTAATTTTTCCCATGATTTCATTTTGATAGCTTTTTCATGAGAGAGCCTTACATTTCCTTCTCTATCTTCTAATTTTTCAATAAAGACTTCAATTGCTTGTCCTTCTTTTAAATCATCAGAGGATCCGGTATTTTGAAATTCTTCTTTAGGGATTTGCCCTTCGCTTTTGTATCCAATATCAACGGTCACGTATTGATCGCTGACTTTTAAAATTGTTCCAGAAATTATTTTATTTGCAGAAATATTACTTTTGGTTTCGAATTGTTGGTCTAGCAGTTTGCTATAATCGTCATTAGATATCATATGTCATTATTTACCTTTCAAAGTAGTGAGGTTTTTTTAAAGTTTTATAGGTCTTTTTCAAGGAAAATTAATGGAAATATTTTCCAGTATCTTTGAAAAAAGACGGATAACTTGTTTTTACACTCGATTTATCCTTAATAACGTTATTTTTGATACAAATTAAGTTTGCTATATAAAAGGACATCACTATGCGATGATCGTGATGATGGATTATTTTTGCTCCTCCTTTTTTTAACTCATAGTTGCCATAAATATGCAAATCAAATCCTTTTACTTCAGACTTAACACCCATATTTTTCAGATTTTGGTGAACTAGTTCTAGTCTATTGCTTTCTTTAACAGTTAACTCTTTAAGCCCTTTAAAAACACTTTTTCCACCAGCAAAGGAGGCTGCAATAGACAAAATTGGAATTTCATCAACTTGTAAAGGAACATCGTTTGCTTCCAAAATTGTTGGCTTTAAAAATTTTTTTTGATCAATTTTCAAATCGGCTAGAATTTCAAAATTAACTTTGCGTTTATTGATAACTTGAATTTCAGCTCCCATTTTTTTTAACGTTTTAATGAATCCAATTCGAGTTTTATTATAAAGCATATTCTTGATAACTAATTTTGACCCAGGTTTTAAACATGCAGCTGTTATAAAAAAAGCTGCTGATGATGGATCGCCTGGAACATTATATTTGATATTTTTTAAATCCTTATCATTTTTCATCTTAATATATCGATGAGTTAAATCTTCTTTGACCCGAATATTGTATCCCATTGCTTTGAGCATATTTTCAGTATGGTCTCTAGTTGATTTGTACTCTTTTATTTCTACTAATCCTTTTGTATTTAAAGCAGATAACATGATGGCACTCTTAATTTGAGCTGAGGGAATTAATATATCATATTTGAAAGGTACCGCATCGCCAACTCCTTGAATGCTTATTGGAGGGAAGGAGTCCTTTCGGAGTTTTATAATGGCGCCAATTTTTTTAAGATGATCGGTAACTCTTCTCATTGGACGAGCGCTGAGAGATTTATCTCCTATTAATTTTGCTTTTATATTATTTGAAGAGATAATTCCTGATAAAAGTCTTATTCCTGTTCCAGAATTTCCAAAATCAAGAGATTTAGTGGGTTCAAATAATGCGCCTGGAGGAAGTCCAAAAACAATATATTTCCCATCTTTTTTTTTTATATTTGCCCCCAACATTTTCATGACTTTAAGTGTATTTAAAACATCATCGCCCTCTAAAAGGTTAGAGATCTGAGACTCTCCAACGGCTTGTCCAGTGAGTATTAATATACGATGACTAATGGATTTATCTCCCGGGGGGAA
>NHLE01000010.1 GCA_002169365.1 Pelagibacteraceae bacterium TMED259 | reverse complement strand
TTAACGATATACAAAAGAGAATGAACGCCCACATAAACTACCCCCTGCCCTGATTATTTTTTCTTTTTATAAAATATTAAACCAATAACGATGATAGAAATACCTAAAAACATTAAAAGCTCACCTGCATTCCAAAACCAAATAAGAAACTCCATTAATCTTGTTTATCAGCATCAAAAACATCATCAATAGGTACTTGTAATCCATTAACCAATTGATTTGTTTTTGCAGCTAAAGCCACAATACTTAAAAATTCAGAATGTTCTTTCATAGTCAATCCTAATTTTTTGGCTGTAGCCGTATGAGAGTGTGTGCAGTAGCTACAGTTATTCGTAATAGAAACTGCCATATAAATCATTTCCTTAGTCTTTTTATCAATGACAGTATCTTTAACCATCAAATTTTTAACATCTTCCCAGACGCTTTTAAGCAACAAGGGGTCAAAAGCAAGGTATCTCCAAAAATTTCCAATATAGTTCGTCTTGCGTGAATCGCGAATATCTTGATAAATGCTTTTAACCTTTGAGTTACTTTCATCAAGGGTTTGTTTCATTGTACTCATATGTAAACCTCTCGTAATATAATTGCTAAATTGAGATTTAATCATAATATCCCATAAGTTTTGTTCAATTTTATTCATAAAAATTTTAATCTTTTATTTTTTGGTTTTTTAATAGCCTTCTCATCTGGGTTTGGTCAAACTTTTTTTATCTCACTTTTTAGTAACGATTTTAGAGCTACTTTTAATCTCAGTAATACAGAATTTGGCAGTATTTACTCAATAGCCACTGTGTTAAGTGCAATAACAATAATTTGGGCTGGAAAGTTAATCGATACTGTAAATTTAAAGAAATATACACTGACTATTGTCTTTGGAATGGCAATTGCATGTTTAATGGCAAGCTTAGTATTTAATGTATTTTTTCTTTTTTTAACTATTTATTTTTTGAGACTATTCGGACAAGGTCTTATGGGGCATACATCTAGGACAACTATCGCACGCTATTTTAATACAAATCGAGGAAAGGCCCTGGCTATTTCAGGTTTTGGTTTTTACATAGGAGAAATGATTTATCCAATTATTATAGTTTTTTTGATTTTGACAATTGGTTGGAGGTTAACATGGTTTAGCTCATCAATATTTGTTTTTGTCATACTTGGTTTGAGCTTTTATTTTTTATTAAGAAATAATAATTTTAAAATTGAAAAAAATCTAAATATCAATACTGAGCTTCAACAAGTATCGTGGAGAAGAAGAGATGTATTAAAAGATACTAAATTTTATATTTACTTACCCCTGTCTCTTTTAATGTCTTTTACGGTTACAGGATTTCTTTTTCACCAAGTTTTTATAGCTGATATAAAATCTTGGACGATGATGAATTTAGCTCAAAGTTTTATTTTTTTTGCTGTAAGTGGATTAATAGGGTCAATTTTTTCAGGTTTGTTAGTTGATAAATTTACTGGGAGAAAGTTAATTCCTTTCCATCTCATTCCAATGGCACTAATATTAGCATCACTGCTATTCTCTAATCATGTTTATATTTTATACCTCTATATGGCAGGTCTGGGATTTTCAAATGGTTTTACTGAAAATATATCAAACTCGCTATGGGCAGAGATGTATGGTGTGAATAACTTAGGTTCAATTAAAGCATTATTAACTTTTTTTGGAGTGCTTGCATCAGCCTCATCGCCATTTTTATATGGCATATTATTAGATCAAACCAATTCTATTAATATATTGGTATATCTAAGTCTCACTCTTATTCTGATATTTTCTATGATGGCCTATATAGGAAAGAAATTTTAAATAACATAACCTTTTTTGAAAGCCTCTATGGCAATTAAAGCGCATCCTTTCGCATCAGAAAGTGCGTCGTGATGATTGAGGGGTATGCGTAAATGCTTACAAACTGTGTTCAATTTATTATTTTCAAAATCCCAATATTTTCTGGCTAAAATAACCGTATCCTTAAACTCTTGGGGAGGGAGATCAATATTATAATAATTACAGGACGAATGAAGAACCGATCTATCAAAGGGTGCGTTATGGGCGAAAAAATAATCCACGCTTAATAGCTCTATCTCTACCTGCTTCCAAACTTTATCAAATGTTTTTTCTTTTTTTAACATGTCCCATGTTAATCCGTGAATTTCAGTAAATTGAATTTCAGGCTTAGGCGGTTTAATTAAATATGATTGTTTTTTAATAATTTTTGATTGATTGAATATTACATACCCTATGGAACAAGCAGAATTTCTTTCACTAGAGGAGGTTTCAAAATCTATAGCAGCAAAAAGTTGCATTAAAATAACTGATTAATAATTTCAGCATATTTTTTTTCAACCTCATGGCGTCTAACCTTCATGGTAGGTGTCATTAAATTATTTTCAATTGAAAAAGGCTCATTAATAATTTGAAATTTTTTAATTTTTTCTGGTTGAGTTAAATTACTATTTATTTCATTTATATAATTTTGAATATCATCATTTAACGCCTTACTCTCAGTACTTAAAATAATTAAAGCAGCTATATAATTTTTTTGCTCNCCAAANACACATGCTTGCTCAATGTCCGATGAAAGAGTCAATAAATTTTCAATCTTAGAAGGCGCAATATTGTCCCCTCCAAGGGAGACTATAATATCTTTTTTACGATCTGTTATTTTTAGATACCCCTCATTGTCAAATTCACCAATATCACCTGTATGCAACCATCCATCTTTTATGGTTTCATTAGTNGCCTCTATATTNTTCCAATAGCCAATCATTAGGTTTTCACCTCTCACTAAAATTTCACCATCATTGGCTAATTTGACTTCTACACCTGGAAAAATCGGACCTACAGTTTCAACTTTAATTTTTTGTAAGGGGTTACAACTAACGACAGGGGATGTTTCTGTCAGNCCATAGCCTTGTAACGTTTTTAATCCTAANGCATTGAGGGCTTCACCTACCCTGCTGTCAAGTGGACCTCCACCAGAGACAAATGCCTCTAACCTTCCACCAAAATTGTTTTTAACTTTTGATCTAACTAATTTATCAAGCAAAATATTTAATATNTTTTCATTTATGCTTAGTTTTTGACCATGTAATTTTTTTGTGCCTAATAAAATNGTTTTATTGAATAAACTTTGTTTAAAATTTGACTGATTCTTTAAACCTATCTGCATTTTNGCAAAAAGATTATTATAAAACCTTGGTACTGCAGTCATAATATGAGGTTTGGCTATCTTTATCGTTGGGAGTAAAGTCTCAATACTCTTGTTATAAAAAACTCTAGCTTCCATCATTATTTGAACAAATTGAACAACATGCTCATAGGAATGAGAGAGGGGNAACCAAGTCAGAAATGTCAGNTCAGAACTTTTTAAACTTTCTAATAATTCATAAGCACCTTCACAATTACTTAGGACGCCCCCATGACTTAAAACAACACCCTTAGGTAAGCCTTGTGTACCTGAGGTATAGATAATACAAGCAGGATCTGATCTTTGGATGTCTTTGTATTTAGTAAGCTCGCTAGCATAATTACTATTTATGGTATTCAAGAAAGAGAGATTTGGGATGTTAGGATTGTCAAAATCTTCAAAACATAAAATAAAGCCTAATTCATAATTAATTTTTTTAGATNCGGTTAAGATTGTATCAAGAAGGTTCTTATTTGAAACTATCAGACCCTTGGGCTTAGAGTCATTTAAGATATGTTCAAAATCTCNTGAAGTATAAGTAATATAATTAGGAACAGCCACTAGCTTACTTGACATGATNGCAATATCTGAGGCCATCCACTCTGGNCTATTTTCAGAAACTAANAAAACTCTATCAAAATCTGATAATTTTTTATTTTCTAAAAAACTATGTATTTTATATACAAGATTTGTTGTATCAGACCATTTAAGNCTTTTAATTTGATTGGATGAATTATCCAACTTAAGTAGATGTTCTTTATTGCTATTTAAATTAGCCTTAGTAAAAAACAAATCAGGAAGATTTTGAAATTTATTCATTGATGTTTAATAGATTATAAAATTTATCCATATGGTCCATTAAAACTTTATCATAAGTAACCAAATGTTTATCTTCATCAATAAAATATTTTTTTTTAGGTTCATTTGCTAAATCAAACATCTTCTCCCCCATCCAAANAGGCACTATATCATCGCCCTTAGCATGCATAATTAAAATTGGAGATATCAAATTATGTATTTTATCTTTACTTAAATACTTATCTTTTAACATAAGCGATACGGGTAGATAAGGATAATGGTACTTAGCGGCATCGATCATAGAAGTAAAAGGAGCTTCTAAAATTATGCCTTTAAATGGTTTGTTTTGAGAAACTTCTATAGAAATAGCAGTACCAAGAGACTCTCCGTATATAACAATATCTTCAATTGAAATNGCATTGTTTTGTAACCATTTAATAGCGCTCAGAGCATCGTCGTATAACCCTTGCTCATGTGGTTCTCCTTTATTACCACTNTAAGACCTCCATGAGATTAAAAGAATATTTTGATTATATTTNGCAAGTTTATTTATCTTATAAAATCTATTCTCTATAGGGCCAGCATTGCCGTGTAACATAAGGAGGGTGTTTTTGGTGGNAATNGGATGCTCGNAGAANAGTGACCTAAGGTCATTACCTTCGCTATTTTGTATAAAGATTTCTTTTGCGTTTATTGTTAGGGNCTCATCATCATAATTATCAATATTAGGAATATACAAAAGAGATCGTTGTTTTAGATAAATATAAAAAACAATTAAAAAATATATAAATAAAATAACTCCAATAATTTTAATCACTATGGTTAAATTCATTTGATTTTATAAATAAAACTATCAAAAAAACCGTTATGGGACTTTAAAAATTTTTTAAATTTATTTGAAAATGTTAAATTAGATTTTTTATCTATATAAAAAATATGACCCTTGACTGGGATGTTTGAGTTAAGAGAGCCAGTAGATACAGCAATGGCTTCATCTGCATGGCGAGATTGAAAAAATAAAGAACTACCACAATTATTACAAAAACCTCTTTTAAAATTTTTACTTGAAAAAAACCATTTTAAATTTTTCGTACTTAAAAATTTAAAATTATTTTTTTGAACTTTAGTATAGTTACTAAATTCAGCATTAGATTTTTGGCACATAGTACAATGACACAAAACAGAATATCGACACTCATTAATTATTTCAAAAGAAATGCTTTTGCATAAACACGATCCTTTAATTTTTTTCATTTTTACTTAAATTATATTTAATTAAAGANATACCGTTTTTAATTTTAAACTCGTAGGATTTTTCAAAAGAAGTTAATTGCCATCCAGTTAATCGAGACTTAAGAAGGATTAAATTATCTAATTTCCATTCATTTGATGTATTTTCNTGTCTCCAAATTGATTTTTCTTCAATACTTCTTCCACATCCATAACAAAGGCCTGTGCTAGGGTCTGTTTTACAAATAGAAATACATGGAGATATCACCTTATCCATTTTTAAATTATATTGTAAAATAACATTTTGATGAGGAATAATTTCAAAAATGCTAATTGAAAAATTAAAAAATTGTTGTAGTTTGTTCCAACGTTCCGCAGTAGCTCAGCGGTAGAGCATTCGGCTGTTAACCGACAGGTCGTAGGTTCGAATCCTACCTGCGGAGCCATTTTTATTAATGTTTTCAAAACAATTTACCGCAACCCTATGTTTAATAGGNGCCGCCTTAATATGGGGTACCGCTTTTGTAGCTCAAACAACAGGTATGGAATTTGTCGGTCCACTAACTTTTACGAATATCCGTTTCATAATCGGTGGGTTCTTAGTTCTCCCTTTTGCCTTAAAAGAAGTANCTAGATTCAATAATTTAATTAAAAAGAAAAGACTCATTATAATTATTTTGTTAACTGGTTTTTGTTTATTAATGGGCTCCTACCTTCAACAATATGCCTTGCAATATACAAAAATTGGAAATGCCGCTTTTTTAACAATTTTGTACGTTCCCTTTGTTCCAATTATTTCNAGATTTTTTTTAAAAAAATCAATTCACTGGAGCATATGGGTATCAGTTTCTATTTGTTTGATCGGTTCATATTACTTAACCATAGAAAACTCATTTGAAGCACAATTTGCGGACTTTTTAGTAATTATTTGTGCTGTCTTTTTTGCCCTACATTGCATCTTGATAGATGAATATTTTGAAATCGTCGATGCACCTTTTAGCCTAGCATCGGCACAGTTTTTATTATGCTTTATATATAGTCTTCCCTTTATGTTTATTTTTGAAAATCCAACCATAGATGGGATATTAAAGGAGTCTTTTGAAATCCTATANGTTGGAGTAATGTCCGTTGGAATAGCTTATACTTTGCAGGTAATAGGACAAAGGATTGTTAANCCATCTNCCGCCGCTATTACTTTTTCTTTAGAGGGAGTTTTTGGCGCTCTAGCTGCTTGGATTATACTTTCACAATTTTTGACAATTATTCAAATATTTGGATGTTTTTTGATACTATTAGGGGTGTTAACAGCACAGCTTATTCCTTTATTTAGTAAGGGTGCAGCCTCAAATCGTTATCATACTGAGTAAAAAAAAGTCTGCTTTTAACAAGAAAATATATTAAAATCTACTCATCATGAGTGAGGATAGTAAATTTTATATAAAAGACAGTGATGTGCCGAAACAATGGTACAACCTGGTAGCGGATCTAAAGGAGCCTATGAGNCCCCCTTTACATCCAGGAACAAAACAGCCAATTGGCCCTGATGACTTAGCTCCATTGTTTCCAATGGATTTAATCATGCAAGAAGTTTCACAAGAGAGATACATTGATATTCCAAAACCTGTTTTGGATGCATATACTCGTTGGAGATGCACACCTCTTGTTAGAGCAAGAGCTTTAGAAAAGGCACTCGATACTCCGGCTAGAATTTATTACAAGTATGAAGGAGCAAGTCCTTCAGGAAGTCATAAGCCCAATACTGCTTTAGCCCAAGCCTTTTATAATAAAGAGGCAGGTGTTAAAAAAATAGCAACCGAAACAGGTGCCGGCCAATGGGGGACTGCCCTATCTTATGCAGGTGCTAGGTTTGGAATAGAGATTCAAGTTTTCATGGTAAAAGTTAGTTATGATCAAAAACCGTATAGAAAAGCTATTATTGAGAGNTATGGTGGNAAAGTATCTGCAAGNCCATCTGANCTCACTAACTCTGGNAGNGCTATATTAGAAAAAGACCCTCATAGCTCTGGTTCTCTAGGTATAGCTATTTCTGAGGCAGTAGAAATTGCTGCTACCAATGATGATACAAAATATGCACTAGGAAGCGTTCTTAATCACGTCCTGATGCATCAATCTATTATTGGCCAAGAAGCTTTAATGCAAATGGAATTAGCAAATGATTACCCAGACATNGTTGTTGGCTGCACTGGCGGAGGAAGTAATTTCTCAGGTCTTTGTAATCCCTTTTTAGGTAGAAAATTTAGAGGAGAGCAAGATGTGCATGCTATCGCTGTTGANCCATCTTCTTGTCCATCTTTAACAAAAGGGCAATNCTCTTATGATTTCGGAGATACTCTTAAATCTACACCTCTTATGAAGATGCATACCCTAGGATCTGATTTTATGCCTTCACCCACGCATGTTGGTGGTCTTAGGTATCATGGTATGGCACCAATGCTTAGTCATTTAGTTCATCATGGCCATGTAGAACCTCGTGCATATAATCAAAAAGAATGTTTAGAAGCGGGTATTGAATTTGCTAGAACTGAAGGGATTATGCCAGCTCCTGAGGCGACTCATGCAATTAAAGGCGCTGTTGACGAAGCCTTAAAGTGTAAAGTTGAGGGTAAATCTAAAGCTATCTTATTTAATCTCTGTGGTCACGGTCACTTTGATATGCAGGCTTATATGGATTATTTTTCAGGTAAATTAGCTGAAGACTCTTTTGATACCAAAGCTTTTGAGGAGTCAATGTCCGCTATTCCATCTGTGAATTAATTTACGATTGGCAAGTCATTAAAACTTGATGTGTAAGCGGGGCTTAAATTTTTTCGTCTGGTAATATAAAATTTCTCATAATTTTCTTTTGCCACACAGATAGTCCCGCTACCATANCGTTGATTAAGACGATCAAAGACTTTGTTCACCCTAACTTTTTTTAAAATATCCTCTTCTGTTCTTTTAAAAAACAAATCTCGATTAAAGGCTCCCTCTTGTGTTAAATCAGATAATAGTATTCCTGCTTTTTTATATTTAATACCAGATCTATATATCTGCTGTAATGCTTGAATTGCTATCTTAATTATTTCAAATAAATCATTAGTTGGGGATATTAAGTTGTATGTTTTAGAGCCATAATATGGAGTGTTTATTTGATTAAATCTATTAGATCGAATNAAGACTGTAATTTGCCTTGTCTGAAGTTGGTCTGATCTTATTTTTTCTGAAGCCCTAGTAGCATAAGAAACTATACGTTTNTCTAAATCTCTAAAACTAGAAACATAACTTTCAAAAGACCTAGAAACCCTACATTGCTTTTTAGCTTCTGTTTTTTCAATGATTGGAAGGCATATTTCTCCGTGNAATTCACGATAAGTTCTCTCTCCTACTACGCCCAAATGTTGTCTTATCCATCGGGGGTCTGCCTTATATAGATCATAGGCTGATTTGATACCTTGGGACTCAAGAAAATAAGCTATACGACTNCCCACTCCCCATATATCGCCTACATCTAAAACTTTTAAAGATATCTCCGTCTGTTTTTTAGTTAGGATCTCTACTATCTGCTTACCCAATTCATCTTTCTTTGCTAAATGATTAGCTACTTTTGATAATGTTTTATTTTTAGCTATTCCTATGCTAACAGGAACCCCTANCCATTTTTTTATTACTGTCTGTATCTCCCCCGCCCTCTCTATGAAACTTCTTTGAGAATATTTATTTAGAACCAAAAAAGCCTCATCTACAGAATATACTTCTAGCTGATCACAGTAATTTTTAAGGATACCCATCACTCTAGAAGAAATATTTCCATATAGACTGTAATTAGAAGAAAAAACACTTATCTGATGTTGATTTATTATTTGCTTAATTTGAAAAAAAGGTACNCCCATTTTAATTCCTAATTTTTTNGCTAGAGAACTTCTAGCTATAACGCAGCCATCGTTGTTNGACAAAACTACAACTGGTTTTTTTCTAAGATGGGGCTTAAAAATTTCCTCACAAGAGGCATAAAAAGAATTACAATCTACGAGAGCGACTATTTTCATTTATTTAATAAATTGTTGAATTGAGCTAGTCACTACNCCCCAAATCTCCAATTCAGCCATTTCNGACATTTGAATATTGGCATAAAGTGGGTTTTCAGATTTTAGTAATATAGAACCATCTGTTTTTATAAGTAATCTTTTAACTGTCAAATTACCTTCAAGTATTGCAATGATAATATCTCTGTTTTTAGCCTCCAAGCTACGATCAACTACCAAAATATCATCATGGTTGATACCTGCGTCTGTCATTGAGTCTCCGCTAGCTTTCATTAANAAAGTGGATAGATGATTATGAATAAGAAGCTCTGTTAAGCTAAGATTATGCTCTATGTAGTCGTCTGCAGGAGAAGGNAAACCAGCAGAAACTGTTGATAAAGCATAAGGGATGGCGTTCTCTTCATTTAAACTATGAGGTAATTTTTTGTTCATGTTTTGTTCTTTTATAGACTAAAAGGCACATAGGTTAAATAAAAATTTAAATATTATTTAGGATTTGTTGTAGTCAGAAATCTTTTGATTAATTATAGCTAGTTGCTCACATAATCCCTTAGTGTGAGAAATAAAAACATATAGAACCAAGTAAAGAGATATAAAAATAACAATNGTATCAAGATTAATTANNTTTGATGCTTTTAANAANATTTTATTNATTAATATTGAGCTAATAAGACTAGTTACGAAAGGTGCGAGACGAGAAAAAATTAAAAAATTTCTAATTAAAATATTTCTTTGAGTGTATAAATTAGTATCGTTATTCATGTAATACTAAATATATAATAGATTAATAAAAATACATTTAAAAAATGCCAATAATTGAAGCAATCAATATCACTAGTAAAAGCGATCAAGAAACATTCTATGTTAAACAAGCTTACTTAGAAAAAAATAAGGGAATAGTAAATGATAGGTATTATGGAAATTTTAAGACTAAAAAAGAGCAAGTAACATTAATAGATATTGAGGAAATTGACTCATTTAATAGCTCCATAGGGGCGGATATTGACCATAAAGACTTTAGAAGAAATATCATAATTTCAGGTTTAAAAATATGTGAAATGATCGGCGAAAGAATAAAGATTAATGACTCAATATTAAAAATACATGAAATTTGTCAGCCTTGCAATTACTTGCAAAAAAAACTTAATTCACCCAATTTAGTTAAAAAACTAATTAATAAAAGTGGAGTTAGGGCTGAGATATTATCTTCAGGATATATAGAAGTTGGAAGTAAGATAATTAAAATTAAATAATTACTCCCAAATATCAAAAATATTTCTGGTTTTACCAGGTGTTAAAATAGATAAAGGATTAAAAATAAATTCTGTTTCTGGGCCATTTTTTTTTACTTTAAAATCCGCCGCTAATAAGCTCTCCTCCACATTTTTACCAAATAATTCATTTATGA